>CATXJW010000006.1 GCA_958370325.1 uncultured Collinsella sp. | reverse complement strand
TTGACCGTGGGGTTGGTGATGGCGCTGATCTCGCGCGCGTGCGCCAGGATGCCGGCCATGTAGTGCTTGGCGACGTCGGAGAGATGGTACTTCTCGTCGTCCTCGCCCCAAAACACGTTGTTACCGTCGTGGTCGAATAGCGACTGGCACAGGAACATGGCGCTGCCGTCCTCGCCCGCCAACGGCTTGGGCATAAAGGAGGCGTGGCACCCGCTCTCGTAGGCCTGTTGCTTAATGATGAGTTTGGCCGTGGTGATGGCGTCGGACATGCTCAGAGCCTCGGCGTGGCGCAGGCTCATGCCGTGCTGCGAGCGGCCGGCGGCGTGGAAGGTGTACTCCACGGGCACGGACATCTTCTCGAGCGTGAGGACCGTGTTGCGACGCAGGTCGCGGGCGGCATCGCTCACCGAAAGATCGAAGTAGCCCACGTTGTCGAGCGGCTCGGGGGTGTGCTCGTCGGGGAAGTAGTAATACTCCAGCTCGGCACCCACGTTGAGCAGATAGCCAGCCTTCTCGGCCTTGCGGAACATGCGGCGCAGGGCATCGCGCGGGTCGCCGGCAAACGGCTTGCGATCGGGAGTGCACACATCGCAGAACACGCGGGCTACGCCGTTGTGGCTCGGGCGCCACGGCAGGATCTGGAAGGTCGAAGCATCGGGGAACGCCAGCATGTCGGCTTCCTCGGGCGTGGCAAAGCCCTCGATGGCGGAGCCGTCAAAGCCAATACCCTCCTCAAAAGCGACCTCGAGGTCCTCGGGGCTAATGGCAAAGTTCTTGAGGCGGCCGAGAATGTCGACAAACCACAGACGCACAAAGCGGATGTCACGCTGCTCTACGGAGCGGAGTACGTAATCGATGTTCTGCTGGTTCATGTCGCTCCCCTTTCTTTCGGGCGGGTTTCGACTGGTCTATATCGCAGATACTATCGCAGAAAAATGTTTCCGCAGGGTTAAAGCGTATCAAGCGCTCAAAAAACGTGTGCGCGGAGGCCGTTGCGAACGAGGGGCTAGCGCGAGGTCGAGGCGCGGTGTTCGATGTGGCCGGGGATCTCGATGCGCTTGGGGGCGAGCTTTGCGGCATCGCCCACCGTAGTGGTAACGACGTCGATGCGCTCGGACAGACGCTCGACTACGCGCTCGGCGATGGTAAGGGTATCCTGCGCGGCCGTGGTCACGCCGCCAAAGAGCACGTGGTTCCAGGGGTAATCGTCAAACGTCGCAATCTTGAGCCCAGCCGGCAACGAGGGCCCCAACTGCGCCAGCGCCTCGGTCAGGCGCAGGAAAACCAAGCCGTTGACGGCAATGAGGCCGAGCTTTTTACCCGCATAGCCGCGGATGGTCTCGTCCAGGCGACTGACACCCTCGACACCACCGTCCGCCAAGGTGACGACCTCGCCGGCCAAGCCGCGGCGCGAGAGCTCGTCGGCAAACGCCTCGGCGCGTTCGCGACGCACGGGGCTGTCGTCGCTTGCCTCGGTGAGCAGGCACAGGCGCTCGCTGCCCGCAGAGGCCAAGGCGTCTACCAGGCCGGCGACCAGCTCACGGTTGTTGGAGGTCACCAGATCGACACCGCCGTCGGCAACATCGCGGTCGAGCAGCACGACGGGCAGGCGTCCCGCAGCCGCGGCGATCGCCTCGTCATTGCCGCCACAGGTGTTGACGACCAGGCCGTCCACGCCGGCATCGATAAGTCTGGTGAGCGACTCTGCCTCCTTAGCGGGGTCGTTGCCGCTAATGGCCGTCATGAGCGAGCAGCCGCGCGCGGCGGCACTGGCGGAAAGCCCTTCGAGCATGGCGCTCGAGAACGGGTTGGCGATATCGGCCAGGATCACGCCGATGAGGTTGGTGCGCGAGCTGCGAAGGTTGCGCGCGGCGGCACGCGGGCGATAGCCAGTGCGCTCGATGACCGCCGCGATGCGGGCACGGGTTTCCTCGGTCATCTGCCCGGGGCGGTTGTTGAGATAGCGCGAGACCGTGGCCGGGCTCACGCCCGCCTCGGCAGCAATGTCCTTAATCCTCATCTGCGCCATAGCGCACCCCGTTTCCCAATTGTCAGCAGTCTGAGCCATTTTAGGCATTTTTTTAAAAATCTCGCTTGCAAAACGTTGTAGATGAGTATACTACAACTCGAAACGAAACCGATTTCGTAAACCGATTTCGGCAAGCGTTGGCACGGAGGTGCAAAGATGTACCCTACCGTCTTGGCACCTCCGTGCCAACGCCATATCAAAGGTGTACGCACGAGTAAGAAGGAGCTGCGCGACCATGGGTAAAACGGTTCTTACCTTCGGCGAGATCATGATGAGGCTCTCGCCCAAAGACCATCTGCGCATTGAGCAGGCGACCGAGTTTGATGTTCGCTACGGCGGCGCCGAAGCCAACACCGCGCTTTCCCTGGCCTACCAGGGTGACAAGGCAGCTTACGTCTCCGTTGTCCCGGCCAACCGTCTGGGCGAGTGCGCCCTACGTTCGTTGAAGGTCTACGACGTCGATACCTCGCGCGTCGTGCGCCAGGGCGACCGTCTTGGCTCCTATGTGTTTGAGGTCGGCGCCTCGCAGCGCGGCAACGGCTGCGTCTACGACCGCAAGTACTCTGCCATCAACATGGCCAAGCGCGACGTCTTTGACTGGGACGAGATCCTCAAGGGCATCGATGTCTTCTACTTCTCCGGCGTGACGCCCGCCGTCTCCGACGAGATGGCCGCCGCCTGCAAGGATGCCCTTACCGCCTGCCGCGCCAAAGGCATCACCACCGTGTGCGACGTGAACTATCGCGGCAAGATGTGGTCGCCCGAGAAGTCGCAGGCCACCATGAAGGAACTCCTGCCGCTCGTTGACATCTGCATCGCCAACGACGAGGACGCTCCTGCCGGCCTCGGTATGACCTGCGTCTCCGGCTCCCTTGCCCACGGCATCGAGGAGCGCGACACCTACGTCGAGATGGCCCGTCAGATCTGCGCCGAGTACGGTTGCAAGAAGGTCGCCTCGGTCGTCCGCAACATCTCCTGCGTCGAGCGCTCCATTTGGATGGGCATGCTCTTTGACGCCGAGAGCGGCGAGCACTGGTTCTCCCCCGCTCACGACGTGCACGTGCTCGAGGGCGTTGCCGCCGGCGACGCTTTTAACGCCGGCCTCGTCCATGCCCTCATCAACGACTTTGACCCGCAGGACGCCGTCAACTACGCCATCGCTGCCTCGATCCTCAAGCTCACCATCAAGGGCGATTCCAACCTGGTGACCGCAGACGAGATCGCAGCCGTGGCATCCACCGCCGACGGTGGCACTCGCGTCGCGCGCTAAGCCGTCCCCATTCCGCGGGCCGCAGCTTTCCATACCCATACCCCTGCGGCCCGCTCCCCGATTTCTCCGGTCGGGCAAAACCACCAGTCCCATTCCGGTTTTGCCCGGCATTCCCTACACGACTGGTCGCGTAGCCGGTTTTGGAATTGCTTGGACCCCAAGCAGTGCCTCCGATAACCAATCCAAAACCGGCTCATGACCAGCACATTTGGCAATCACGCGCCAGCGCGCGCCGTACATCGAAAGGAACATCATGTTCGATCAGTTCTACACCACGCTTGAGTCCCTGGGCATCGTGCCTGTCGTCGTGCTCGACAAGGTCGAGGACGCCGCTCCGCTCGCCCACGCCCTGATGTCTGCCGGCATGAAGTCCGCCGAGGTCACCTTCCGCACCGCTTGCGCCGCCGAGTGCATCGCCGCCATGGCCGAGGCCGAGCCCGAGATGTGCGTTGGCGCTGGCACCGTCCTGACTGTCGAGCAGGTTGAGCAGGCCTGCGCCGCCGGTGCCAAGTTCATCGTCTCCCCGGGTTACAACGAGGACGTCGTGAAGCACTGCATCGACATCGACCTGCCCGTGCTGCCCGGCACCGTGACCCCCTCCGAGGTTACCGCCGCCGAGAACCTGGGCCTCAAGATCACCAAGTTCTTCCCCGCGGCTCAGTATGGTGGCCTGAACACCATCAAGGCCCTCGCCGCTCCGTTTGTCGGCCATCGCTTTATGCCCACCGGCGGCGTGAGCACCGCCAACGTCGAGGAGTACCTGAGCTCCAGCGCCATCATCGCCTGTGGTGGCACCTGGATGGTCAAGCCGGCCCTGTTCGCCGACGGCGACTTCTCCAAGGTCGAGCAGATTGCCCGCGAGGCCATGGACGTCGTCAAGAAGGTCCGCGGCTAGGTTTAGCTCTCTATCGTGAAAGGGGGCGTGTCCTAGACCTCGCCCCCTTTCTTTTAAAGCGGCTCGGAAGCGCGCCGTTTCCGTCACGGACAAGAACCGAAACCGTCTTGTATGCTGATAGAACGTGACGGAAGCGACACGCCCCCGAGCCGCTTTTCCTACTCGGTTGGCGACCGCGCCCAACTGAGTCACTTCGACAAAAGCCGAGCCACCAAAACAGCTGCGGCGCCGTCTGGAGGAATGGACCCTTGCTTCCGGTCTTTTCCTCCAAGCGGCGCCGCAGCCTTTTCATGCCCCGATTGCACCCCCGCACTTGCGGTGTAATACGGACTGCTTACGCCGCCAAAGCCGCAAAACAATCCCTATTTCACCGCAACTAATAGTAGGGGACGGATTAGATGGCCGAGCCTTTGGACAGCTCAAAATAGTCGGGATGCAAGGCGATAACCGGACCCTGCTCCTCGGGCATTAGATGCAAATGCGTCTCTGCCAGATAGCTCGCCGTGTCGGTATCGCCCTTCTTAATGGCCTCGAGAATCCGGCGATGCTGCCGACGAATCGGCTCCCAATCCAGATCCTGCGACACCATACGCAACCAGTTGTATCGCTCAAAATGCGTGTTGACGCTCTTCATCCAATCCCACAACATGTGGCGGCCGGCAATCTCAAAACACGTCTCATGGAACAGGTTGTCCAGATCAAAAAAGCGACGCGTTTCACGATGATCGAGCGACTCGGACTCGGCAAGAATCTGCCCGAGCCGATGCTTTTGCTCGGGCGTGGCGGCAGAGCAGCATTTAATGAGCACACTTCTCTCGAGTTTCTCGCGCAGGAAACAGGCGTTCTCGGCGCGCTCCATGCTGATTTTTGAGACATAGGTGCCGCTTTTGGGACGAGTTTCCACCAGTTCCTGCTCACGCAGGCGCACAAAAGACTCGCGAATGGGCGTGCGCCCGATTCCCGTCTCCTTTTCCAGACCAATCGCCGAAAGACGTGTGCCGGGTTTGAGCTCGGCATAGATGATCTTGGAGCGCAATGCGTTGTATGCCTGATCTTGCAGGCTCTGATAATGCTGGTGTTGTTCCATAAAGCCCTCGGATGAAGCCCACGGTTTGTCGAATATCACCACGTTATACTATCGCATCCCCCATTCCCACAGTTGCGGTGAAATAAGGACCGCTGGCACCCACGCACAACTTAGGTGGCTTTGACGTGACCAGACGTGACCACCGCTATCTCGGCGCTGATCTTAGGCAACGTCGCCGGCATCGCCAGCAAGTTGTTCACCCAGCACTTTGTGCGCGCCGCATTTGAAAAGTTGCACTACGCGCGGGGCCAACGGGCAGCCCATGCTCACTTGTCTCTCGAGCTTGCCCTCCTCGATCAGGACAATCGTGCCGTCCGCACAGCAGGGTGAGTTCACCGTTTACCTTTTAAAAGTGAACGTTCACCTATTTTTCGGAGAATGGGAGGGTTTATTACCATACTTCACATATACTGAGCTTGTACGAAAAGCAAGACTTATATAGATGAACGTTTCTTTTGGAAGGATTGCTATGTCTGATCTTATGGACAGCTTCCGCCTGGACGGCAAGGTCGCGCTCGTGACCGGCGCCACCTATGGCATCGGCATGGCCATTGCCGAGGCGCTCGGAGAGGCAGGCGCCAAGATTGCCTTTAACGCCCGTCACGCCGACAAAGTTGCCGAAGCCGAGAAGCACTACCGCGAGCTGGGCTTTGATGCTCACGGCTATGTTGCCGACGTCACCGACGAGGCTGTCGTCGCCGAGCTCATCGCCAAGATCGAAGCCGATTTTGGCACCACGCCCGACATCCTGGTCAACAACGCCGGCGTCATCCAGCGCACCCCGATGCTCGACATGAGCGCCGAGGACTTCCGTCGCGTCGTCGACATCGACCTCAATGCCCCGTTTATCGTGTCCAAGGCCTGCCTGCCGGGCATGATCGCCAAGGGTCACGGCAAGATCATCAACATCTGCTCCATGATGAGCGAGCTGGGCCGCGAAACCATCGCTGGCTATGCCGCCGCCAAGGGCGGACTCAAGATGCTCACCAAGAACATCTGCTCCGAGTTTGGCGAGGCCAACATCCAGTGCAACGGCATTGGGCCGGGCTACATCGCCACCCCGCAGACCGCACCGCTGCGCGAGACGCAACCCGATGGCAGCCGTCATCCGTTTGACCAGTTCATCATTGCCAAGACGCCCGCAGCCCGTTGGGGCACGCCCGAGGACCTGAAGGGTCCCGCCGTGTTCCTGGCTTCCGACGCATCGAACTTCGTCAACGGGCACATTCTGTACGTGGACGGCGGCATTCTCGCGTACATCGGCAAACAGCCGCAATAGGGCATTCGGGCGAGGCGGTGGACGATAAGGTCTGCTGCTCAAACAGTCCTGCTCGCACGGAAAGCACATTAAGTGCTTTCCGGCTCGTGCGGAACTCGCGACAGACCTTATCGTCCACCGCCCGCAAAACCAACTTCGGGTTGGATTAGCCGCCGCCCGCGCACAGAAACAAGAAATGAAAACACTTAGTAGATAGGTTAACTCGAATGAAAATCGCACTTATTAATGAGAATTCTCAGAACTCCAAGAACCCTATGATCGAGGCTGCCCTTAAGAAGGTCGTCGAACCCATGGGCCACACCGTCTTTAACTATGGCATGTATGCCGACGCCGACTCCAAGCCTCTCACCTACGTGCAGAACGGCATTCTTGCCGCCGTGCTGCTCAACTCCGGCGCTGCCGACTACGTCGTGACCGGTTGCGGCACCGGCGAGGGCGCCATGCTCGCCTGCAACTCCTTCCCCGGCGTGCTGTGCGGCCACGTTGCCGACCCGCTGGATGCCTACACCTTTGCCCAGGTCAACGATGGCAATGCCGTCGCCATGCCCTTCGCGCTCAAGAACGGCTGGGGCCAGGAGCTCAACCTCGAGTACACCTTCGAGAAGCTCTTTGGCTTTGGTTCGGGCAACGGCTACCCCGCCGAGCGCGTTGAGCCCGAGCAGCGCAACAAGAAGATCCTCGACGGCGTGCGCGCTGTGACCATGCGCCCGCTCGTCGACGTCCTGGGCGAGATCGATCAGGACCTGGTGAAGGGCGCCCTCGCTGGCGAGCATTTCCAGGAGTACTTCTTTGCCAACGCCACCGACGAGGCCATCATCGCCAAGGTCAAGGAGCTCTTGGGCCTGTAATAAGGCCCACGGGGCGCACCGACCCCCAACAAACCGCCAGACAAAAGGCGCCGCGACGATCCATGTGTCGCGGCGCCTTTTTAGATTGCTATCGCTTGAGTCACCGCAAGGCGGCCGCTCCCCTATTTGCCAAGAGTCTACAGCTCGCAGGCGACCTTGTAGCCGTCGCCGATGGCATCACGGATGTTGCCGCACTTCTGGGCATCGCCCAGCACGTGGGTGGCAACGCCGGCAGCGGCAAGGTCATCGGCCAACTTGGTGTTGGGACGATAGCCCATGGCAAGCACCAGCGTATCGGCATCGGCGATGGTGTGGACCTCGCCGTCCTTCTCGTAGCTGATAGCGTCCTCGGTAATCTCGGTCACCTTGGCCTCGGTCAGCACGTGAACGCCCTTGGAGAGCATGCGCGTGATGAGCACCGCGCGACCGGCGCCACCCTCGTTGGCGGCAAGCGTCTTGGTCATCTCGATGACGGTGACATCGCGGTTGGCCGGCGACAGATCGTTGACCAACGGGGCCAGGTAATCGGCCGTCTCGCAGCCAACGGTGCCGCCGCCCACAATGACAATCTTCTTGCCCGGGAAAGCCTTGCCGCCCAGCAGGTCGTCGGCCGTCATGACCTGCTTAAAGCCCTGCATGAAGGCCGGAGCGATAGGCTCGGCACCATAAGCCAGGACAACCTCGTAACCTGCGTAGTCGCGCTGAATGTCCTCGGCCGAAAGCTCGGTACCGAAGACGCACTTCACGCCGGCCTCGGCCAGGCGACGATACTGATACTTGATCACGCGGGTGAGCTCCTGCTTTGCCGGCGGAACGGCCGCGATGCGCATCTCGCCGCCCGGCTCGTCCTGCTTATCCACAAGCACCACGTTGTGGCCGCGCTTGGCGGCAATGTAGGCTGCCTCCATGCCCGCAGGACCGGCACCCACAACGAGCACGTTCTTTGCCTCGGCGGCAGGCTCGTAGCCAGCCTCGTCACGCTCCACATCCGGGTTGACGGTGCAGGAGATGCGCTTGCCGAACATGATGCCGTTCAGGCAGCGCAGGCAGCCGATGCAGGGACGGATATCGTCGGCGTTGCCGGCAGCAGCCTTGTTGCAGAACTCGGCATCGCACAGATTGGCACGGCCCATCATGCAGATGTCGGCAGCGCCGTCCTCGATCAGCTCCTCGGCGATCCAGGCCTCGTTAATGCGGCCGACCGTGGCGACGGGAATGTTGACGTGCTTCTTAATCTCGCGCGAGCAGGCGGCGTGCGAGGCCTGCTGGGTGCCGGCGGCGGGAATCGCAGAGCCACGCTTGATGGTGGTGCCGCCCGACACGTGAATCATGTCGACGCCAGCCTTCTCCAGGCGACGCGAGACGTAGATCATGTCGTTGAGGGTCAGGCCGCCATCGGTGTACTCATCGCCCGAGATGCGGACGTCGATGATAAAGTCCTTGCCGCAGCGCTCGCGAATCTCGGCGATGACCTCGAGCAGGAAGCGCATGCGGGCGTCGAGCGAGCCGCCGTACTCGTCGGTGCGCTTGTTGTAGAGCGGAGTCAAAAAGCCGCCGAGCATGCCGTGGGCGTGCGCCGCGTGGACCTCGACGCCATCGACACCGGCCTTCTGCATACGCACGGCAGCGTCGCCAAATTGATGCGTGAGCTCGTGGATCTCGTCGATGGTGATGGGGCGCGGCGCCTCACGGGCATAGGACGGGCCCACAAAGGACGGAGCGATCAGGCGCGGCGTGCCCGGAATGTTAAAGGCCATGTAGGCGGGGTGGAAGAGCTGCGGCATGATCTTGCAGCCGTACTCGTGGACGGCGGCGGCGAGCTTTTCCCAGCCAGGGATAAACGTGTCGTCGTAGCAGCACATGTCACCCGGCAGATAGGTATAGGTAGGCTCGACCGTCACGACCTCGGTGATGATGAGGCCCACGCCGCCCTTGGCGCGGGCACGGTAATGATCGACCAAGTCGTCGGTCACATAGCCATGATCGGCCAGGTTGGTAGATACCGGCGGCATAAAGACGCGGTTCTTGACCTCGGTCGTACCGACCTTGATCGGGCTAAAGAGCATCGGGTAGGCGGAGGACTCCATACAGGGTTCCTTTCGTTTGAGCCGCTCGGCGGCAGTTGCTAACGTACTTATCGTATCAGCAACTGCGCTGTACCCGACCGTGCACGTTCCCCCGGCTTTTACTCAGCCCACAAAAAAGTTGCGGTGGAATACGGAGTAGATGAGGCCTTTGACAGGCAAAACAGTCCGTATTCCACCGCAACTGATGGGCGGGGTGGAATTGAGGGCTCAGATAGTCAATCATGCCCTCATCCGCCACTCCCTCACCTACAGCGCGCCGTCCAGCATAAGATTCACCTTGAGCACGTTGACCGTGGGCTCGCCGAACACGCCGAGGAAACGGCCCTTGCTGCACGCGGCGATGATGTCGCGCACCTCGTCTTCGCTCCTGCCCGTTGCCTTGGCAAGGCGTGGAACCTGGTACTCGGCGGCATCCGGAGAGATCTCCGGGTCGAGGCCGGACCCCGAACACGTCACCAGGTCGACGGGCACGGCGTCCATATCAGCATCGGGGTTGGCGGCGCAGATCTTCTTCACGCGCGCATCTATCAGCTGCCGATACTCCTCACTCGCCGGGGACAGGTTGGACGGGGCACCATACGCCATGAGCTCGCCGTCTTCGCCTTCGACAATTGATACGTTCTGGATACGACCCCACATGTGGGCTTCGTCATCGAAGTTCTGGCCGATGAGCTCGGAACCCATAACCTTGCCGTCGACCGTAATGAGCGATCCGTTCGCCTGGTACGGAAACGCAAGCTGTGCGACGCCGGTCACCACGAGCGTGTATCCCAGGCCGCAGACGATGGTAAACAGCGCGAACACGCCCAGTGCGCGCGATGCGACACCTTTGAACATACAAACCTCCACTTACATAATGCCGCAGAACGCGAGCAGCATGTCGATGAGCTTGATGAATACGAACGGGGCAACGATGCCGCCCAGACCCCACACGAGCAGGTTGTGGGTCAGCAGCTGTCCGGACGGGACCTCGCGGTACTTAACGCCCTTCAGCGCGGCCGGAATCAGCGCGACGATAACGAGCGCGTTATAGATGATGGCCGAAAGAACCGCGGACAGCGGGCTTGCCAGACCGAGGATGTTAAGCGCGCCAAGGCCCGGGTAGATCGGCGAGAACAGGGCCGGGATGATAGCGAAGTACTTCGCCACGTCGTTGGCCACCGAGAAGGTCGTGAGCGAACCGCGGGTCATGAGCAGCTGCTTGCCAATACGCACGACCTCGATGAGCTTGGTGGGGCTGGAGTCGAGGTCGACCATGTTGCCGGCCTCCTTGGCAGCCTGGGTGCCCGTGTTCATGGCCACGGCGACGTCGGCCTGGGCCAGAGCGGGCGCATCGTTGGTGCCGTCGCCGGTCATGGCGACCAGGTGGCCCTCACGCTGGAACTCGCGGATCTTCTCGAGCTTGCCCTCGGGGGTGGCCTCGGCCAGGAAGTCGTCAACGCCGGCCTCGGCGGCGATTGCCGCGGCGGTGAGCGGGTTGTCGCCCGTCACCATGATGGTCTTGATGCCCATCTTGCGCAGGTCGGCGAACTTCTCCTTCACGCCGGACTTGACGATGTCCTTGAGGTACACAACGCCCAGCACGCGGCAGTTCTTGGTCACGACCAGCGGGGTGCCGCCGGCCTTGGCGATGCGCTCGACGACCTCGTCGCACTCCTGGGAGCACACGCCGCCGGCTGCCTCCACATAGGTGCGCACGGAATCGGCAGCGCCCTTGCGGATCTCATTGCCCTCGTAGTTCACGCCGGACATACGCGTTGCCGCGGTGAACGGGATGAACTCCATGCCCTTATCCTCGAGTGTGCGGCCGCGCAGACCGAACTGCTCCTTGGCGAGCACGACGATGGAACGGCCCTCGGGGGTCTCGTCGGCCAGCGAGGAAAGCTGGGCGGCATCGGCCAGCTCCGCGGGATCGACGCCGTCGACCGGGATGAACTCGGCGGCTTGGCGGTTACCCAGGGTGATGGTGCCGGTCTTGTCGAGCATGAGGATGTCGACATCGCCGGCGGCCTCGATGGCGCGGCCGGACATGGCCAGCACGTTGGCCTCGTTCAGACGGCTCATGCCGGCGATGCCGATGGCGGACAGAAGGGCGCCGATGGTAGTGGGAGCCAGGCACACGAGCAGCGCCACGAGCGTGGTCACGGCCGTGGGGTTGACCATGTCGTTAAGACCGGACGAGAAGCAGGAGTAACAATACAGGGCCAACGTGACCAGGATAAAGACGATGGAGAGAGCCACCAGGAAGATCTCCAGAGCAATCTCGTTAGGGGTCTTCTTACGCGCGGCACCCTCGACCATCGCGATCATCTTGTCCAGGAAGCTCTGGCCGGGCTCGCTGGAGATCTTGACGATGATCCAGTCGGACAGCACCGTGGTACCGCCGGTAACGGCAGAGCGGTCGCCGCCGGCCTCGCGGACCACGGGGGCGGACTCGCCGGTGATGGCGGACTCGTCAACGGAGGCAGCGCCCTCGATGACGTCGCCGTCGCCGGGAATCTGCTCGCCGGCGCGTACGATCACCAGGTCGCCGCGCGTGAGCTCGGTGCCGGGAACGACGGTAAAGTGCTCCTTGTCCTCAACGGACTCGATGCGATGGGCCTCGACATCCTTCTTGGCCGCACGCAGGGAATCGGCCTGGGCCTTACCGCGGCCCTCGGCAAGCGCCTCGGCGAAGTTCGAGAACAGGTCGGTGAGCCACAGGATGACCGCGATGGCGACCACATAGTAAGTGGGCACACCCGCGTCCTGCACACCGAAGATGGAAGCGACGGCCAGGACGGAGGTCATGACGGAGGAAAGCCACACCAGGAACATGACCGGGTTTTGAATCTGGACGCGAGGATCCAGCTTGGCAAACGAGTCGCGGACCGCGCGGCCCATCATGTCTTTTTGCATAGTCATAAATCTGCGCCCTCCTTTACGCAATCATCTGGAAGAACTCGGCAACGGGGCCAAGCGCCAGGGCCGGGAAGAAGCTCAGGGCACCGATCAGTAGAACGATGAACACGAGCAGGAATACGAACATGCCGTTGGTGGTGGACAGGGTACCGGCGCTCTCGGCGACCTTACCCTTCTTGGCCAGCGAGCCGGCGATAGCCAGCGTACCGATGATGGGCATGAAGCGGGCGAACAGCATCTCGAGGCCGAGCATGACGTTGATCCAGGGAATGTTGCAGTTCATACCTGCAAACGCCGAGCCGTTGTTGCCGCCGCATGAGGTGAAGGCATACAGCACCTCGGAGAAGCCGTGCGCGCCACCATTGTTGAGCTGGTCGGCAAGACCGGGCACCATGCAGGCGATGGCCGAGCACACCAGAATGGCAAACGGAGTTGCCAGGCACAGGACAACTGCCCAGCGCATCTCGCCCGGCTCGATCTTCTTGCCCAGGAACTCAGGCGTGCGTCCGACCATAAGGCCGGCGATGAACACCGTGAGGATGGCGAAGCCGATCATGCCGTACAGGCCACAGCCCACGCCGCCGAAGACGACCTCGCCCAGCGCTATCTGGAGCATCTGGACAAACCCGCCGAGCGGGGTGTAGGAGTCGTGCATGGAGTTGACCGAGCCGTTGGAAGCAGCCGTCGTGAAAGCGGACCAGGTGGAAGAGGAGGCGATACCGAAGCGGCTCTCCTTGCCTTCCATGTTGCCGCCGGCCTGGCCGTCGGTCATCTCGATATTGACCGCTCCGCCATCGGCCAGCTGCGGGGTGCCCGCATGCTCGTTAACGGCGATGATGCCGGTGAAGATCACCAGCAGGATAAGCATCGCCGCGAAGATAGCCTTGCCCTGCTTGGCGTTCTTGACGCCGATACCGAAGGTGAAGCAGCAGGCGGCCGGGATCAGCAGCAGGCTGGTCATCTCGATGATGTTGGTGAAGGCACTGGGGTTCTCATACGGATGGGCGGAGTTCACGCCGAAGAAGCCGCCGCCGTTGGTGCCGGACTGCTTGATGGCAATCTGAGGAGCCGCGGGACCCTGGGGCAGGAACTGCTCGGTGACCACGCGCGCGTCCTCGACAACCTTGCCGTCGACCTTGACCGTGTCGCCCTCGATCTGGGCGCCGTCGATGACGCTCCAGCCGCCGTCTGCATTAGGCTGGACAGCGACGGGCTCTACGAGCTCAGCCTTCTGAGCCGGCTGGAAGTTGGAGATGACGCCACCGGCAGCCAGGCAGATGCCGAACACGAGGTTCAGCGGGATGAGCACATACAGGACGGTGCGGGTGAGGTCGACCCAGAAGGAACCCAGACCCTGCTCCTTGACCTGACGGAAGCCGCGGACCAGCGCGAACATGACCGCAATACCGGTGCCAGCGGAAACGAAGTTCTGCACGGTGAGGCCCATGAACTGCACAAAGTAGGACAGGGTGGTCTCACCGGAATAGGATTGCCAATTGGTGTTGGTTATGAAGGAAGCAGCCGTATTGAACGACAGGTCCCATGACACACCCGGCAGGTGCTGGGGATTGCCTGGCAAGAAGGACTGAAGCGTCTGGAGTGCCACAAGGGCCACGAGGCCGATCCCCGAAAAGACCAGCACGCTCGCCAGATAGCGCCTACACCCCATCTGCTCTGCCGCGTCGATGCGAAGCAGACGATAGACGCCACGCTCCACAGGGGAAATCACAGGCGACAGGAACGTATGCTCGCCATCCATGATATGGGCCATGAATCGACCGAGCGGAACGGCCAGGACGACGAGCACGGCAAAGTACAAGATGTACTGAATCGCAGCGTCCATAGTTTACGAATCACTCCTCATCAGAATGTAGATGTAATAGATAAAGAGTCCAATGCAGACGACTCCGATAATGGGAATGAGGATGTCCATTACCGCCCCTTTCACGCGCGGTCCGATGTCTCGGACGCCTGCTCTCGCAAGCGTCTGGGGACAGTAAACGCTTCTAGGGATTAAAGAGGCGTGAGGGCTGGGGCTCACGACCTTAAGATGCCGTAAAGATGCAGGTAGAAAGCACTATTGCGGCTGCAGTGCGCCTATACTCGACCTCGCGAGCATACAGTGGCGTCCTCGCCGCGTATGCACGCATGGACAACGCTTCAGAAAGGCTACGCTATGCAGCGCGACGCATCGGACACTCGCGTCAATCCAGACCTCATCCTCAAGGCAATTGAGAAAGACGAGGTCGCCGATGACGCTCGAACCAGCCGGGGACACCTCAAGATTTTCTTTGGCTACGCTGCTGGCGCAGGCAAAACCTATGCGATGCTTCAAGCCGCCCACGCCGCCAAGCGGCGAGGTGTCGACGTCGTCGCGGGATACATCGAGCCGCACGAACGTCCGGCAACTGCCCATCTTGCACAAGGGCTTGAGAACGTGCCCTGTAAACTCATCGAGCACAACGGCATTGCGCTCAGCGAGTTCGACCTAGATGCGGCTATTGAGCGCGCCCCTCAGCTCATCCTTGTCGACGAGCTCGCCCATACGAATGCGCCGGGGTCTCGCCACGACAAACGCTATCAAGACGTCGAGGAACTTCTACATGCGGGCATCGACGTCTATACGACCGTGAATGTTCAGCATATCGAGAGCCTAAACGACATGGTTGCATCCATCACCGGCGTTGTCGTGAGCGAACGAATCCCCGACCGTATCTTCGATGATGCCGACCAGGTCGAGCTCGTCGACATAGAGCCCGAAGACCTACTTGAGCGCCTTCGCGCCGGCCTCGTCTACCGTCCCGCACAAGCCGACCGAGCGCAACAGCATTTTTTTACCGTCGAGAACCTCACCGCACTCCGAGAAATCGCGCTGCGCCGCTGCGCCGATCGCACCGGCTACCTCACAGACGCCGCACGCGTGCTGGGAAACCGTGACTACTACACCAGGGAGCGTATCTTAGTCTGTGTCTCCCCGGCGCCGACTAATCCCCGCATCGTCCGTGCCGCCGCACGCATGGCGAAAGCGTTTCGCAGCGAGCTCGTCGCCCTGTTCGTAGAGAGCCCGCGCGCGCAGGCCATGAGCGATAATGAGCGCGCCAAGCTTGCAGCCAATATCGCCCTAGCCGAACAGCTCGGAGCACATATGGAAACCGTCTATGGCGACGACATCGCGTTTCAGATCTCCGAGTTCGCGCGCCTGTCGGGTATTTCGAAGATCGTCATGGGGCGCACGGGCGAGCGTAGCAGCGTCCGTCAGGCCCTCTTCGGCCGCAAATCTCTCGTAGAACAGCTCATAACATTCGCCCCGAACCTCGACATTTACATCATTCCAGACCAGTCGACTCCGCCCTCCCGACCCGAAGGACGCCGTCGTGCGCTCGCCCTGCAGCCGCCCAGCAGCCGTGACGTGCTTCGCACGCTGGCCCTCTCTCTTGTCGCCACGGCGATCGGCACGGCTTTCCGCCATCTGGGTTTTGCCGATTCCAGCATCATATCCCTCTATATCCTCACGGCCCTGCTGACCGCCGTCACCACGACGGGGCGTATCTGCACGATCGTATCGAGCGTGCTCTCTGTAGTGCTTTACAACTTCTGCTTCGTCACGCCTCTGTTTTCGCTCGCCAGCTACGACCGAAGCTATCTGGTCACGTTCGGCATCATGTTCGCTACCGCTATGGTCGCCGGCGAGTTAACTGCGCGCATCGCCGACAACGCCCGTACCTCCGCCGAGAATGCATTCAAAACGCGCGTACTCCTCGAAACGAACCAGCTCTTGCAGCAAGCCCATAGCGCGGAGGAGTGCGCCCGCGTCACCATGAACCAACTCATCAAACTGCTAAAACTCGACGTGGTCTTCTACTCCGCTGAACACGGCACGCTCGGCAAGGCGCTCTATGAGTCCGCTGGCACCGAAAACCGATCCGCGTCGCTGCTCACCGATTACGAGCGCGCCGTTGCAACCTGGACCTATACCAACAACAAGCGCGCGGGCGCAAGCACGCGGACCCTGCCTGAGGCGCGCTGTCTCTACCTCGCGGTTCGCACCGGCGACAAAGTATTCGGTGTCATCGGCATCGCCCTGGAGGGGCGCGAGATCGAAGCCTTCGAGCATTCGATCGTCCTATCTATCGTAGGTGAATGCGCCTTGGCGCTCGAAAGCGACCGGGCGGCGCAAGAGCGCGAAGAAGCTGCGGTCTTGGCGAAAAACGAGCAGCTGCGTGCCAACCTTTTGCGCTCCATCGGCCACGATTTGAGGACACCCCTCACGGCTATCTCCGGATCTGCGGCAATCCTTCGGAAGAGCGACGAGAAGCTCAGCATCGAACAACGCTGCGATCTTGCCGATGCCATCTACGACGACTCCCTCTGGCTTATCGATACCGTGGAGAACCTCCTCGCCATCACACGCGTCGAGGACGGCACCATTCGCCTCAACTTCACATCCGAGCTCATCGACGAGGTCATCGAGGCCGCCCTCAGCCATGTCGCCCAAGCATCGCATGGACGTACCGTCACCATCGAGCACACTGACGACATCCTGCTGGTACGCATCGACGTCCATCTCATCATGCAGGTGCTTACGAATCTCATCATGAACGCCTTCAAATACACGCCCGAGGACTCAACTGTCACCATCAGCGCACGTCGCGAGGGTGCGTTCGTCGTGGTGGACGTCGCAGACGATGGGCCGGGTGTGGCAGACTGCGACAAGCCTCATATCTTTGAGCGCTTCTTCACCTCAAGCAATACGCGGCCCGTGGATTCGCGTCGAAGCATCGGCCTTGGGCTGTCGCTCTGCCGTTCCATCGTGGAGGCGCATGGCGGCGTCATCGAAGCTCGCGACAACCACCCCCATGGGGCCGTCTTCCGTTTTACCCTGCCCGCCGAGGAGATCGAGATTCATGAATAATGCCGCTAAGCCACGCATCCTCCTGGTCGAAGATGACCTGACCGTTCAAAACCTCGTTTCGACCGCGCTTGACCTCCACGGCTATGTCGTGAGCAAGGTTTGCAACGGCCAGGCCGCCATCATGGATGCGGTGTCGCACGGCCCCAGCCTCATCATGCTCGACCTCGGCCTTCCCGACATTGACGGTATCGAGGTCATCACGAAGATCCGAAGCTGGTCGGCAGTCCCCATTATCGTCATTTCGGCGCGCTCCGAAGATTCCGACAAGATTGCAGCACTTGACGCAGGGGCAGACGACTACCTCACCAAGCCCTTTTCTGTGGATGAGCTGCTCGCGCGCGTCCGCGCGAATTTGAGGCGCTCATCGATGGCGTCGAGCGAGTCGACAGAAGCGAGCACGTTCGACAACGGTCCGCTGCATATCGACTACGCCGCGGGATACGCGACGAAAGACGGACGCGAGCTCTCGCTCACCCCAACCGAGTACAAATTGCTCGTCCTTCTGGCGAAAAACATCGACAAGGTGCTCACCCACACCTTCATCACCCGCGAGATATGGGGCACGAGCTGGGACAGCGATCTGGCGAGCCTGCGCGTGTTCATGCGCACCCTGCGCAAGAAGATCGAGGCAGACCCCTCTCACCCCAAGATGATTCAGACGCACATGGGTGTCGGGTACCGCATGCAGCGTCTCTAGCCCACCCCACAAAAAAGTTGCGGTGGAATACGGAGTAGACAGGGCCTTTGACAGCCAAAACAGTCCGTATTTCACCGCAACTGACGGATGGGATGGGTTAGATGCCCAGGTAGCTGGTCATGCCTTCGACGGCGAGCTTGGCGCCGGCCACGGCATGGACCACGGTGAGCGGGCCGTTGACGACGTCGCCGGCGGCAAAGACGCCCGGCACGGTGGTCATGCCGTGCTCATCGACCGAAAGAAGGCCGCGATGGTCGGTCTCCAGACCGCCCGTCGTAAGCACCAGTTTGTCCTTGGGTACCTGCGAGGCCGCAATCACAACCGTGTCGGCGGGCACATGGTCAAGTTCTTCCTCGTAGCCCACCACGTTGTCGTCCTCGTCAAAGATAGCCGTCTCGAACACCGGACCGTTATCGTCGATGGCGCAGATCGCCTTGCCGCGCACGATCTCGGCACCGTCAAGCTCGGTCAGCTCCACCTCGTCATCGATGGCCGAGATATGGTGCGATCGGGCATACACGGTAACCTTGCGAGCACCCGAGCGCAGGGCCGTACGGGCAACATCCATGGCCACGTTGCCGGCGCCGATAACCGCCACGTTCTGACCGATCGCCACGCTCGTGGGATCGACCAGGTAATCGATACCAAACAGTACGTTGCCACGCGACTCGCCGGGAATACCCAGCTTGCGGGCGCGCCAGGTACCGGTGCCGACAAAGACCGCATCGTAGCCGTCGCGCAGCAGGTCGTCGATATGCAGCGCACCACCGATGGTGGTCGAGGGACGGACGCGCACGCCAAGCGAGCACATCACGTGACGGTACTTTTGCACGAGAGCGCGGGGCAGGCGAAACTCGGGGATGCCGTACTCCAGCACGCCGCCGATCTCGGGGCGCTGTTCAAACACCGTGACGGTACAGCCCAGCTGGGCCATCTTAATGGCCACGGTAATGCCGGCAGGACCGGAACCGACCACGGCAACCTGCTTGCCGCACGACGGCGCGGGCTTCCACTCCCTACGATCCAAATATGCCGTCGAGATATAGTTCTCGATACTCGAAAAATGCACCGGTGCGCCCTTGCGGCCCTGAATGCACGCGCCCTCGCACTGACCCGAATGGTTGCAGATCATGGAGCAGACCGCGCTCATGGGGTTGTTCTGGAACAGCAGCTCACCTGCCTCTTCCAGACGGCGCTGCTTAAACAGGTCGATGACCTGCGGAATAGGCGTCTGCACCGGGCAGCCTTTAAGCTGGCAGAACGCCTTCTTGCACCCAAGGCAACGGTTCGCTTCCTCAACAATATGAATAGCCATCGGTTCCTCTCCTGGACCTCTACGACAATCTCTTTCGCCAACCTGCTTCGTTACAGAATCACGTGCTCGCACATCACGCTGTGCCCCATGCGCAGCAGCTCGTCGCGCGAACGCTCGACCGTGGACGGTGTGCTGTTCTCAATAACGGTCATAATGCCCGGTCGCGCGGCCGCGGCCCAGGCGGCAATAGCCTCAAAATCAAAGTTTCCGCACGTACAGGCGCCGTGGCATACCAAACGAGAGCCCGAGCCATCACACCAGCCATCCTGGTCCTCGTTGTCTACGATCTCGTAGTCCTTGGCATGCAGCACGCGAATCTTGCTGCCGCAAAGGCGCAACATACGCGACACCTGCTCGGAAGCCTCACCGACGATCGTGGGATGCAGCAGCGACACCGGATCGTAGATCACGCCGAGTGCAGCGCTCGAAACGCGCTCCAGCACCTCACGGCAGCGCTCGGGCGTATTGACGATCTCGTTCCAGCCGGGCTCGATCAGAAGCTCGCCGCCCTCCTTTTCGGCCATCGAGCACACGCGTGCGAGTCCTTTGCAAAACGTATCGAGCGCAGCGGCCGAAAAACGGTCATCGGCCATCTTGTTCTGCGCGTTAGGGCGCCCCGTCTCGGTCCCCACCGGACAGCCCCCAAGCCAGCGCGCGAACCTCAGGCACGCCTCGTACTCGGCATAGGTATCCACCAGCTGATTCTGATCGGGCGTTGCCAGGTTTTTATAGCAGCCGAGCACCGCCACCTGCACGCCGCTGGCGTCGAGCACCTCGCGCAGATGGTCGGCGAGTTCGTGCGTAAGGCCGGAACGGTTAATGCCAAAGGACTTGTAGAGCACTTTGCTCGGCAGCTGAATGCACGAGAAACCCAGTTTGCCCGCCATGCGAATGCGCTCTTCGACCGTACCCTCGGGCAGGTCGTGCAGGCGCACACCGACGCTCAGCGCGCCTTTCGACTGCGCCATGCCTAGGCCTCCTTGCACGCATTGATGCCCGGGGTGTATCCGCCAAACGGGTCGTCGATGGAGCACACGCCCGAAGGGGCAAGCGGATCGCGCTTACCGGCAAGCTTGTCATGATGCATGGTCTCGATATAGGCAAGCACCAGCGGCGCCACGCCCTTCGCGTCGTTTTTGACAACGGGCTCGCTCATGTAGTAGCCAAACGTGCCCTCGCGGTGCGTGGTGTTGCCAAGGCCCGCCACCAGGCAGATGTTGTCGAGCGCCAGCTGTCCGTCGCGCTCGGACAGGCACGTGTCGCAGATGCCGTCAAACGCACGGCGGCCGTACTGGTAGTAACGCTCGCCCAGCACGCCCAGACGCACACCCTTCATGATGGCATTGGCAAAAATCGCGCTGCCCGACTCCTCCAGATAGTTGGGGGCGATATTGGGCAGGTTGATGACCTGGTGCCACATGCCGGTCTTCTCATCCTGATACGGCAGCATAGCGTCAATCAGGTCGTGGAACATCTTGCGAATCTCGTCCTTCTCGGCCGACATCGAAGGCGGCATGAGCTCCCAGGTATCGATGAGCGCCATGGCAAACCAGCCCTCGGCGCGCAGCCAGAAGTTGGCCGAAAGGCCGGTGACGGGGTCGCACCAGAACTGCTTGCGGCTCGCGTCGTAAGCGTGATAGTACAGACCGTTGAGGGGGTTGCGCATCAGGTCATGCACGACCTGGAACATATGGAAGCTATCCGAGCAGGCACGGCGGTTGTGGAAGCTCAGCTCGTACTGCATGTAGAACGGCTGGGCCATGTACATGCCGTCGAGCCAGATCTGGTTGGGATAGACGGCCTTGTGCCAAAACACACCCTCTTTGGTACGCGGCTGGGTCTCGAGCTGGCGATAGATCGTGTCCATGGCGGCACGGTACTTGGGCTTGCCCACCAGGTCATAGAGTTTGTAGAGGGTTTTGCCCGCGTTGACGTTGTCGAGGTTGTACTCCTGGGGATCGTAATGCTTGATGGTGCCGTCATCCTGGACAAAGAAGTCGATATAGTCGTCAGCGAAGGTCAGATAACGCTGCTCGCCGGTGATCTCGTACAGCTCGATGAGCGCCTTGATCATGCAGCCGTCAATGTAATTCCAGGTGTTCTCCTTGCCGGCGCGAAGCTTTTCGATGTTCCAGGCCGGCGCCTGAGGCGTAGAGGTCTCGATCAACTGCTCGATATAACGGTCCAGAATCTGATTGCAACCCATTGCTGTCCCCTCTGACGTTATTGATGGGTGAACGTTAACCTAGTGTAACGCGAACGGGGATTATAGGGTGAACGTTAACCCTATAATCCCCGTGAACGGCAGACTTTTAACGGCAAACGGCGGTGAGGCCCGCGGCGATGCGATACGCCAGGCGCTCATAGCCGGCAGGGCTGTAATGCAGACCGTCCGGCATGTAGAGCTCGCGGTGCTCCGGCAAAAACGGGCTGATGCCGCTTTGCGCATACAGGTCGATCACCGGCACCGAGTAGCGATCGCAGACCTCCAGCATCGCCTGCACATAAGCGTCTTGCGTCAGGCCCAGATGGTTGGCCTCGTTGCTTGCCGGAATATCCTTCTCGTGTTTGCCGCTCGTCTTGCACGGCGTCATAAACACCAGCTTTGCCTGAGGCGAGCGCGCCGTGATGGTGCGGATCAGGTAGTCGAGCGCACCGTAGAACTCGTGCACGTCCGCGCTGCCCAGCTCTCCCAGCGGCACGTTACGGCTAAAGTCGTTAACGCCGCCAAAGACGATGCAGATATCTGCCGTGTGATCGATGCCGTCCAAGCGCTCAACAAACGAATCGCTACGGTCGGCCTTGACGGCAATACGCGAACCCTTAATACCAAAGTTCTCGATCGTAGCGCCGCCCAGCAGCGCACCCAGGTGCGAGGTCCAAGAGATGTCGTTGCCTCCCCCGCCGCATCCGTTATCGCCCCAGGTGGTCGAATCGCCAAAGCAGCAGACGATCGATTCGCTCAAGTTTTTCGTTTCCATATTCTTCTCCTCACCCGCACACCGGCGGTCATACAGGTACATACCGTTCATTCACAACATACCGAGGGACTATGCGTGGGCGTATTCCGCAACTTGCGAATCGAGCCATTCGATATCCTCGGCAAGATGCGCCACGCCAAGATGGTGTCCACCCGGACACACCTCGTGCCGAAGACCTCCACTGCGGCCCAGCAACTCGTAGGCATCGCGCACGATTTTGAGTTGCTCGTCAACATTTTTGAGCCCGCGTACCCCATTCAGATGATCCTCTTCGCAACTTTGGACCAACAACGGCCGTGGCGCGACAAGCGATGCAATGTCGCCCATATCGAGCAGACGCCAAAGTCCAGGCGTGTAATTACAGCTGCAATTGCCGTTGAGATGCAACAGCGAGTCATCAACGCCATATAGATAGCCCGAGACAAACGCCTTGCGCACGCGCGGGTCGAGCGCGGCCAGATAGAGCGTCATGTACCCACCGCCCGAGAAGCCAAAGCAGCCCAGGTCGTCCATGGCAATGTCACCGCGTGTCTCCAAGTAATCAATCAAGCGCATGTTGTCCCAGACGTTGAGGCCCGCGACCGTAAGACCCAGCGGCTCGGCCATACGTGCTTGATTCAGACACGTACCGCGCAGGTAGCTGTTCTCGTCGTCGCCCTGACCCTTCCAGTCACGACGGTATCCCCAACCACGCGCATCGGGGCAGACGGTCACGTAACCCATGCGCGCCAAACGCAGACCGTAGTCGTAATTGAACTTACGCACGGCATCGTCGACCGCCGGCACGCCCGCAACGCCGGCTATGCTTGCAGCACCCGCCCCCTGGTGACCATGCGGGCAGATATAGCAGCGCTTGAGTCCCCGCTCGTCAAGCTTGGGGCGGGACGGCTCCAACAGGTAAAACGGCATCCACACATCGTGCTCAACCTGCAGCACCGCATGAGTACGCACGATGCTGCCGGCAACCCGCACGCGATTGAGCTCACGAATCTCAATCGGGGCGCGGTCCATAAGCGAAAGACCCAAAATATCGTACAGACGAGTCCTGGTCGCAGCCTTCCATGCCTCAAAGTCTGTGGGAGTCTTGCCCGTAAATGCGGCCGAGCGCCCCTCGCGCTTCAGTCGGGCGCGCAGCGCAGGTTCGTCCTCGTAGTACGTCTCGATGTGCACGGTGCGGCCATTGGCAGATAGCCCGGCCGTCTCTACCGCATCACCGTCGCCGCCCTCGGGATCCCAACCATCCGTGCCGGCAAGCACTCGGTCACGCGCATAGCGTTCGGAATCCTGACCGGTCAGGCAATGCGCCCACGGCACCCAAGCGGCAGTATCACTCGCCGGGCCAAACAGGGTACCGCCGGCATACAGGGTGCCGTCATGTGCCGCTGGCTTATTCCAATCCCACCAGCCCTCGAGTGAAATATGGGGGCCCAGCCAGCATTCGAGCAAAACGGTCTGGGCCCACTCGCGCCATGGACGACCCAGATAGACCGATCCGGGGGCAATGCCCTCATCGGCTGTAAACGAACAGCCATGGAACACAAATCCGTACGGTTCGCCCTGAGGCGTGGAGGCTGCCGTTACATACCCGTTGACATCCATATCGCGGTTGAGCGAGCGAATCTCACACCCCTCAAAGTAGGCACGCGCGCCGCCAAAGATAAAGTCGACATCGCCCTCGATCCGGCAACGTCGAAAATACTGCCGCCCCACCCGGCGCGGGGCAAACTGCTTGGGGCCTATAAAGCCGCCCGGCTTGGCCTCGCGCGGCGGCAGCGGCCCCAAAAAGAGCGTGTCCTGGTGTCCCTTAATGCAGCAGGCATCGACAACCAGGCGGTCACCATCGGCATACAGGGCAATCGCCTGGCCGACCTCGCGCCCATCACCGGCGTTGTTGACGATCGTAAGATTCTCGAGCCGCACATCATCGGCATCGATCAGAACCGTATAAGTCCTAAAGGTGCCGAGCATTCCGTCGATGCCCGACCCATCCCCCGAAGGCATCTTGGCGCTCAGGCCGCCCACGATACGCACGCTGTCGGCCCTCTCGCCCTCGAGCGTCACATGCGGACGACGAATTTCGACCTGCTCGCGGTACTCGCCCGGCGCCACCAGCACGCGTACCGGCACGGTCGTATCGGGCACGCACCGCTCCGCCGCCTCAAGCGCCGCCGAAATGCTGCGATACGCGCCTTCGCGTTCGAGCGATACCTCAAAGAGCTGTTCTTTACCACTCATCTGTCATTACGCTTTCTGTCACAGAACACCCACCATGCAATACCGGCACCTATAGATTGCGTGCGACAGCCGGGCAGACCCGACCGTCGCACGCTCAACATGCCGTATTCACTTGTGCAGGAGCACCACCCTACGCGCGGATAACCTTGTCGACGTTTTGCAGCTGCAGCTCGTCGCCATCCTGACCCTCGATGCGCACGTTCTGCAGGTCGAGGACTTTCACGTTCTGCGCGATGATGCCCTGGCGCACCATGGGCTCCACGCCGCAGGCCATGGCCGGCACAAAGGGCTCGGCATCGGCGGCAAAGGTCACATGGACATCCTGGAACGTCAGGCGCGTCACCTTGCTCTCGGGAAGGCCCGTGATATAGGCCGCGGCCGCATGGCAGTTGGTGGCCTCGATATCGCAAAACGTCGTGGCGCCAAAGCCGGGCGTACGGTCGTCGACGGGCAGCGCCTCGCGAGACTGCACGTAGTCGGTCTTGCCGTCCTTGTCGCAGAAGTAGAACGAATTGACCACGAAGGGCGTGAGCACCTTATCCATGCGAATGTGCTCGAAGGTGATGCCCTCGTTGACGGCGTCCTTGCCGCGTCCGCGGCGTGTCTTGACGCGCAGGCCGCGGTCGGTGCGCTCAAAGAGGCACTTGCTCACGGTGAGGTCCTTGATGCCGCCGGCGGCCTCGGATCCCAGTACCACGGCGCCGTGGCCGTCGTGCATGTAGCAGTGCGAGATCAGCACGTCGTGCGTGGCGGGACGAAGCTCGGACTCGATGCCCAGTTTGCCGCTCTTGATGGCGATGCAGTCGTCGCCCACCGAGAACTGACAGCCAAGGATGCGGACAAAACCGCAGCTCTCGGGATCGAAACCGTCGGTGTTGTGGGAGTTCTTGGGACCCTCGATGGACAGGCACAGGGCATCGACGTGCTCGCACAGAATGGAATGGATATTCCACGCCGGGCTGTTGCGCACGGTAAAGCCGGCAAGGCTCACGTTTTCGCACTCGGACAGGAAAATCATGCGCGGGCGGGCGACCTCGCGGCCCTCCTCGGGACGGAAGATGTTCTTAAAGTCCTTGTTCCACCAGTTGTCCTCGGCAAAATCGGTCTGGCCGTCGATGGCGCCGCGGCCATAGATGCACACGTCGTGCACGCTCAGGCCCGTAAAGGTCGAACAGTAGGTCGAAAAGCTCTCGCCTTCCCAGCGGCCCAGGGGCAGCATGTCGGTGCCGGCATACCCGGCGCCCTCGTCGCCTGTGACCGTGCCCGGAATGTAGGCAAGCGCCGCGCGGTCGTGACGGGCCAGCAGCACCGCGCCCTCGGCAAGCTCGATGTTGATATTGCTCTTAAGGAAGAGGGACTTGATGCGGTAGTTGCCGGCGGGAATCAGCACGCGCCCGCCCTTGGGGCAGGCCATGATGGCAGCCTGGATATTAGTGGTGTCATCGTGCTCGGCATCGCCCTTGGCTCCGCAGTCGCGAACGTTGATGGTAAAGGGCTCCGCCGGCGTGGTGACGCCTACGCTCAACTCGTGCTCGCCGCAGACAAAGCGGATCAGGTTGCGCTTGCCGGGGGTCAGGCCATCGACATAGGTCTCGACCGTATTCGTGGTACCGGCGGGCTCATCGTTGACAAAGATCTCCCACGTATCGGCACAGGTAAAGTAGCCGCCATCGTCGAGCTCGATAACGGCCGCGCGGGCATTGCGCCAGATAACGTTCGTCTCCATGGGTCTCTCCCTCAAATGTAATCAGAAGTTCATACTACTCGTTTTTAAAAAAGGGCCGTACCCGCCGGTGGATCTCCGGTGGCACGGCCCTGTGGTTTGGACGATGCGCCTGCCCTACTCGGCGGGAATTACGCTGCCGTCCTGGAAGCCAACATTGTTGTGGGCGAAGCAGTCCTCGTACTTAAAGCCGGAGAGCTCCTCGCAAAGCGCCTTGACCTCGGGCTTGACGTCGGCCATCTTGCCACCCTCCTTGACACGGTGGATCTCGTCGCAAAGGATGTCGCACTGCTCCTTGTCAATCTTGATGCCGCGGGCAAGGACGGCCGCAAGCAGGAAGAAGCCGGCGCAGCCAATGAGCATGTAGCCGCAGATGTACAGAGGCACGGTGGCGGGCTGCGTCACGGCATCGCTGTTGCCGGCGGTCTGAATGAAGCCGGAGGCAGCAAGGACGATAGCCCATGCGTTGACGGCAACAGCCTGGGCAATCTGCTGGCAGAGCTGCTGAGCGGAGCTGTAGATGCCCTCGCGACGACGCAGGGTGATGAGCTCGTCGACATCGGGGATGTAGTTGAGCAGAACGTCGGGCAGATACTGGAAGCCAACGTAGAAGAACTTCCAGATGGCGAAGATGATGGGGTAGGCGATCATGGCGATGGCGACCGTAGAGGTGCCGTTGATCTGACCAAAGGCGAAGTAGTTGTAGGCGATAATGCACGCGGCGCAACCGACGTTGGCCAGGTACCAAGACTTGTGGAAGCCCTTCTTGGCCATGAGGGCGACCCAGATGGCGGTGCAGACGATAGCGACGACCTTGCCGGGCATCTCCATCACAGACTCGTAGGACTTAGGAATCTGCAGGCAGTAGACGATGAAGAAGGACAGGCAGGCAGACCAGCAGGCAGCAGCGAGCTTCGTGGAGACCTGCGCATACAGGACCTTGCGGAAGGACTTGTTGCGGAAGGTGGAGATAACGTCGATGAAAAACTTCTTGATACCCTCGCCGACGCTCTCGATCTTCTCCTGAGCGACCTCCTCGGGGGTGTGCTCCCACGTGGACAGGTACACGCAGAGCAGGGAGATTGCCATGACCGAAGCGTTGATCGTAGCGATGATGAAGTAGCTGAACGGGTTGGTCTCGCCGAAGGTGCCAAAGCCAAAGCCGACGAGCGCTGCCATAAGGAAACCAGCGGCGTTACCAAAGAGGTGCTTGTAGCCGGTGAGGTACGTACGCTCCTTGAAGTCGTCGGTCATCTCGATGGTAAGCGGCGACAGGTTGGCGGTGCAGAACGTGTACGCGACGTTGTAGATCAGGTACAGCGCAAAGTAGTACGGAAAACCGAACGGCGTGGCGACGAAGATGAGCGGCTCGGCGACCATCATCGGGATAGCCAGCAAAATCCAGAAACGGCGGCGGCCAAAGATGCGGCCAATCTTGGTGGCATAGAAGTTATCGGCCACAAAGCCCATGAGCGGGCACAGAATGGCGTTGAGGTAGATGGCGAACGAGCTGATCAGCGCAGCCTCGCCTGCGGACAGACCGCACTCCGTGGACAGGAACAGCACCATGTAGCTGTGCGTAAAGCTCAGGGCACCGGAGTTGAGCATGCCGCCCATACCAAAGCCCAAGCGCGTCCAGAATGTGATCTTGCGCTTTTTACCGATCTTGTTAGTCATCGAGCTCCCTCTCTTTTCTCGATTGTCTTGGAACAAGACATTAGAGTCCATACCGACGTCTGTCTGCATGCCGTTCAGGGTGAACGTTTAGCTAGATTATGCGCGATTGCTTATGAAAGGTGAACGTTCACTTGTATATTATCCTTGAACGGTCGTTTTTTGCCGTTAAACGGACATATGACTTGAAAATATCACGATTACATGGGTATTGAGTGGGTTTAAATTTGAGGTCGATTAGGTGAACGTTTATTGTTTTCGCCGCTCCCGTACCCTCAGAAAGACACGCCCGAACAGACAGAACAAACATGGCCCCGCCGGGAACACTCCCGACGGGGCCATGGTCAATAGTGCCCTATGCGAACCCATTTACCGCTACAGGCAGACGCCATCCTTCCAAATGCTGATCTCGTGGCAGCCGCGACGCTCGGCACTCGTAAGCTTGCCGCTCGCCGTCTCTAGCACCAGCTGGTACAGGTCGTGGGCAGCCTCGTCGAGCGTACGCTCGCCCGTGGCGACCATGCCGGCGTTAAAGTCCATCCAGTTGGCCTTGTGGTCGCACAGACGCTGGTTGGTGAACACCTTAAGGGTAGGCGCCGGTGCGCCAAACGGCGTGCCGCGGCCGGTCGAGAACAGAATCACGTGGCAGCCGGCAGCCGTCAGGGCCGTAGTGGATACCATGTCGTTGCCCGGACCGCACAGCATGTTCAGGCCATGCTTGGTAGCCTGACCGGCATACGGCAGCACGTCGACGATGGGGGCAGATCCGCCCTTTTGCACGCAGCCGCAGCTCTTGTCCTCGAGCGTGGTAATGCCGCCGTCCTTGTTGCCGGGGCTCGGGTTCTCATAGACGACCTCGCCGTGGCTGATAAAGTAGTCCTTAAAGCCGTTGAGCATGTCGGCAGCTGCGTTAAAGACGTCCTGGCTCTCACAGCGATCGAGCAGAATGCTCTCCGCGCCAAACATCTCGGGAACCTCGGTGAGCACCGACGTGCCGCCGCGGGCGACAATCATATCGCTCACGCGACCGATCGTGGGGTTGGCGGTAATGCCCGAAAGACCGTCAGAGCCGCCGCACTTAAGGCCAATGACCAGCTCGGAGGCAGGAATGGGCTCACGCTTGGCCTGCTTGGCCAGGTCGGCAAGCTCGGACAGGATCTTGTGACCCTCGACCTGCTCGTCGGCTACATCCTGGCAGGCGAGGAATCGAACGCGCTCGTGATCGAAGTCACCGAGCTCGTCGAGTACCTGCTGGTGCGTGCAGTTTTCGCAACCGAGGGACAGGAACAGCACACCCGCAGCGTTTGCGTGACGCGAGAGCGCCACCAGCAGACGGCGTGTCTGGGCGTGGTCGGCGCCGGTCTGGGAGCAGCCAAAGGGATGCGGGAAGTAGTAAACGCCCTCCAGCGAACCCTCGACCAGATCCTGGGCCTGCTCGCACATGGCACGCGCGACCTCGTTGACGCAGCCGACCGTGGGGATGATCCACAGCTCGTTGCGCGTGGCGGCGCGGCCGTCAGCGCGGCGGAAGCCCATAAAGGTCTCGGGCTCAACCGGCTCAACGACCGGATGCGTCGGGTTGTAAGCGTACTCGACCTCGCCCGAAAGGTTGGTCTTGACGTTATGTGTATGAAGCCACTGGCCGGGCTGGATGTCGCCCGTCACGTGGCCGATAGGAAGACCGTACTTGACGACGTCCTCCCCCGCCGCAATGGCGCGCACGGCCATCTTGTGGCCCTGCGGAATATCCTCCGCGGCCACGACCTCGCCCACCCCGGGAACCGCGACGGCGGTGCCCTTGGCAAGCGGCGACAGCGCAACGATCACGTTGTCGGCCGGATTGATCTGGATAGTATTCATTACAAAGAGTCCTAACCCTACAGGTTGAGCAGAAGTCAGCGGGCGCCCGCCAGTTGCTCGGCGGGCGCACAGAAGGATTTAGGCCTGGGCGTTAGCAAATGCCTGCTTGGCGCCCTCGGCGCGCACGACGGCAAGCGCGTTGACGACAAACTCCTCAAGACCGGCGATCTGCGTAAGGTCCTCGCCCCACATCTGCTCGTTGCTGAGCACGTCGTGCACCAGCTCGGCATCGTCTGCACCGGCGTGGGCGGCGTAGAAATCGAGCACGAAGGCATCGTCCTGAGCGGTGTACTCGGTGCCGTCGGCGCGGCGCAGGTGCAGGCCATCGCCCTCGCGAGCAATAAGTTCCTGCGTATAGAAGGCGATGAGCGTAGCGAGGCTCGTGGCCAGGCACTTGGGCAGGCTGCCGGTCTCGGCAACATAGTCCTTGAGCGTGGGCAGGTCGCGAGCGCGCCACTTGGCCGTGGAGTTGAGGCAAATGGAGAGCAGCGCGTGGTCGATAAACGGGTTGTCGAAGCGGTTCTCGACGGCGGCGGCAAAGGCCTTGCAGTCCTCGACGTCCAGGTCGGCGGCAAGCGTCGGGATGACCTCGTCGTAGAGCATGGTGTTCATGAAGCCACGAACGGTCTCGTCGTGCATGCAATCGCGCACGATGTCAAAGCCGGCAACCCAGGAGCCCGGAACAAAGGCGGTATGGGCGCCGTTGAGGATGCGGACCTTACGCTTCTTGTACGGGGTGACATCGGGGGTCACAAAGACGCCCGGCAGGCCGGCCTTCACGAAGGGCAGACGCTCCTTGAGCGACTCGTCGCCCTGGATGCCCCACATCTGGAAGGGCTCGCGCACGGCCAGGAAAGGATCCCCGTAGCCCAGGCGCTCGGCCACGGCAGCGGCCTCCTTGGGGTCGCGGATGCGGCCGGGGACGATAGTGTCGACGAGCGTGGTGCAGACGGTGCAGTCGTTGGCCATCCACTGCGAGAACTCGTCCTCCCAGCCCCAATCGCTCACGTACTGGTTCATGATGCGCAGCAGCTCCTCGCCGTTGTGATCGATGAGCTCGCAGGCGAGCACAATGACGCCCGGCTTGCCGGCGGCCCAGCGGGTGTGGAGCACCTGGGCAAGCTTAGCGGGGAAGCTCGCGGGCGGCATGTCGTCGGCCTTGCAGGACGGATCGTAGGCGATACCGGCCTCGGTGGTGTTGGAGACGATAATCTCCAAATCGTCGGAGACGGCGACCTCCATCATGGCGCGGTAGTCGTCCTCGCGATACGGATTGAGGCAGCGGCTGCAGGCGCTGATCACGCGGGACTCGTCGACCGTGTTGCCGTTCTCCTTGCCGCGCACCAGCACGGTGTACAGGTCATCCTGGGCGTTAATGCCGTCGGCAAAGCCAAAGGCGCCGCTGATGGGCTGGACCATGACAACCTTGCCGTTCCAGCCGGTTGCCTCGTTGCCCATGTCAAAGAAGCGGTCGACGAAGGCGCGCAGGAAATTGCCCTCGCCAAACTGCAGAACCTTCTCGGGCGCGTCCTTGGGCAGCAGGTAGCCCTTGTAGCCAATCTTCTCGAGCGTCTCGTAGCTGATGTTCTCCATCGATGTCTCTCCTTAGATTGCTGTTAGCGTGCAGGCAAAACGGGGGCGCCGCGTGTGGCAACGGCGCTCCCGAGTTCGGTGTGGTTCGATGCGGGTTTAGGCCTCGACGGTATCCAGGTCAAAGCCAAAGTAGCGGACCGCGTTGTTGTAGCTGATGTCGCGCACGATGGCTCCCAGCAGCTCCATGTCGGCCGGATACTTGCCCTGCTCGACCCACTCGCCGATCACGCCGCACAGCACGCGACGGAAGTACTCGTGACGCGGGTAGGACAGGAAGGAGCGGGAATCGGTAAGCATGCCCACAAAGTTGCCCAGCACGCCCTCGTTAGCCAGAGCCGTGAGCTGCTCGCGCATACCAACCTCGTTGTCGTTGAACCACCAGGCAGAGCCGTTCTGGATCTTGCCGGCGGTCGGAGCCTCCTGGAAGCAGCCCATCACGGTATCGATCATGGTGTTGTCGATGGGGTTCAGGCTGTACAGGATGGTCTTGGGCAGACCCGTGGACTCCTGGATGGAGTTGAGGAAATCGGCCAGCTGGTCGGACGGCGTGTAGTTGGAGATGCAGTCGTAGCCGGTGTCGGGACCGAGCTTGGCGAACATAGCGCGGTTGTTGTCACGCTTGCAGCCAAAGTGCAGCTGCATGGCCCAACCAAGGCGGACATACTCGCCGGCGACGAACTGCATAAAGGCCGTCTTATACTTGAGGACCTCGTCCTCGGCAAGCGGCTCGGCGGCAAGGCCCTTGGCAAAGATAGTCTCGATCTCGTCGGCGGTAGCCGGAACGTACATAACGTAGTCGAGCGCGTGGTCGGAAGCGCGGCAGCCCAGCTCGTGGGCAACGTCGTAGCGCTTGGAGATGGCGGCCTTCATGCCCTCGAAGTCGCTGATCTCAATGCCGGCAACCTCGGAGAGGTGCTTGCAGTAGTCGGCGAACTCCTGGCCACGCTCGATGCGCAGGGCGGCATCGGGGCGCATGGCGGGAACGACCTGAACGTCAAAGCTGTCGTCGGCGGCAATCTTCTTGTGCCACTCAAAGCTGTCGGCGGGGTCGTCGGTAGTGCAGATCATGCGGACGTTGGACTGCTTGATCAGGTTGCGGCAGGTAAAGCTGGCCTCAGCGAGCTTGGCGTTGGCAAGGTCCCAGACCTCCTGAGCGGTTTTGCCGTTCAGGACGCCCTCGTAGCCAAAGTAACGCTTAAGCTCCAGGTGGCTCCACTCAAAGACGGGGTTGCCCACGCAGCGGCCCAGGGTCTCGGCCCACTTCTGGAACTTCTCGCGAGCAGGAGCATCGCCGGTAATGAAGCGCTCGTCAACGCCGTTGGCACGCATCAGACGCCACTTGTAGTGGTCGCCGCCCAGCCAAACCTCGGTGATGTTCTCAAAACGCTTGTCGTCCCAGATCTCCTTGGGAGAAATGTGGCAGTGGTAGTCAACGATGGGCATGCCCTCGGCAAAGTTGTGGAACAGCTCCTCACCGGTTTTGGTGCTCAGCAGGAAATCCTGATCGTCCATGAAGTTTTTCATCAAACAACCCCTTTGTTGGCGGAGCGGGCGCACGATGCGCTCGTTATCCTCTAGGTGAACGTTCACTATACTAATTCATTGCGACTTAAAAGGTGAACGTTCACCTAACCACCATGGGGTGAACGGTCGATTTTGCCCGTTCAACGGTTACTGGAGCCGTGACTTGTATGTATTGCGAATTGGCAGGCGTCCCCGAATACCGAACTTGAGCGCTTTGGCCAGGTGGGTCATGTTCCGCCGTGCATTTTTGGGAGTATTCAGCATCGGAGCGCACCGCGCGCCGTCTTCGAAGCCCTATCTGATGCTCATATTGCGCCCAATCGGCATAAATAAGTGCCCCCGATGGCGAATTACGCCATCGGGGGCACTTAAAACAGTCGTCCTAGCCTCTTTCGGGACACGCCATTGCTGAATACTCCAAAAAATGCACGTCGCAAGAGGGGGTACCTGACTAAACGGCTAAATTCCCGCAAGCTCGCAGTAGCGGTCGACGTTGCTGGCAAACACCATCTCCACAGCACCCTTCTGCACGGGCTCCGCCGGAGTTTTACCCCACAGCAAATACTCGCCCAAAGTCTTGGCGCCACGGTAGGCCAAGCTCACCGGGTCCTTATAGACAATATTAGTAAAGATGCCACGGCGCAAGGCCAAGGCGCTCTCGGGGAACAGGTCGTTGCCGATCACCATGACCTGGCCGGCCTTGCCGCTTGAAACGAGCGCGTCGGCGACCACTTCGGAACCAACGGCAAAAACGCTACAGATGAGCTCGGGGGCATCCGGCGCACTCAAGCGCTGTTCAAGCTCGAGCTCGAGCTGTTTGACTTGCGCATGGGCGCCGGCAAGGTCCTCAACCTGCCATGGAATATCATGCTCACGCAGGTAATTATGAAAGGCGCGGGCGGTCAGATAGTGTGAATCGGTATAGGGGTCGCCCGCCAACAGGAGCACGCGGGCGTCAGCCCCAGAAGCGTGGACCAGGTTAGCCGCCTGCTCTGCCATAAGACTACCCGCCGCGGAATAGTCCGCCAGACTGGCACCCAGGCGATCGAGGTGCGGTCGGTCGCCGTCGACGAGCTCGATTGTCACGCCTGCCTCGGCAATCTGCCTCAAGAGTTCGGTCGCGCGATCATCGCCCGGAACATAGGCAAGCAGGCCATCAATCTTCTCCCCTATCTGCAGGCGCTCGTCGATTTGCTCGAGCGCATCGGCGTAGCCACCCACGCCAAATTCTACGCGCTCAACCGTAATGCCCTGGTCGATGACCTCCTGCTCAAAGCGGTTGCAGCCTTCCCACAGGTAACGGAAAAAGTACGCCCCCTCGCGCGATGCGCGGGGCAGGCAAAACACCAGGTTGATATCCTTGCGTCGCAGGCTCGAGGCACTCGTATTGCGATGGTAACCCATGGCCTCGGCCTTGGCATTCACCTTGGAGCGCACGGATTCGCTCACGCCGGCCTTACCCGTCAGGGCCTTGTGCACGGTATTGATGGAAACGCCAAGCTCGGCGGCTATGTCCTTCATGGTTACGCGAGCGCTCATGGGGTTACTCCGTTATAGATAAGTTGCCAATTAACAGTACAGGTAACGATACCCCAAAATGACTCTTCAACTCGCCGCGCTCTCCCCCAAATGTGCAAAGCGCCCCGCGAACGGATGCTCGCGAGGCGCTTGGGTGCCTGGACCTTTTATTTGATGCCGCGGCCCAAGTCTTCGGCAATTTTGTCCACGCCCTTAAGCGCGGCGCAGGTTTTTTTGTTGGAACAATGTCCCGTGCAAACGCCGCCCTGAGCGCAGTCGGCGCAGGTGCCCTTGCGGTAGATGCGCACGCACACGGCGACAAACGCAATGCCGATAACAGCCAGTACAACAATATCGATAGGTGCCATAGCAAGCCTCCTCTAGTTAACCTCCACTTACTTTACCCCATTCTCCACCTGCCAAAAAGGGACAGGTTTATTTTGGTCGGTTTTATCTGCGGAAACGCCACATCTCCCTCACCAAAAAGCCCGAGTGTCGCTGGGACACCCGGGCTCATGGAAAGGGGCTAATCCTTATTCAGACTTAAGCGGAAACTGCAGCGGAAGCGGTGTTGGTCTCGTCCTCGTCGGTCCAAGCGTGCTTAGGCATGGGACGGAAAATCTGGAAGAGCATCGCAACCAGCAGAACGATGGCTACAACCGTCCAAATACCAAACTGGCCAAGGACAAGCAGATTGTAGAACTGGTTGATGAACAGGCCGATGACCCAGGCAAAGGCGCACTCGTAGCCGATGGCAATCGCGGTCCACTTGCCGGAGTCCATCTGGTTGCGGATAGTACCCATGGCGGCAAAGCACGGGGCACATAGCAGGTTGAAAGCGCCAAAGGCGACGCAAGCACCCATGGTCGGGAACATGCCGGCAAACGCGGTCCACAGGCTCGGGTCGGTCTCGGCGGCGTCGGCGACGGACAGCAGCGAGCCGGCGGTGGCGACGACGTTCTCCTTAGCGACAAGGCCAGAGACAGTCAGCGCGGTGGCCTGCCAGGTGCTAAAGCCGAGCGGGGCGAAGATCCAAGCGACCAGGTTACCGAGCATGGCAAGCACGGAGTAGTCCATGAACTCCTCGGGGATGCCGTCCATCGCGGGCAGGAAGCCAAAGGAACCGTTGTAGCTACCAAAGTTGGAGAGGAACCAAACAACGACGGTGGACGCAAAGATGACCGTACCAGCCTTCTTGATAAAGGCCCAGCAGCGCTCCCATACATGCAGCGCCCAAGAGCGGATTGCCGGGAAGTGATAGGCGGGAAGCTCCATAACGAACGGCGTCGGGCGACCGGCGAAGAGCTTGGTCTTCTTGAGCATGAGGCCCGAGGCGATGACGGCAAAGACGCCCAAGAAGTAGAACAGCGGGCTGATCCATGCGGCGGTGGTGGAAGAGTCGCCGATGATGGAACCCATGAGCAGGGCGATGATCGGCAGCTTGGCGCCACAGGGAATGAACGTGGTCGTCATGACCGTCATGCGGCGGTCCTTCTCGTTCTCGATGGTCTTGGTGGCCATGACGCCGGGGACGCCGCAGCCCGAGGACACGAGCATGGGAATAAAGGACTTACCGGACAGGCCAAAGCGGCGGAACACGCGGTCCATGATGAAGGCGACGCGGGCCATGTAGCCGCAGTCCTCCAAGAAAGACAGCATCACAAAGAGCAGGAACATCTGCGGCACAAAGCCGAAGATGGCGCCCAAGCCGCCGACGATACCGTCGCAGACCAGCGAATCAACAAGGCCACCGTCCTCGGTACCGCCCGCCACAAGGGCATCGTGCACCATGGTGGTGATACCCGGGACATAGGGACCGTACTGTGCCGGGTCGACCGAGTCGGCATTGTCGCCCGCAGCCTCGACGGCTGCGTCGTAGGCGTCGCGGCCCTGACCGAGCACGTACCAACCGTCGGTACCGAAGAGCTGGTCGTTGGTGAAGTCGGTCACCGTGCCGCCCAGGGTGGAAACGGCGATGTAGTACACGCAGAACATGATGACCACAAAGATCGGCAGGCCCAGGATACGGTTGGTAACCACACGGTCGATCTTCTCGGAGGTGCTCATCTTGGCCGGAGCCTTGGTGAGGCACTCATCGATGATGTGGGCAATCACGCCGTAGCGCTCGCCGGTAATGATGGACTCGGCGTCGTCGTCGCAATCCTGCTCGCACTGGGCGACCAGCTGCTCGACGCGAGCGGCCTTCTCCTTAGTGAGGTTGATGAGCTTGCAGGCGTCCGCGTCGCGCTCGAACAGCTTAACGGCGTAGTAGCGACGCTTGTTGGCGGGAACGCTCGCCGGCAGGTTGTTCTCGATGTGGTCCAGAACGTCCTCGATGGAAGAGTCGAACTTGTGCTCCGGCACCTGGCCCTTGGAAGCAGCGGACTTCTTGACCTGCTCGAACAGCTCCTTGATGCCCTTGTTCTTAAGAGCCGAGATCATCATGACCGGGCAACCGAGCTTCTTGGACAGCTTGTCCGTGTCGATCTTATCGCCGTTCTTCTCGACCAGGTCGGCCATGTTGAGGGCAACGACCACGGGCAGGCCGGTCTCGATAACCTGAAGCGCCAGGTACAGGTTGCGCTCCAAGTTGGTGGCGTCGACCACCTGGACGACGACATCGGGCTCGCCGCTCATGAGGTAATCGCGCGAGCACTGCTCCTCGGGGCTGTAGGGGGAAAGCGAGTAGATGCCGGGGAGGTCCGTAATCGTGACGCTCTTGTCGCTTAGGAGCTTGGCTTCCTTTTTCTCAACCGTGACGCCGGGCCAGTTGCCAACGTAGCCGTTGGCGCCGGTGATCAGGTTGAAAAGCGTGGTCTTGCCGCAGTTGGGGTTACCCGCAAGCGCGACATGGATCTGAGAATCCGCCATTCAATCCTTCTTCCTTGTGTGCCCGCGCTGCTTTCTCCGCGCGAGCTGGATAATGTGCTTCAAAGTTGCTGCATTAAGTTAGAAAAACCTAACTTTATCTGCAGAAATATGCACCGCGAGTCCTTACTGGACCTCGACGACGGCCGCCTCCTCCTTGCGGATGGAAAGCTCGTAGCCGCGCACGTTGATCTCGACCGGATCACCGAGCGGTGCAACCTTTACGACCTTGAACGAAGTGCCCTTGATGAGCCCCAGGTCCATAAGGTGGCGGCGCAGCGCGCCCTCACCGTGAAGCTTGACGATGGTAGAGCTCTCGCCCACCTTAACGTCACCCAACGTCTTCATTTACTTGTCCCCCTTTCAGTTTTTACAGAATGCTGCGGACTAACCGACGGTCATGATGTGCATGGCAACCTTGGAATCGATGCCAAAGCGAGCGCCCAGCACCGTGACGATGATATTGGCGCCACTCGAACTCACCACGTGGATTTCGCTTCCCTCGACAAAGCCGAGGTCCTTGAGGTGGTGCTTCATGTCCTCATTGCCCTTTACCCGAGCCACATGTACGGTTTCGCCTGCTTTTACCATCGAAAGCGGCATTGCCGGCATCTGCGGTCCGCAAGACATGAGTGAGCTCCTAACGTCAGTTCGTCCTCAACATCGACGCAGCAAAAGTTAACCACGTCTATGTTCGCTTTAGTAAACTAACACGTGGTTAACTTTTTTGGAAGCCTTTCGCGCACATTCCTGCAAAAAGTTACCGATGGGTTACCCTACGAAAGATATGGGACGTATCGGTAGACGGCAGCTTCGGGGTCGCGAACGGCTGGATCGTGCGCTCTGGAGGGACAGATGCGGCAGCAACCGTCGCGCAGCGCAGCGATCCGAGCGGCCGCAGCAAAGACGGGACAAGATCCCGCGACCAAAAAAACGATGCGCCTCTGCCCTCTATAATGAGTTGAGCAATCAACGCAGGAGGCGGCATGGACCAAGACCCGAGCGACCTCGTTCGCGCACCAAAAGACACTGTGAGCACCATCAGGCACTTCAGCCTGATGAACTCCCTTCTGGCCGTTGTCAACCAGAGCCCCCACGACTCGCAGGACAGCGTGCTCGCGCGCTATTTTCTGGAGAATTTTGACCGCTTGGCACAGCTCAACGTCTACGACGTGGCAGAGGAATGCTTTACCTCCCGATCGGGTATCAGGCGCTTCTGCCAGTCCATCGGCCTCGACAATTTCTCGGACCTCAAGTCCTATGCCTGGGAATGGTCGCGCCACCGGCGCCTCTTCTCGCGGTATACCGACCACGAGAACTACCGCGAGTACCTCATAGGCGCGCTCGCCCACATGGACCGCACCATCAACGATGCCGTGCCCGAGGAGACGCTCGACAGCCTTGCGGCCTTTATCCACGATGCCCGCCGCGTGGTAATCCTCACCTCGGATTTCTCGAGCGGGGCCGTGCGGCAGTTTCAGCAGTCGATGCTCTACCTGCACAAGATGGTCGACATCGTGACGGACTCCACGGGAGACATCACCCAGCTCGCAACGCTCGGCGCGCACGATGCGCTCATCGTGATATCGGAACACGGAAACTACGCGCGCGCCGTGCAGTCCGTCTTTGCGGGCTCAAAGATACCGCGCGTGCTCATCACCGTCGATGCCGATGCCGACATCGAGGATGCCTTTACCTTTGCCGTGCGCCTCTCGCCCGAACCCCAAGCGGCGGGGCGTACCGTCTTTGCGCAGTATGGCATCACGTACCTGCTCGACCTTCTCTACAACCGCTACTACACAATCCATGGGGAGCATGCGGCGGAATAGAGCCGCAGCGCGACTGGGCGACCGCGGCGGACGCGACGTCAGCACCCTGCGGCACGCCCGCCCAGGGTCCAAAAACCGAACTCTCTCCCTGGGTCCAATTTCCGAACCCCACGCCCGTCCGCGCGCTCGCTATTATGCAGCCATCAGCAGCGCGCGCTGAACCACATCACCATCCCCGTTTTGAAGGGAAAGCCCATGGCTGCCAAAAAAGATTACGCGGCAATGCGCTCCGCCATCATCAACGCCTGCGGAGGCGCAGAGAACATCTCCAACGTATCCCACTGCATGACGCGCCTGCGCCTGCAGCTCAAGAACACCGCCCGTTTTGACGAGGGCGCCGCTAAGGGAGTCCCCGGCGTGATTGGCCTCGTTGTGCAAAACGGCGAGTACCAGTTTGTGATCGGGCAGGACGTGCCGAGCCTGTACGAGGAGTTCCTCAAGGTGGAGGGCATCACCGCGGGCGGTTCGGTCGACGACCCGGACGCCGTAAAGGCCGAAAAGCAGGATCACGGTAGTATCGTCAACGCCATCCTGTCCTTCCTGGGCGGCACGTTCTCACCCGTCATCCCCGTCATCGTGGCCGGCGGTCTTACCGGTGCCGTGCTGACGCTCCTCGTCAACTTCTGCGGCGTGTCGAGTGACTCGGGCACCTACCAGTTCTTCTCCTGCATTAACCAGGCAACGTTCTACTTCCTGCCCATGTTTATCGGCTTCTCGGCCGCCCAGCGCCTCAAGTCAAACGGCTACCTGGGAGCGTTTCTGGGCGCCGTGCTGCTCTTCTACACCATGGGTGTGGGCAACGAGACCATCTACGACTTCTTTGGGCTTGCCGTTCCCGCAGTGAGCTACAACTCCACGGTCTTCCCGGTGATCCTGGGCGTCTTGCTCATGAGCGCGGTCTACCGCTTCTTCCAGAAGGTCCTGCCCGAGGTCCTGCGCACCATCTTCGTGCCGCTGCTCACCATGCTCGTCACCGTACCGCTGACGCTTCTCGTCCTGGGCCCCATCGGGTACACCGTGGGCACCGCCCTTGCCGACGTGCTCATCACTGTCTACCGTGCCTGCCCTGCCGCAGCCGTTGCCTTTGTGGGCTGCTGCACCCCGTGGCTCGTCTTCTTTGGCATGAACAATGCCCTCTACCCGCTTCAGTTCATCCTTATGGCCGAAGTTGGCTCCGACCCGCTCATCTGCGCCGGAATGACCGCCGCCAACCTCGCTGTTGCCGGCGCATGCTTTGCTGCCGCCGTGGTCGAGAAAAAGCTCGATGAGCGCTCCGTTGCCGTGGGCGCCGGCGTTACCGCCATGTGCTCCATCACCGAACCCGGCGTGTACGGCGTGCTCTTTACCAAGCGCTTCCCGCTTGTGGGCGCCATGATCGGCGGCGGCATCGGAGGCATCATCGCCGGCCTTACCGGCATGACCCAGTACGTCATCACCGCATGCAGCTTTATCGCCTTCCCGGCCTATATCGGCGCCGACGGCTCGCTCACCAACTTGGCGCTCGCCCTCACCGTTATGGCCGTCTCCGTGGCAACGTCTTTTGCCGCCACCTTCGTGCTCGGCAAGCGCGCCGAAGCCAAGACGGCAAACGCCGAGGCTTAAAGGTCCTCGCCGCCGCAACGATTGATCGAGCTTGCGCCCGCGCCTTAACGCATGCGGGCGCTGCATCCCAGCCGCAAAGGAGATACCCATGGCATATACCACCAGCGCCTTTCCCCAGGGCTTTCTTTGGGGCGCCGCAACCAGCGCCTACCAGGTAGAGGGCGCGGCCCGTGAGGACGGCAAGAAGCCCTCGCAGCAAGATATCATCAACCAGAACATCTACGCGGAGCGCGGCTTTGCCACGGCGGACATCGCGAGCGACCACTACCATCATTTTCGCGAGGACGTGGCCCTCATGGCCGAGATGGGCCTCAAGGCCTACCGCTTTAGCATTGCCTGGTCGCGCGTGATCCCCGACGGTACCGGCGCCGTCAACCCCGCCGGACTCAAGTTCTACCACGACCTCATCGACGAGCTCAAGGCGCACGATATCGAGCCCATCGTGACCCTCTACCACTACGACCTGCCCTGGGCCCTCGTGGAACGCTACGGCGGCTGGCTGTCGCGCCAGGTGGTCGACGACTTTGAGGCGTACGCGCGTTTTGTGATCAACGAGTTCAAGGATCAGGTCAAGTACTGGACCACCATCAACGAGCAGTCGATCATCGTCCAGTACTGGACGCAGAAGTGCTATATCCCCGAGGAGCTGCGCGGCAACAACCAGCTGCGCTACCAGATCAACCACCATATGAACCTCGCCCACGCCGTGGCCTGCAACCTGGTGCACGAGCTCGTGCCGGGCGGTATGGTGGGCAGCGTGATCGGCTACTCACCTATCTACCCGCTCACGAGCCGCGCCGAAGACGTCATGGCCGCGCAGAACGCGCACGACCTGCGCAACGCCTACTACCTCGACATCTACTTCAAGGGCAAGTACACCGACTCTGCCATGGCCTACCTGGAGCGCCATGGCTTGGCACCCAAGATCGAGCCGGGCGATATGGAGCTCATCGCAAGCGGCACCTCGGACATGCTGGGCATCAACTACTATGCAAGCGAGTGCGCCAAATGGTGCCCCGACGACGGGTCGCACGAGATGCGCTGGAACGGCGTAAACCTTACCGGCAAAAAGGGCGATATCAGCGGTTTTGAGACGCATCCCGGCTTTTATGAGATGTGCAAGAACCCCAACCTCGATACGAACGACTGGGATTGGGCGATCGACCCCGTGGGCCTTGAGTACCTGCTACGCGACATCTACATGCGCTACAACAAGCCGCTCATGGTGTGCGAGAACGGCCTGGGAGCCTTTGACACACTCACCGAGGACGGCCGCGTGCACGACCCCTACCGCATCGACTACCTGGAGAAGCACATCGCGGCCATGAAGCGCGCGATGGACTTTGGCGTAGAGATGCTCGCGTACTGTCCGTGGTCTGCGCTCGACCTGCTCTCCACGAGCAACGGCGTCAAGAAGCGCTACGGATTTATCTACGTGGACCGCACCGACGACGACCCCAAGGAGTGCAAGCGCTATCGCAAGGACTCCTTTGAGTGGTACCGCGGCGTGATCGAACGCAACGGCGCGGGACTTGTGCTCTAGCCCTCGGTCGCCTGCCATCTGCAGCAGCTCGCTCAGAATCACGCGCAGCAAATCAAGAAGATGACAACGTGCCGCACCTCGGCGGAGCTGATGCTCAGGCCCAGGTACGGCACGCTTGTTTACGGTTCTTAAAGATTTATGAACGTGGCGAAGGGACAGTCCCCTTGTCACGTTGTTGCGCCTAGAGGGAAAGATTTCTGATCGACGTGACGCAGGAAGCCTCGTCTACGCCCGAAACGCGGAACACGATATCCTCGCCGCACTCACCGTAGAGGGCCATGAGCCCCATAACGTCGCGGCCGTCGGTGTGGCGATCGCCGATACTGACTGACACGTCGCTACGATGCTTGGCAATAATGTCATAGAGCAGCGCAACCGGGCGGGCATGCAATCCCAACGGATCTTTAATCGTCTTTGTAAACTCGACCATGTCCCCTCCCGCGGCATCGCACATTCGGCCGGCAAACCCAGCCACGTGGTAGTTATTGTACGTTACCGGCGCACCCCCGTCCCACAAAAAACGAGGGAAGGAGCGCGTCCTTCCCTCGTTACGGGCAATATGCAGCCACTCGCCTACATCAAGCGCAGGCTGACGTCCTTGAGCTGGGCGCCGGAAACGGCACTCGGGGCGCCCGACATGAGGTCGGAGCCGCTGGCCGTCTTGGGGAATGCCATGACGTCGCGGATGGAGTCGGAGCCGGTGAGCAGCATGCACACGCGGTCCAGGCCCAGGGCGAAGCCGCCCATCGGGGGCGCACCAAACTTGAGGGCCTCCATGAGGAAGCCAAACTGAGACTCGGCGCGCTCCTCGGTAAAGCCCAGGAGCTTGAGCATGGACATCTGCATCTCGGCGTTGTGGATACGCATGCCGCCGCCGCCGGCCTCAAAGCCGTCCATGACAAAGTCGTAGGTGCAGGAACCGGCTGCCAGCGGGTCGGCCTCGATCTTGGCGATGTCGGTCTCGGTCGGCAGGGTAAAGGGCTGGTGCTCGGCAGCATAGGCCTTGCGATCCTCGTCCCAGTGGAACAGCGGGAAGTTGACGACCCACAGGAAGTCGTGGCCCTCGCGCTTGATCTCGAGCGCGTTAGCCATGTGGGAACGCATGCCGCCCAGGATCTCGTCAGAGAGCAGGCGCGGACCGGCGGCGAACATCACAAGGTCGCCAGGCTCGACGTTCATGCGCTCACGCAGAGCCGCCATCTCCTCGTCCGAGAAGAACTTGACGATGGGGCTGTTGATGGAGCCATCCTCGCGGAAAGCGATCCAGGCCAGGCCCTTGGCGCCAAACGTGGAGGCCACGCCGGCGAGCTTATCGATCTTGGCACGTGCCCAGGCACCGGCGCCCTTGGCGTTGATGGCCTTGACGACAGAGCCCTCCTCGTTTGCAGCGGTCGCAAAGACCTTGAACTTGGAGTTGGCAAAGATGTCGGTCAGGTCGACCAGGTGCATGCCGTAGCGAGTATCGGGCTTGTCGGAGCCATAGGTGTCCATGGCCTCCCAATAGTCCATGCGACGCAGCGGCGTGGGCATCTCGACACCCATGCGGCCGAAGGCGTCGGCCAGGACCTCCTCGAGCGCGCTCATGACGTCGTTCTGGTCCACGAAGGACATCTCGATATCGACCTGGGTGAACTCGGGCTGACGGTCGGCACGCAGGTCCTCGTCGCGGAAGCACTTGGCAACCTGGTAGTAGCGCTCGACGCCACCGACCATAAGCAGCTGCTTCAGGAGCTGCGGGGACTGCGGCAGGGCATAGAAGTTGCCCGGCTGGATGCGGCTGGGGACGATGAAGTCGCGAGCGCCCTCGGGCGTGGACTTGAACAGGGAGGGCGTCTCGACCTCCATGAACTCACGGTTGTGCAGCGCCTCGCGAATGGCAAAGGTAAAGTCGGAGCGCAGCTTGAGGTTGGCCATCATCTCGGGACGACGGAGGTCCAGATAGCGATAGCGCAGGCGGGTGTCCTCGCTGGTCTCGATGCCGTCCTCGATCTGGAACGGCGGGGTGACGGACGTGTTGAGCACCTCGGCGTGGTCGGTGAGGACCTCGATCTCGCCGGTCGCGAGCTTGGTGTTGGTGGTCTCCTCGCCACGGGCGCGCACGACGCCATGGATCTTGATGGGCCACTCGGGACGCATAGTCTCGGCGATCTTAAAGGCGTCGCCGTCGGAGTGCTCGGGGTCGAAGGTGAGCTGCGTGATGCCCTCGCGGTCGCGAAGGTCGCAGAAGATAAGACCGCCGTGGTCGCGGCGACGGCTCACCCAACCGGTGAGGGTGACCTCTTCGCCCACGTTCTCGCGGCGAAGCTCGCCGCAGGTACGGGTGTGCATGGAATGCTCGTCGATGGGACGGGTCTGGCTCATACCAGTGATCCTCCTTTATGGATCTGTGCCGCCCCGTGTCGTTCCGGGCGGCGTCGTACAGATTTGCCCGGCCTGCGTAAACCGCGCAGCCAGACATGGCGTTCTATCTTATCGCACCCGCGTCGATGTGCCGCGGAAAAGTAGCTCCTGCCCAAAGACTTGACGGAGACGAAACAATTGACGCGCCGTGGCCGTCGCCAAGGCGCGCCGCGTGCGACAATGTGCCCCAATACAACTGCACTCGGAAAGGCCCGCCATGACTGCACGCCTCATCGTTATGGATATCGACTCCACGCTCATCAACCAGGAGGTCATCGACCTGTTGGGCGAGGAGGCCGGCGTAGGCGAGCAAGTGGCGCAGATCACCGAGCGCGCCATGCGCGGCGAGCTTGACTTTAAGCAGGCGCTCGAGGAGCGCGTGGGGCTGCTTGCCGGCTTGGACGAGAGCGTGTTCGAGCGCACCTTTGAACGCGTGACGTTTACCCCCGGCGCGCTGGAGCTTGTGCGCTCGGCGCACAGCAAGGGCTGGAAGGTCGGCGTGGTAAGCGGTGGCTTCCACGAGGTCGCCGATAAGATCGTGGCCGCCGCGGGCATCGATTTTTGCCTGGCCAACCGCTTGGAAGTCGTGGACGGCCATCTCACCGGCAAGCTGGCGGCAGACATCGTGACCAAGGAGTCCAAACTTATCCAGATGCTGGATTGGGCAGTTGAGTGCGGCGTCGATATGGCCCACACCGTCGCTATTGGCGACGGTGCAAACGACATCCCCATGATCCAGGCCGCGGGCACGGGCATCGCGTTTTGTGCCAAGCCCAAGACGCGCGAGGCCGCCCCGTTTGCCATCGATGAGCGCAATCTGATGCTCGCCATGGACATCATCCTGCGCGGCTAGCCGATCCGTCTAACAATTGAATCAGTCTGTCCTATAGTTTCCGAACAATTTTGTCTTAGTGTTCGGAAACATACCCTTTGAGTGCTAGACTTTGCGCCGTCGAAGGGAACATATATGGATAAGCGAGATCTTGAGCAATTGCTGAGCGATGTTGCCGGCGGAGCAGTCGCCCCTGCCGACGCCCTCACACGCATCCAGACGGCTCCGACCGCCGATTTGGGCTTTGCGCAGCTCGATCTTTCGCGCGGGGTGCGCCAGGGAGCCGGCGAGGTTGTCTACGGGGCCGGTAAAACCGCCGATCAGATTGCCGCCATTATCGAAGCACTGCGCGATGCCGGCCAAGAGCGCATCCTGGTCACGCGCCTGGATGCCGAAAAAGCCGCGCGCACCGCTGAGCTTCTCGGCAACGGCATCGACCTGGGATATGTCCCGGACGCACAGCTCGCCCTCGTGGGCGGCAAGCCCTCCCCTACCGGCAACGGACGCATCGTCGTCGCCTGCGCCGGCACGAGCGACCTGCCCGTCGCCGAAGAAGCCGCGTTGACGGCCGAGTTCTATGGCAACGAGGTCGACCGCCTCTACGACGTGGGTGTCGCCGGTCTGCACCGTCTGCTCGCGCATGCCGAGGAACTTGCCCAGGCACAGGTGGTCATCGCCATTGCCGGCATGGAGGGCGCACTGGCGAGCGTTGTCGGCGGCCTGGTAAGCTGTCCGGTCATAGCCGTTCCCACCAGCGTGGGTTACGGCGCGAGCTTTGGTGGCGTAGCCGCGCTGCTCGCCATGCTCAACTCCTGCGCCAGCGGCGTTTCGGTCGTCAACATCGACAACGGCTTTGGTGCCGCCTACCAGGCAAGCCTTATCAATCATCTGAGCGCCGGCACGCCCTGCGCCCGTTAAGGAGCATTCCATGTCCAATCATCAGCACACGCTTATCATCGACGGCACCTCGGGCATCAGCGGCGATATGACCGTCGCGGCCCTGCTCGACCTGGGCGCCAGCGAGGAGCACCTGCGCGAGCAGCTCGCCACGCTGCCGGTCGGCGGCTTTACGATCGCCGTCACACGCGTAAACAAGCATGGCATCGACGCCTGCGATTTCGACGTCCAGCTTGCTGAGGAACTCGAGAACCACGACCATGATATGGCCTGGCTCTACGGCAACGAGGCTGCTGTCGAGCACGTGCATGAGCATGGACACCACCATCACGACCATGGCGAGCATGATCACGAGCACGAGCACGAGCACTGCCACGAGCACGCGCACGAGCACGACCATGGCCACGAGGGCCATCATCACGCTCATCACCATCACCACCGCTCTTTGGCAGACGTCACCGCCATCATCGACGGCTCGCAGCTGAGCGATGGTGCCAAACGTCGCGCCCTCGCCATCTTTGACGCGCTTGCCGCCGCCGAGGCCAAGGCTCACGGCAAAACGCCCGAGACCGTCATGTTCCACGAGGTGGGAGCCGTCGACTCCATCGTCGACGTCTGCTCTGTCGCCATCTGCCTCGACGACCTGGGTATTGAGGACATCGTGGTCGAGTCGCTCTCCGAGGGTCACGGTACCATCCACTGCGCCCACGGCCTCATGCCCATTCCCGTCCCCGCTGTCGTCAACCTGTGCCAGGCGGGCAATATCGCCCTCACACCTGCACCGGTCGCCGGCGAGCTCGTGACGCCCACGGGCGCCGCCATCGTCACCGCGCTGCGCACGTCTGAGCACCTTCCGGCCCGCTATCGCATCGAAGCCGTCGGCTACGGCGCCGGTAAACGCCCCTACGAGGGCTGCTCTGGCACGCTCCGTTGCCTGCTCGTACACGTGGATGCATAGCCATGGATGCCCGCAAAGCAAAAAGCCGCGCTGCCATCGTTGCGGCGTTCTCCGAGCTGCTGCGCGAAGAGGACTACGGCAAGATCACCGTCGGCGACATCATCGCTCGCGCCCATGTGGGTCGGGCCACGTTCTACGGCCTCTTCAAGAGCAAAGATGACCTACTGTCCGAACTCGTGAGCGACATCTGCACTCACGCCCTCGACGACGATGGCACACCGCTCGATGACCCACTCGTGCAGGTCGAGCATATTCTCAACAACCTCTGGGAGCGCCGCCAGGGCGTACGAGCCCTCGTAGCCGGCGCCGGCTCACGCGTCTTCGCCGACTGCTTACGCAAGACCATCATGTCACGAGCAGCCGAAACCGTCCCTACCGACCCAAACGGCCCCGCCGCCACCATGGACCGAAGCTTCCTACTACACCACATAGCCTCAAGCTTCGTAGGAATGGTCCAGTGGTGGGCCTGGCACAACTTCCAAGCAGATAAGGCCGACGTAGCCAAAGACTACCTATCAGCCATAAAACCCCTCTTCACCTAAGTAAGAAGCTCATCCCAAATCATCGACCCAACCCAGGGCGCCGCGCATCCCAAAGTGTCACTCGCGCTTCAACGCCCCTACCGGCAACAAGCCCCTCCCATCCAAATTCAGATATAAATGTTGGGTTGCTTGCTCGAGCGCAGCAAAGACCCCGCAGCTGTCCGCATGGGGTAACTTCCCAGCGCACTCCGCAGGACGAAAGAACCCCCGCCGCACGAAGTGCGCAGCGGGGGTTCTTTCATGTCCGAGGACGCGTTGGGAAGTTACCCCATGCGGACGGCGGACAACTATGTAGCCTTGGACTAGAACATGCCCAAGAAACCGTGCACAAACAGCGCGGCCAGAGCGGCACCGACAAACGGAGCGATGCCAGGGACAAGCAGGCCGTACTTCCAGTTGTTGTCAGCCTTGTTCTTGATCGGCAGCACCTGATAGGCCATGCGAGGACCAAGGTCACGAGCCTGGTTCATGGCGAAGCCGGTGATGCCGCCCATGCCCATGCCAACGGCCCAAACGATCAGGCCGACGCAGATGGCGAGCATCAAAACGTTCTCACCAGCACGGCTAGCAGCAGCAAGGATGGCGCTGATGAACACGAAGGTGCAGATAGCCTCGCAGAAGAAGTTGCGGGCATAGTTGGCACCTTCGGTGGTGGGGTTGGTCGAGAAAATGTTGCGCTGGGCAATGGGGTCGACGACGCCCTCGGAAGCCTTGAACTCATCGGCATACATAAACCAGGCGATTACGGCGCCCACAAAGCCGCCGAGCATATCGGCAATCATGAAGGGGATGCAGCTGCTCCACGGCACCAGGCCTACGATGCACTGGGCAAGCACCATAGCCGGGTTCATGCACACGGCGCCGCCAAAGACAAACAGGCAGACCGAGATGCCAAAAGACCAGGTGGTGATGGCAAACATATGGCCGGAGCCCTGATACTTGGTGCCCTTGAGCACGGTATCGCAGTGCACGCCCACGCCAAAGATGATCATGAGGGCCGTTGCGCCGAATTCGCAGAGGAGTTTGGTAAGCATAAAACCTTATCTTTCTTGTCGGTTAAAAACGATTTGTTTAGGCCGCGCACTAGTGCTGCGCGACGACAACGCCCAGGCCATCGGGAATGACGGCAACCTTGGCATCGGCACCCTTCATCTCAAAGGCGAGCTTGAGCGCCTCCTCGATGGTGTTGACCGGCGTCATGTGCATATCCTTGAGCATCTGGTGATCGCACAGGTCGGTAACCATGATCACGGGATGATGTGCCAGGATGCGAGCGAAGATCTGGCTCGTCCACTGGTCGGGCAGGGTCTCGTCCTTAGGACGGTCGATGCAGGCACGCTCAAACTCTGCCGGATCGTTGTCGGCGATGTTGTGATAGAAGCCCTCGCCACCGTGACCGTCGGCGCAACCGGCGACATCGATGATCACACCGCCTTCGGGAAGCGTGGCCTCGGCAGCGCACATGCCCTTCACAGCCTGATAGATGTTCTGGTCGAGCGGGTAGCCGCCGTTGGTGGTAATGGCGATCTCGCACTCAACGGGCTCAACGCCGGCAAGGCTCTTCACGAACTCGCAGCCGGCCTCGTGCGCCTTGTGGATGTCGCCGGCAAAGGAGCCGATGACCTCGTGCTTGCCGTTGAGCACAACGTTAAGCACAAAGGCAAGGTGAGCCATCTCGGCAGCGGCAAACATATCCTCGCTCACGTGGTTGTGGCACAGGTTGCCGGCACGCGAGTGGGAATCATTCACAAACTGACCGTTGTGGTTGTACATGATGGTCTTGTAGCTGGCGATGCCAGGCAGGACGGACTTGCGGCTACCAGAGAAACCGGCAAAGAAATGCGGCTCAATAAAGCCCTCGGCAAGCAGCAGATCGCAATCGGCAGCAATCTTGTTGATGATGCACTCGCCACCAGAAGGCAGGGTACCGATCTTTTTCATCATGCTGTCGTCGGTCGCGACATGCATGACGATCTCCTCGTTAGCGACGATCTCCTCGCCGTACTTGTTAACGAGTTCCTCGTGCGTCGAGGGGCGATGCATGCCGGTCGCGACCAGGATGCGCACACGTGCCTCGGGAGCGGCAGCGTGGATGTGATGCAGCAGAATAGGCATCGTCACACGCGAGGGAACGGGACGCGTATGGTCGGAGCTAATGATGACGATATCCTTCTTGCCAGCACAAAGCTCCTCGAGCGAAGGCGAGCCATAAGGGTTGGCAAGCGACTCCTCTACTAGCTCCTCCTGCGATTTTGTAGTCTTAAACTCGTTTTGGTGACCTTCCATCACACCCGCGAAGTTCTTATCCTCGAGTTCCAGATGCAACGTCTTGTGGTCAAACGGCAGTTCACATTCAAACAATGACGAGCGCCCTCTTCCTTTCAACTGACACACTAGATAAACCGTTGGAAGGATACGCCGCTCACCGAAAAACACCACCGTCCACCGACTCATTAACACAACGTTCATATTTGACCCACAACAAAACAACCGCGATCCCAAACGGAACCGCGGCCGCTACAGTCGTAAGGCGAGAAGCGCGCCATTCCTCTCCTCAGCTTTAATCCCAGAAGACCGAGGACGAAGGGACCCGAAGGGTTTCCCTCTGAATGCATTCCGCAGCACGAAGCCCCCTTATCCGCAGCTCCGAAGGAGCAGGATAAGGGGGCTTCAAGTGCGAGGACGCATTCAGAGGGAAACCCATCGGGTCCCGGTGAGAGCCACAGGGCTATCGATTACCCCGTGTTCTGTAGACCTGCCGAGACGCCGGTCACAGTCGAAAGAATCAGGCTCATGTACTCGGCCTTCTTCTCCTCGGCCATCTCGTCCTGGTTCATACGCACCTCGCGAAGGGCGCGAACCTGGGCGATGGACAGGGCGTCGACATAGGGGTTACGCACGCGGACGGCGCAGCCGAGCACGCGACGACGCTGCAGCGGCCACTCGTCACCGACGATGGCAAGGACCCACTTACGGGTGAGCTGCATCTCGGTAAAGACCTTCTCGGACAGATCCTGGCGATCGCCCAGGTGCAGATACATCTTGGCGATGCGCTGGTCGGTCTTGGCGATCGACATCTCGATGTTGTCGATAAAGGTGCGGAAGAACGGCCACTCCTGGTAGGCAGCCTTAAGCTGGTCCAGATCGCCAAACTGCTCGCAGGCGGTACCCAGGCCGTACCAGGCGGCCAGATTGATGCGCGCCTGGCTCCAGCTGAAGATCCACGGAATGGTACGCAGGTCGTCGAGCGACTTGGCACCCAAACCGCGCTTGGCGGGACGCGAGCCGATCGGCAGCAGACCGACCTCGGTCAGCGGCGTCACGGTCGAGAACCACGGTGTAAAGTCCTCGGTGTTCAGCAGGTCCAGATAGCGCTCGTGGCTTGCGGCATTGAGCTTCTCGGCCATATCCCAGAACTTCTGCGTGGTCTCGGTGTTGGTCTTCTCGACACTCGGGGCCGACTGCAAAAGCGTTGCGGCGGCAACGGACTCAACATGGCGCTGAGCCAGCGTGCGGTTGCCGTAACGGGCAAAGATGACCTCGCCCTGCTCGGTGAGCTTAAAGAAGCAGTTGACCGAACCCTTGGGCTGCGCCAGCACGGCCTTGTTGGCCGGACCGCCGCCACGGCCCACGGCACCGCCGCGACCGTGCATGAGCACCAGGTCGATATCGTTCTTCTCGGCCCACTTGGCAATGCGCTCCTGCGCGGAGTGCAGCGCGAGCATGGCCGTGGTAGGACCGGCATCCTTGGAGGAGTCGGAATAGCCCAGCATGACCTCCATGCGGCGGTTGGTCTGGGCAAGGCGCTTCTGCACCACGGGCAGCGTAAGCATCTGGTCGAGCACGTCGACGCAGCCCTCGAGGTCCTCGAGCTGCTCAAACAGCGGGATCACGTCGAGCTCGGGGACATCCTCCTCATGTGCGAAGGACAGGTGGGCAAGCTCGAAGACGTCGGCCACATGCTGGGCGCTCTTGGTGAACGAGATGATGTAGCGGTGCGCCATCTTCTTGCCGTAACGCTTTTGGATGGAACCGATGGCACGGAAGGTATCGATGACCTCGCGCGTCATGGGCTGCAGGTCGCCATGGATACCGTTCTCGTGGATATCCTTGAGGGCGCGGGCGTGCACCACGGAGTGCTGACGGAACTCCATCTCGACCATGTGGAAGCCGAAGGACTCGACCTGCCAGATGATGGTCTGGACCGGGCCGTAGGCGGCACGGACGGCACCGCAGGCGGCCAGCGAGCGCTGGACGACGCGCAGGTCATCCAGGAACTCGTCTGCGCTGTGATACATGGTGTCGGTGATACGGCGCACGGTGGCGTTCAGACGGTCGGCCATGACGAGCATGACGGCGCGATGCGGCTCGTGCTCGGAAATCAGTTCGGCGCGGGCCGTGTACTGGGTGCTCATCTCGACCTGATGGTTCCACAGGTTGATGAGCTCGGCAGACGGCTTGCTGTAAGTGGCCTCGAGCGTGAGGTTACGGCCGATGCGGCGGCACTTGTCCTCGAGCTTGAGCACCATGTGGGTGAAGTACTTGGCGGCGACCTCACGGCTCACCTTGGCGGTGACGTTGGGGTTACCGTCGCGGTCGGAACCGATCCAGCTGCCGGGATGGAAGAACGCCGGGCACAGCGGCGGCACGGTACCGGCCTTGTCGCCCAGCACCCAGTCGTCAAAGCGACGATAGATAACGGGGATGACGTCGAACAGCGTGTTATCGAAGATGTCGATGATGGTATCGGCTTCCTCGACCGGCGTGGGCTTCTTGAGCGCGATGGGGCTCGTACGCACCAGGGCGTCAATCTCCTGCAGCATATGGCGCTCGTTCTCCACCAGGTCGGAGCCGCCCAGACGCGGACGCTCCTCCAGCAGGTTGGAGATACGGCGAATCTTGCCCTCGACGGCCTTACGACGGGCCTCGGTGGGATGTGCGGTAAAGACAGGGTGGAACTCGAGCTTGCCGAGCAGCTCGTTGGCGCCCTCGACGCCCAGCTCATTCACCAGCTGGTGATAGGCGACGGTGAGCTCGTTGGCGGGATCGACCTCGGTATCGGTCGACGCACCGGCCTCGCGCTCGCGCAGCTGCGCCACACGGTAGTTCTCCTCCGACAGGTTTGCCAGGTGGAAGAAGCTCGTAAAGGCGCGGACAATGACCTGCTGCTTATCGAGCGGCAGGCTGTCGATCAGATCGACGACCTCACGAAATGCCACGGCGGTGGACTCATCGGCAGTAGGCACGCCCTGCTCGTCGACGGCCTCGTCGGCAGCACGCGTACCGGGGTTGCCGGCATTGGCCACAATCTCGGCCGACAGGATCTTGTCGAACAGGTCCGCGATCTCAGGATCATACTCGCTAAGCACACGACGCTCCAGGCGCAGGAACAGCGCCAGATTGTCGCGCAGCTCCTCGGGGATCTCGATCTCGGCGAGACGCTCCCTGGACTCGGCATTCGAGCCGATTCGGTTAACGAGGCGGTTGACCACGGCAGCGACGCGCGCCGCGGCTTCGGGTACAGACTGGTTGCTTAGGTTCTCAGCCACGTTTCCTCCCATTCCTCCTTCTATGCACGTAACATGCGGTATTTATTATAGGCGCTTGAGAAATACTTTCGACACTGATTGCGCTTTACCACACAAAAGTATTTTCTGCATTGCAAGGGTTTTTGCTCTAAATGGTCGTATTTCTCGGTGGACGGCATACACAAACGGGGGCATTCCGCATAAATGCGAAACACCCCCGTAACAATCGCTCGCGATGGACGGGACACCCAAGCGGGTCCGCAGCTCAAAAAGATGCGCTACAGGCGCTCGCGAACCGCCTCGACGACGTTGGCCAGATCGGCAAGGACCTCTTCATGGCTCTCCATGTCGCGCACCTTGACCTTGCCGGCGGCAAGCTCGTCGCCGCCCAAGACCAGGATGAGCTTGGCGCCCACCTTATCGGCCTGCTTAAACTGGGCCTTGAGCGAACGGCCCTGATAGTCGGCCTCGGTCACGATGCCTGCGGCGCGAAGCTCCTGCGTAATGGCAAAGACGTTCTGGCGCAGCTCCTTGCCGGCGTTGGCGACATAGACGCACGGGGCCTCCTCGGCACCCAGGTCGCTGCCAAAGGCCTGCAGGGCCAGCAGGGCGCGCTCAAAACCGACAGCGAAGCCGACGCCTGCCGTGGGCTTGCCGCCCTCGAGCTCGACCAGGCCGTCATAGCGGCCGCCGCCACCGATGGAGCCGACACCGGCGCCAGGGGCCTCGACCTCAAAGACGGTGCGGGTGTAGTAGTCCAGACCACGCACCAGGGTGGGGTCCTCGACATACTCGATACCGGCGGCATCCAGATAGCGCTTGACCTGCTCGTAGTGCTCGCGGCACTCGTCGCACAGGTTGTCACCCATCAGCGGCGCGTTGGCCATGATCTCGCGGCAGTGGTCGTTCTTGCAGTCGAAGGCGCGCAGCGGGTTGAGCTCGGCGCGCTCGCGGCACTCGTCGCACATCTCGTCTGCGTGATCGAGGATAAACTGCTTGACCTGCTCGCGGTAAGCCGGACGGCACTGGGCGTCACCCATCGAGTTGATGAGCAGACGGAGCTTGGAAAGGTCGAAGCCCAGGCGCTTGTAGAACTCCATGAGCATGATGATGCACTCGGCGTCTGCCGCCGGATCGGGAGCGCCGAGCCACTCGATGCCCACCTGATGGAACTGGCGCAGGCGGCCCTTCTGGGGACGCTCGCCGCGGAACATGGCCTCGGCGTAGTACGCCTTAAACGGCGTGGAGCCCTGAGGCACCAGGTTGTTCTCCACGACGGCACGCACCACACCGGCCGTGCCCTCGGGACGAAGCGCCAGGCGCTGCTTGGGCTTGAGCTTGGTGTCGGTGCCCTCGGCAAAGACGCGCTCCAGGTTGGCGCCGCTAAAGACGCGGAACATCTCCTTGCGCACGACGTCGGTCGACTGGCCGATGCCATGGACAAAGACGTCCACCTGCTCGATCGCAGGCGTCTCGATGGGCTTAAAGCCAAACGGCTCGAATACGCCGGCAGCAATCTGCTGCATCTTTTGCCAGGCGCGCATCTCGGCGCCGATAAGGTCGCGGGTTCCCTCCGCCTTCTGTGCCTGCATGGGCAAACACCTTTCTTTTGTATCGCGTCATAGATAATGGTCATTATACGGCACAAACACAAACAGCGGCGGCGCGTCTGACCGAACGAGGGTATGGGGACTCGTTCGGCCAGACGCGCCGCCGCTGTTTGTGATCCCTTTTCCTCCGTCCCCTTCGGATCACGTGATCCCTTGGGGACGGAGGAATAGGGATCATTTCGTAGGCCCGTGGCCGCCTTGGAAACCGAATGATGGTACGAGCATCCATTCGGCTTCCAAGGCAGCCACGGGCAGAACAGGCAAACAGGAATAGGCGGCGACCCGCTACTCCCCCGCCACGCTTGCGCGCAGCTTGGCGGCGATGGGCTCCGAGGCCAACAGGAATACGAGCATGACCGCAGAACACACCAGGCACACGATCCAGGTGCTCGCAAAGGAGCCCGTGGCATCGAACAGCACGCCCGAGACGATAGCGCCCACGGTGCCGCCGACCATCTCGAGCGAGGTAATGGTGCCCGTGACCTTGCCGAGGTCGGCCATGCCAAACTGCTTGGACGCGGCGATGGTAGGCGTGATGGTGCCCATGCACGTTCCGATACCAAAGCTCACAGCGGCGACAATGGGACCGAGGTCCGTCGTCGGGAAGCACAGCGCCACGCAGGCGATAATGCACGCAACGGAGCCAAGGATATTGCCAAAGCGCAGGCCAAAACGGTCATAGATCGCGCCGAGCGAGATCTTGGCGATAACGACGGTAACCATATAGGCCGAAAGCACAGTACCTGCCCACATGGGATCGTGGCCGCCCGTGACGATCTTGGCGCCGTTGACGGTAACGCTCGTCATGTTGGTGACCTGGTTGGGCAAGATGGCGCCGTTAACGAGACCCATAAAGAGGAAGGCGACGACAAGCAGCCAAAACGCCGGGCTCTTCTTGATACGAGACCAGCCGACGCTAACCTCGGGCGCCGTGTGCTCGTCCTTGTCGCCAGCCGTCGAGACGGACGGATCGCCAGGGTTCTCGCCGAGCGGCTTAAGGCCGATCTCGGAAGGCTTGGTGCGGAAGGAATAGGCCGTGATGGGCAGTGCCGCCACCATGCAGACGGCAGCGAGTACCAGGAACGCAGAGCGCCAGCCAACACTCACGATAAGCGAGCTCACGATCGGCGAGAGAATGGCTCCGCCAAAGCCCGAACCCGAAAGTGCGATGGAAATGGCAAGGCCGCGTTTGGCGGTAAACCAGTTGGCGGTCACCAGGCTAATGAGCAGACGGGTCGAGGCCACAGCGAAGCAGCCCGAAACGGCAAAGAGCACATAGACCTGCCAAAGCTCACCCACAAAGCTCATGCCCGCGAGCACCGCCGAGGTAGCGATAACGGTGAGCGAGCCCAATACGCGGCCACTCACCTTATCGGCAACATGGCCGATAACGAGCGAACCCACGACGCTCACCACGGTGGAGATAGCGTTGGAAATGTTGTACTGCGCAAGGGAAATGCCCAGGTCGCTGACGATCAGCGGCTGGAACAGGCTCATGCAGTTGACGAAAATCGTGTAGCACGTGGCCATGATCACGAAGCCGGAGGTCACCACGAGCCAGCCGGGGAAGAACTTACGCTGCTGGGGCATTAGTTACTCCTTGTGGTCGGCGATATAGCCCAAAGCGACGGCGGCATAAGCCGCGGCGCCGAGAGGAAGCTCGGCATCGTTAAAACGCGCCTTGGGATGGTGCTGGGCAAAGTGTTCGTCCGTGTCGGTTACGGCCGCGCCCACGGTAAAGTACGCACTCGGAATCTCGCTCGAGATAAGCGCGAAGTCCTCACTCGCCATGGCGTGGAAAAGCGGCAAGAAAGCCGCCTTGGGCAGCACTGCGCCCACGTAGCCAAGCGACGCCTGAGTCATATCGCTGTCGAGTACAAGCGGCGGAACATCCGAAAGCGTCTCGATGGTCGCCGGCGTACGATAGGTCGTGGCAACGCCGTTAACGACCTCCGCGATGCGGGTCTTGAGGTGAGCCATGAGCTCAACATCAAAGCCGCGCAGCGTTCCCTCGAGCACGCAGGTGTCGGGGATGACGTTGGCCGCCAAGCCGCCGGCGAACTTACCAACGGTAAGTGCGACTTCCTTGGCCGCCGGCACCTCGCGGGCGATAAGCTCCTGGAGCGCCAGGTGCACATGGACGCCGGCCGTGATGGGGTCGATGCAGATCTCGGGGCTCGAGCCATGGCCGCCCTTGCCCTGGAGCGTGATGCGGAAACCGTACACGCCCGAAAGCGCTGGACTGCCGTAGAGCACCAGGCCAAGCGGCGACTGGCTGTTGACATGCATAGCAAAGGCCGCCTGAGGGCGCGGGTTCTGCAGCAGGCCATCGGCGATGGCAGCGCGTGCTCCCTCAAAGGTCTCCTCGCCCGGCTGGAACAGCAATTTCACCGTGGCGTTGGCCTCCACAAGCTCGGCCTCGCGGGCCTTGAGCAGGCGCGCCGCACCAAGCAGCGCCGTCGCGTGCATATCGTGACCGCAAGCATGCATGCAACCATTGGTGGATGCAAAGGGCTCGCCGGATTCCTCGACAACGGGTAGGGCATCCATATCGCCTCGGAGCATGACGACCGTTCCGGCCTGCTCGTCCTTGCACGTGCCATTGCCCTGAGCGGCCGCGGCCGCACCGGCACCGATCAGGCCAACAACACAGGAGCCGTCGACAAACGTGGTATAGGGAATGTCCATCTCGTCCAGACGTGCCTGGATATAGGCAGACGTCTGCGGAAGATTGTTACCCAGCTCGGGCATCTGGTGTAGATCGTGGCGCCACGCAGCGAGCTCGTCCGCAAAAGCCTGAGCTTCTGCGACAAGACCGTCGCCGATAGCGGTCTGCGCCGCTGTGGTAGCCTGAGGCGCTGGTTGCGGTTGAAAATCGGACAGAGCTGGTGCCATAGATGCCCTCCAGTAACGTTTTTGCAGCACGCACTTTGATAGCGTAAAGTGCAAGGCACAACTGTAAGGGCATGGCATAAAAAATGCCGCCCTGGGAGGGCGGCGCAACAAGTTGTTTACAATTGCGGGTGAGATTTTCGGCGCAAGAAATCGAAATGCGTCTCACTCAAAATGATCGACAGGAAGATGAGCGCAAAGCCGGCAAGCAGGCGCGAGGTGAGCGCCTCCCCCATCAACAACACCGAGAACAGCACACCCGATGGCGACTCCATCGAAAGCAGCAGTGAGCCCGTCGAGGCCGGGACGTGCGCCAAGCCGACGTTTTGGATGAGCAGCGCCACGCACGTGCAGCCCACCGAGAGAAAGGCCATTACGCAGATAAAGCTCGGCGTCCACACGGACGAGGGCGCTTGGGTCTCGAACAACAGCGACGAGATCAGGCTTAGGACACCATTGCCCACAAACATCCAAAACGTGATGACGTTGATATCCATCTTGCGACCGTACTTGGCGGTCACCGCCATCTGGATGGCAAAGAAGACCGCGCCGCCCAGCGTAATGGCATCGCCGGCATTGAACTCGACGCTATCGAGCGCCACCAAGCCAATGCCCGCCAGGCACAGCAACGCGGCGCCCAAGTTGTAACGGGTAAGCTTTTCGCCGCTTAGGACGTAGCTCGCAAACGGAACCAAGATGCAGTACGTGCCCGTCAAAAACGCGCTTTTGCCTGCCGTGGTCTGTGCCAGACCGATCGTCTGCAAACCGTAGGCACCCCACATGAGCGCGCCCATGCCAAGCCCGACGATTAGGTTGCGGGCATTGAAATGAGCGATGATGCGCTTATGGAAAATGGCAAACATAACCAGTGATGCCGGGAGAAAGCGAACGTAGACCAGCTCGAACACCGGAATGGTGTCGAGCGCGCCCTTCATAGTGGTAAAGGAGTAGCCCCAGATGACCGCCACCGAAAATAGCAGAACTTTCCAGAACAGCGGCGAGCGTGCACCGGCACCCCGGGGAATACCGCCCGCACCCAAATCCTCACGGGCCACAGGGCTATCAGGCATGTTTTCGATTTCGTTGGCAGCGTATTGGGCCATGGAACATCCTCGCACTCAATCTGGGCGTGGTGTCCGCACGCGTATGGCTGCGTGCCGCCTCATGGTCAAATAAAAACAGGGCGCACCGGACCCCCGGTACGCCCCGCTACTGTAGCAACAACCGGCGTTGCATCGCAATCCAGCATAATAAAGTGTCAAACTGGAAGACCTCGATGTTCTGACAGCGTTTACGTGGCTGAACTAAATCAATTTAGTTGACTCCAGCTTTTCGATGATCCAGTCGTTGGCTTTGATGACTGGGCGGCGGAAGACCACACCCAGGGCCAGCGACGGGATCAGATAGCTCGCCAGAATGCCTAGCTCAATCCAGTACTCCATATGGTAGGCACCGGCCATGGCGGCATGCATGGCGTTGATGCCGTGAGTAAACGGCAGGAACGGATAGATCGCCTGGAACACGGGGCCGGTCATCTCGATGGGGAACGTGCCGCCCGAACCGCCGACCTGCATGACCAGCAGCACGACGGCGAGCGCCTTGCCGATATCGCCAAACGACACGGTGAGCGTGTAGACGATATTAGAGAACACGAGACTCGCGATCCAGCCCGCCAGCACAAATTGCAGCGGGTTGTCACACTGGATGCCAAAGAACAGGATGTCGCCCGCGCACACGAGCGTTGCCTGCAGCAGGGCCAGACCGCCAAAGAACAGGTAGCGGCCCAGGTAGATCTCGTGCAAGCGCACGGGGATGAGCTCGTTGATAAGCTCATCGTCGACCGAAACCTTCATCATGGCCGCCAGCACGATCGAGCCCACCCACAGCGACAGAATCGTGTAGAACGGCGCCATGGCCGAACCGTAGTTGCGGATCGGATAGACCGGCTTGCGGTCGAGCGCGACGGGACCGGAAAGCGACACGGCAAGGCCCTCGGGATCGTTGCCAATCATCGTCTTGATCGTGGCAAGGTCATCCGACATCAGGGCGCCATCGAGCTCGTCCTTAAAGGCGCTGATCTTATCGGACGCCTCGCCCAGCTGATCGGAAGCCTTGTTGACCAGCTTGGCGGCCTTGGAGAGGCCCTTCGCCAACGAGCCGGATGCATCGGTGAGGCCACTCACGGCGCTATCCAGATTGCCCGAGATGCCATCGAGCGAGTCCAGGATGCCCGAAACCGTCTTCTTGAGCTCCTTGGCCTTAACCGAGAACGTGGAATCGTAGTCGGACTTGGCGCCCGAAATGCCCGCCTTGGCATCGGCGATGGCCTGATCGACCTCGGCACGCGTGCTGTTGACCTCTGCCATGCTGTCAGAAAGGGACTTAGCAGTTGCCGTCAGGTCCTTGGCGTTGTTGCGATACTCCACCGCGATCCTGCCCAGCGATGTTGCCACAGATTTAAGGCTCTCCTGGAGCTTTTCGTCACTGACCTGCTCGGCAAAGCCGCGGAGCTGGTCGGCCGTGGCGTCGATATCGTCGGCACGTGTATTGAGCGCCGCCGCGGCATCGTTGAGCTGAGACACCGTAAGGTCGACATGCTGATTCGCGGCATCGAATGCCTTCGCAAGCTCGGCGGACACGTTGTCGAACGAGCCCGCGCTTCCGTCAATCGCGGCGTTGATGGCGTCGTTGGCGGCCTTCAGCGCTTCTTTGGAATCGCTCATGCCGCTCTTGGCATGCTCCATCAACTGCTTGGTCGACTCATCGACCGTACCCGTCTGCTGGAGCATACCGCTCGCCGACGTCAACGAATCGGACGTAGAGCTCAAAATGCCCGCCAGCGACGAAGCATTAGCCTGAACGTCTTGCAGGTCCCCAATCGAATCGCCGAGCGTCGAGGACAGGTTGGCGATAAAGTTGCTGACCTGGTCGGTGCTCATGTAATCGAGCAGGCTGGACACCGTCTTAAGGCCGATCGTCGTGATGGTCTCGGTAAAGGTCTCGTTGACCTGGTTCTGAACAGCACTCGAGCCCTTTTCGGTCACGATCTGCGCGATGGCGTTGGCCTTCTGATTCTCGTAAAACTCGATATCGGCATGCTTAACGTCGGTCGAAAAGAGCGTCATCATATCGGCACTAAACGTCTTAGGGATAACGACAGCCGCATAGTATGCGCCCGATTTGACGCCCTCGATGGCCTTTTCTCGATCGTTGAGCACAACCCAGTCGAAGTTCTCGTTGCCGCGCAGGGTGGCGGTCACGTTTTCGCCCACGTTGACCTCGACGGGGATCAGATCGCTCTCGTAACCCTCATCGGTGTTGACCACGGCGATCTTAAGATTGCCGGTGTTGCCGTACGGATCCCAGCTGCCGGCGATGTTAAACCACGCGTACAGGCACGGTACGATAATGAGGCCCATCACGACAACCAAGCCGATTACGGAGCGAGACACGTTTTGGACATCGCGCTTAAACAGATGCAGGATGTTCTTCATTTATGCCTCACCTCCTTTGGAGTGCTTGCCGAGCGGGGCGTTCTTTTCATTCATCACAAACGTGTCATCCCCGTTCTCGGGCACATGGGCCGCATCGCGATGACCACATTGGTTGACAGCCTGAGTCTTGAGTTCAGACCCCCGCTCGCTCGCATTCAAGCCGAACATGCGACGAGCGGCCGGAATGGCGGCCGTGTGCTCGCGCATCTCGCGGCGCAGGTCCTCATCCGAAAGCGCCGAGATGCGCATCTGGGTGTTGAGGCTCGAGCGGATGTACTCGATATTGATAAGCCAGCCGCAGATGGCAATAACCGAGATGATCCAAATGACAAGCAGGATGATCTTGCCGTTATTGTCGATATCGAGAACCGTCGACAGGACAAAGAGCAGGACCTGAACGCCCACCACGGCGGCAAAACCGCCCTTGATGTAGTACGGGTAGCGATGTTCAAAGGCGACCGCATGGTCGAGCAGTTCGCGACGGTACGAATCGGAATCGAGCATGACACGCATGGCCGTGCGCAGCGAGTAGCGCTGGCGCGGCAGGTCGTTGGACTCGCAGATCATCATACCCGTCGTGGAAAGCTGTTTATCAAAGAGCAGGTTAAGGTTGAGCAGCAGCGGACGCAGCTGCAGACCGATAAAGAGCGCCACGATCAAGAACACGCCCAGAATGCACAGGTTAAACAGGTAGTTAAACGAGTACATGCCGCCGACCGTCTCGCGCAGCAGATTGATGCCGTAGGTAAAGGGCAGCAGCGGGTGCAGCCACTGGAAGAAGCCGGGCATCATCTCGATGGGATACATGCCCGACGAACCCGGAATCTGCACGATGACGAGAATGACGCCGATTGCCTTGCCGATGTGCTTAAACGTAGTGGACAGCGCATAGATGATATTGACGTAGGTGAACGAGATGGCGATGCCGCCCAGCACGAACAGCAGCGGGTTGATGCACTGCACGCCAATCACCAGATCGCCTACCGTAACGATGGTGGCCTGGAGCGCGCCCAGGATCACCAGGAGCATCCAACGGCCGAAGTAGCCCTGGCGCGCCGTAAAGCTGCCAATGCCCTCGCGATCGACCTCGAGCTTGTAGATGGCGATGAGTACGTAACCGCCCACCCAAAGCGCCAGATTGGTGTAGAAGGGAGCGATGCCCGAGCCAAAGCTCTTGACCGGATAGATCGACTTGGACGTCAGCTCGACCGGAGAGGCCATGAAATCTGCCACGTCATTGACATCGACGCCCATAAGGTCGGCGAGCTCGCCCATAGACTCAGAGGTCTGCAGCGCCGCGATGTCATTGGCTGCGGTCGCAAGCTTGTCCTGGACCTTGGCAAGCGAGGAATCGGTCTGGGACAGCGTGGTCTTGGCCTGGCCGAGCGTAGCGTTAAGCTGCGAAAGCGTACCGCGCGCACTTGCAATAGTAGGCGTGAGGCCAGACACGATTCCCGTCAGATCACCCGAGACGGCGGCAAATGAATCAAGCGCGCTCGAGGCCTTCGGCAGCGCGTTTTGACCCAGGTCCGTCTGGGCCTGGCCAAGGTTGGTCGCACCGGTCTGGATTGCGTTATTGATAGCGTCGCTGGCGCCCGAGACAGCCGCGGCGTCATTCGCCATGGCGCTCGACTGCGCAGACAGACCGTCCTTGATGCTCTGAAGCTTTTCATTCTGCTCGCGGAGCAAATCGATGGTCGATACAATGCGCGCGTCAATTTCCTTGGAACCTGTCGACGTGTCATTAACGAGAATTTCCAAGTGCCCGATAACGGCCTTATTGTGGTCGATCGTCGCTTGGAGAGACTCAAGCGAGTTGTCGATGCGGGTGGTCGTAGATGTGACCGCGCCCGTCAGCTTGCCAATCGCAGCGTTCGCGGAGGCTGACGTCTTGGTGAGCGCAAGGCTGCCTTCCGAGAGTGCCTTGGAGAGCGAGGCGACAGAGTTGCCCGCCGTAGCGCGCGCCTCGCCCAGCAGGTCATTACCCTGAGCGATTGCCTGCGTTAGAGAGGGCGTCTGACCCTGCAGGCCCGCCAACGCGGCATCAGCCGAGGCGATAGCGCCACTCGTCTTATCGATGGCGGCATTCATGTCGCCAATCGAATCGCGCACCTCACCCAAGGTACCGGATGCCTCTGATACCGAACCAGCCAACGAATTCTGAGTCTGGGTTGCCTTGTCCTTTAAATCGACCCCGGCATCCTTGGCGATGCTGGCAACGGTCTCGCCCACTGTGGAGACAAATTCCGAGTTGATCTGCTCCTCGATGGTGCTTGCACCGGTGTCGGTAACCTTGGGCGCAATAGCACTCTTCTTCTCATTGACGTAGTACGTAAGCTTGGGCTGATGGTAGTTGCCGTCGAGCATCGAGACCAGGTTATCCGAGAAGTTCTTAGGGATTACGATGGCCGCATAGTACTCACCGCTCTCGACGCCCTCCTTGGCGTCGGCCGCCGAATCGACGAAGGTCCAGCCCAGCTGATCGTTCTCCTTGAGCTGATCGACGACCTGGTCGCCCGCGTTGAGCTCGCCCACCAAGTCGTTTTGGGTGCCCCGATCGTTGTTGGCGATGGCAATCTTGATACCCTGGGTGTTTCCGTACGGATCCCAGTTAGCCACGATGTTGTACCAGGCATACAGCGAGGGAATGACGCACACGCCCAAAGTAACCACCAGGGCGACGGGGTTCACGAGCAATCGCTTGATGTCGCGCTTAAAGATCGCAAAGGAGACCTTTGCGTTGGATAGTTTGCTGCCGAGACTCACGCTTGGACCATCCATCCTGTCGTTGAATCGAATCGTACTATCGACAACCATTGTACGGAGGCGCTTTAGTGCCTCACGGCACAATGGTGCTGAGTTTTGCGGGTAGCAATATACTACGAAGATGAGTTAGCGTACAGATGTACAGTATCCTAAATTTCAGCAGGTCACAAAACCACAACCCGCACAAATTATCAATCCGACTAGTCATTGGGGACGTTCTTAAACGACTAGTCAAACAAGAACGTCCCCGATGACTAGTTTGGACCACGAAAGCGTCGCTGGTTGAGCATAAGTCAGCGAAAACGCCCCTAAGCGAGCAAGGTGACGTGAAAGAGGAGGGAAGCGTACTTCGGTACGCGACCGACGATTGAACGTCAGATTGCCGCTTAGGGGCGTTTGCAGCGTCGAGCTGTTACGCGGTTTGGTAAAACCGCGTAACTACCTAACTACATCAAGTTGCAAACAGCTGCCGCGAAGGCAACGGGATCCTCGGGGAGGATGCCCTCGACCAGCAGAGCCTGGTCATAGAGCAGACCGGAGTACTGCTTGATCTTGTCGGCGTCGCCTGCCTTCTGGGCAGCGACAAGCTTGTCGAAGACCGGGTGCTTGGCATTGAGCTCAAGCACGCGCTGGCTCTTGGGCATGCCGTCGGGCGCGCCCTCGGGTCCCTTCTGGAGCACCTTCTCCATCTCGAGCGAAAGCGGGCCCTCGGTGGTGATGCAAGCGGGGGCATCGGTCAGGCGCGCGGAGACGGCAACTTTCTCGACCTTGTCACCAAGCGCCTCCTTCATAGCGCTAAAGAGGTCCTCGTTTTCCTTGGTGGCGTCCTCGGCCTCCTTCTTCTCGTCCTCGGTCGCCAGGTCAAGATCACCGGTCGCGACGTTCTTGAGCTCCAGATGACGATCCTCGACCTCGGGCTCGGCACCATCGGCCACAGCCTTCTCGGCAGCCTCGCGGGCAGCATCGTCCTCGTAGATCTTGGGCATATCGGCGGCAACGTACTCACGCATGGCCTGGAAGGTGAACTCATCCACATCCTGCGTCAGCAGCAGCACGTCATAGCCGCGGTCAAGCACGCCCTTTACCACGGGCATCTTGGCCAAGCGCTCACGCGAGTCGCCGGCGGCGTAGTAGATGGCCTTCTGATCCTCGGGCATGCCCTTGGCATACTCGGCCAGGGTAATCATCTTCTGCTCCTTGGCAGACCAGAACAGCAACAGGTCGGCGAGCTCATCGGCCTTCATGCCATAGCTCGAGTAGATGCCATACTTAAGACCGCGGCCAAAGTTCTCAAAGAACTTCTCGTAGGCCTCGCGGTCGTTGTCACGCATATCCTCAAGGTCGGCAGTAATCTTCTTTTCCACGCGCTTGGCAATGGCCTTGAGCTGACGGTTCTGCTGCAGCGTCTCGCGCGAGATGTTGAGCGACACGTCGGCGGAATCCACGACGCCGCGGACAAAGTTGTAGTAGTCGGGCAGCAGGTCGTCGCACTTCTCCATAATCAACACGTTGGAGCTGTAGAGCGCCAGGCCCTTCTCGTAGTCCTTGCTGTACAGATCGAACGGGGCGCGGCCCGGCACAAACAGCAGGGCGTCGTACTCGAGCGTACCCTCGGCATGGAAGCTGATGGTGCGTGCCGGATCGTCAAAGTCGTGGAACGTGGACTTGTAGAACTCGTTGTAATCCTTCTGTTCAACATCGGAGCTGCGCTTTTTCCAGATCGGCGTCATGGAGTTGACGGTTTCGAGCTCCTGGTAGTCCTCGTACTCGGGCTTGTAATCGTCGCCGGCGTCCTCGGGCTTGGGTTTCTGGCGGCTCTTGGACACCATCATCTGGATCGGGTAGCGCACATAGTTGCTGTACTGCTGAATCAGGCTCTTGAGGCCCCACTCGGTCAGGAAGCGATCGTAGGTCTCGGCTTCGCCGTCGGCATCGAGCTTCTCGTTCTCGCGCAGCGTCAGGATGACATCGGTGCCGTGCTCGGCGCGCTCGCCGTCTTCGATGGTGTAACCCTCAAGACCATCAGACTCCCACACGTGAGCGGTGTCCTCCCCATAGGCGCGGCTGACGACCTTCACATGGCTGGCGACCATAAAAGCAGAGTAGAAGCCCACGCCAAACTGACCGATGATATCGACATCGGAGCCCTGCTGCTCGGCGTTCTCGGTCTTAAACTCCTCGGAGCCGGAATGGGCGATGGTGCCCAGATTGCGCTCGAGCTCCTCGGCGGTCATGCCAATGCCGTTATCCGAGATGGTAATGGTGCGGGCATCCTTATCGAAGGAGACGCGAATGGCCAGGTCGCCCTGGTCGAGCTTGACGCTCGGATCCTGCAGGCTCTTAAAGTTGAGCTTGTCGACGGCGTCGCTCGCGTTAGAGATAAGCTCGCGCAGGAAGATTTCCTTATTGGTGTAGATGGAGTTGATCATGAGGTCGAGCAGTTTTTTGCTCTCGGTCTTAAATTGACGCATGTGCAGTCCTTTCGCGCTACCCCCGTCCGCAAAAACGGCCCGGTCGCCCGAGCCGCATCGCAGACCTGCTATGTTCAGACTTAGATTTTATAACCCATTAACGCGCATATATACATACGGAATCGAAAAACTGTATGTCTAAGCGCTCCGATGCGCCAATTGCCAAGGAGTGTCCCCAACTGCCGGCAGAAAAGGAACGTCCCTATCTGCCATCTACGCGCTTGGCCATCCAGGCATGGGGCTGGCCCTCGTCTTCGTAGTCTACCGGGGCAATTTGCGTGTAGCCGGCCTTTACATAGAGCGGCAGCACGTATTCCTGCGCGTGCAGCTTAATAAGCTTAGCGCCGGCATCGCGTGCACACACAGCACTGGCCTCGACGATCGCACTCGCCAAACCGCGACGGCGCATGCTCGGCAGCACGGCCACGCGCCCCATGATGTAGGTCTCCCCCGCCGCGACGCCTTCGTCCAAGTCGCACGCCGGCGACACCGGGGCTTCCGCATCAGCCGCGCGCTCAAGCTCTTCGGGAAACACGCGCGAGCAACCGGCAAGCTCGCCGTCTACATAGAGCGTCACATGAATGCAGTCAGAAGCCTCATCGATCTGGTCGAACTCATTCTCGTAGCCCTGCTCGTCCATAAAAACGACGCGGCGCACCAACGCCGCGTCATCAAAGCATCCCGTCTTAAGTTGGATATCCATGGCTGCCCTCTCATTCAATGCGAACGTTAGGGACAGATTTTAGCGAAAATGAGCTCCGCGCACGCTAAACTTCGCGCGAGCCTTCGCCAGGCAGTCGTAATGACCCACGTTATGGGCATCGCTCGCGATGAAGCTGTACAGGTTCTGATCGAACAGACGCTGCGCTGGCTTTTTCTCGCGACCAAAGCGACCGCCGGCAATAAAGTCCGCCGAAGCCTGCAGCTTGCAGCCCATATCGACCAGGCGCTCCGCCACGCTTACATCCTTTTGAACCGCACGATAGCGCTCAGGATGAGCGATGATCACCTGGTAGCCACGGCACTGCAAATCGTAAATCGTGTTCTCGTACTCTCTAAACGCATACGCATCGGCATGCGTCGAAAGCTCGAGCAGAAACTCGTTGGTCCCATCGAAATGCAGGTGCTCCGCGGCATCGATACCAAGCTCAACGAGCTTTCGATGATTGACCTCGAAGCCCATCTGGAGCGGAAAACCGTCAGCGTTATCGCGCAGCAACTCAAAGGCATCCCACATCTTGTCGTAATCAAAATAGGGATCACGGCAGTGAGGAGTGCAAACGATTCTGGTTACACCGGCCCGCTTGGCAGCCTCGAGCATCGCCAAGCTCTCTTCGAGATCGGCGGCGCCGTCGTCTACACCCGGCAAGATATGGCAATGAATGTCACGCATAGGTCGGCCTCAATCAACTAAACGTTTGCTCGGTTGGTGAAGATGCCCTTTTTGGAAGTGCCCTGATCGTCGGAGCCCTTCTTAACCTTCTTACCGTCCTTGGTGTAGTAAGAATAGTAGTACTCGCTGGTCTCGGTCTCGCAGTAGTTCATAACGGTACCGATGAGCTTGACCTTCTCGGACTTCTTAAGCTGACCGATGGCGTTGAGCGCCTCTTCGCGCTTGGTAAAGTCCTCGCGCACCACGAACAGCGTGCCGTCGGTCAGGCTGGCAATCTCGGCAGCATCGATGAAGGTGCCGACCGGAGGAGCATCGAAGATGACGTACTGGAACTTGGCGGACAGTGCCTTTACCAGCTTGGCAAAGCGGTGAGAGACGATGATGTCGGCAGGATTGGGAATATGCGGCTCGGCATCGAGGAAGTAGAAGTTCTTCTGACCCGTCTCGACAATTGCCTGGTCAATGGAGATCTGCTCGGAAAGGACCGCATAGAGTCCGCCGCGCGAACGAACGCCGAGCATATCGGAAAGGGACCTGCGGCGCATATCGGCCTCGACCAGGAGCACGGACTTGCCGCTCGTGGCGATTGCCTGAGCAAGGTTAATGGAAACCGTAGACTTGCCCTCGTTGGGAATCGAGGAGGTAACGGTGATGGTACGAATGGGGTCGTCCACGCTCGCAAAGCGGATGTTGGCCAGAAGGGTCTTGGCGGCATTCTGCACAACGAGCTTATCGGTGTTCTTTGCCTTAGCCATGCCTATTTACCACCTTTCATAGCCGGAATTCGGCCAACAACGGGAATGCCCAGGAGCTCTTCTGCCTCTTCGGCACCGCGGATGCGGGTATTGAGCATGTCTGCCAAAACGACATAGGCAACTGCGATAAAGATACCGGCGAGGAACGCGACGGCAATATACAGCGTGCGCTTGGGGCCGCTGGGGGCTTCGGGGGTCTTAGCCTCGTCGATAACGTTGATGCTCTGGGCAGCGCCGACGTTCTGAGCGACCGTACTCACCGAGCTGGCAATGGCCTTTGCGACCTCAGCCGTCTCCTTGGCATCGGTGCCGGTAACCGAAAGCGTAATGACACGCGTGGTGGTCTCGGAGGAAACAGACACCTTGTAGTCATCCAGATCGGTGAGGCCCAGTTCTTTGGCGGCGCCGCTCTTAACGCTATCGCTATCCAGCAGCGTGGCGATATCGTTGGAAAGCATCTGGCTCGCCGAGAGATCGTTGTAGCTCATCTGACCGCTATCGTCGGTCTTGGCGAGAATGTACATGCTCGTCGTCGCGGTATAGGTGTTGTCCATCGCAACGAAGGACACGATGCCCATGGCGATCGCGCAGACCACCGGAAGGGTGATGACCAGCTTGAGGTGCTTCTTCAGCAGCTGGAACAGTTCGAGAAGGGTCATGCAGCTTGCCTTTCATTTCCCCAGTTCGGATTGACAAAACTGTCCGTATGTTATCGCATCTTTTTACCGAGACCAAACTCTATACATAAGAAACAGGCTCTCCTGTAAAAATGTCGGAAGCAATCGTAAAATTGCACAACAACGCCGCACCCGAAAGTCAAATGCGGCGTCTACATCAATATCTATGTTGTATCGCTATGCGAATGGCTCGTCCTGCTGTATGGGAAACGTCACCGTAATGGTGGTTCCCACGCCCAACTCGCTCGACAGGTCGAGCGTGGCGTGATGATACAGGGCCGCATGCTTGACAATGGCAAGCCCCAGGCCGGTTCCGCCGCGTGCCTTGGACCTACTCTTGTCCACGCGATAGAACCGCTCAAATACCTTGCCCTGTTCTTCAGGCGCGATACCGATTCCCGTGTCGGCGACAGCGAGGAACGGATGGCCTTCGTCGTTGGTGCCGCACTGCAACGTAACCGTACCGCCGGGTCGATTGTAGCGGATGGCGTTGCTTGCCAGATTATAGATGAGCTCGTCGATCAAGCGCGACACGCCTTCGATGACCACAGGCTTGGTCTCATGACTTATCGTCACATTCGCCTGACGGGCAACCTGTTCAAGACGCTGCTCAACCGCATAGATGGCACGAGAGAGCTCAATAGGCTCCGTGGACCCAATGGGCACCGCCTCGCCCTCAGTCGCACGCTCGGCCTCGTCCAAGTTAGACAGCGTAAGGATATCGTTGACAAGCGCTGCCAAGCGGCCCGCCTCACGATAGATGCGACCGCCAAAGTTGCGCAGGTCGTCCTCGCCCTCGACCATGCCATTTGCGATGAGCTCGGCATAGCCCGAAATCGCCGTAAGCGGCGTCTTGAGCTCATGGGTGATATTCGCCGTGAACTCGCGGCGCATACGGTCATTGTCCGCTAGCACCGCCATTTGGCGCTTGAGTTCCTGGCGCTGCGACTCGATACGCTCAAGCATGGGGACCATCTCGGCATAGGCGTGCTCATAGCTACGGCGTGGGTGATCCAAATCCACCTCTTGCAACGGCGCGATGATGGCACGGGACTCACGGCGCGCCATAAAAAACGAGAGTACCGCACCCGCTGCTGCGATAAGCAGCATCGGCGCCAGCATCGACAGCAAAATCGCCGCAACGCCAGGCTGGGCCTGCGCCAAGCGAACGACCTGGCCGTTATCAAGGGTGACGGCGCGATACAGCATAATCTCGTCGAGTGTAGAGCTTGCGCGCTCCGCGGAACCCGAACCACTCTCAAAGGCCTCGATGACCTCGGGGCGATCGCCATGGTTGGGCAGTGTGGAAGGCGACGCCTCGTTGTCGTAGGCAACAGATCCGTCCTTATTGATCAGCGTGATACGAAGATCCTCGCGATCGAGGCTTCGCAAGAACGGAATGGGCTCCTGCTGCTCGTCGAGGGCGGCAGCAATGAGCTCGGTTTCCTGCGCCAGATTGGCACTCGTGGCATCCGCCAAAGTGTTTTGCACAAAGAACGCACCCAGCACCGTAAACGCCACGATAACTGCCATGGCGCAGACAAAGATCGTCACAAAAACGCGGTGCGACAGCGTATGTTTTCCCTGGGGGGCGAAGACCACGGGTTACTCCTCCGATGCGGTGGCTGCGGTGTCGTCGCCTTCGGCACCATCACCGGCAGAAGGCTCGGCCAAGCGGTAGCCCACGCCGCGCACGGTCTCGATGGCGCTAGCATGCTCGCCCAGTTTTTGGCGAAGCGTCTGCACGTGCACGTCGACGGTGCGCGAACCGCCGTCGAAGTCCCAGCCCCACACGCTCTGCAGCAACGACTCGCGGGTAAAGACCACGCCGGGCTTGCGCATGAGGTACTCGAGCAGGTCGAACTCGCGCAGGGTGAGCTTAAGCAGCTCGCCGGCCACGGTCACCTCGCGATGGCTGGGCGAAAGCACGATGTCGCCCACGCTGAGCACATCGCTCGCTTGCTTGACCATGCCGCCGCGACGCAGCAGTGCGCGGCAGCGGCTCGCAAGCTCCATGAGCGAAAACGGCTTAGTCAGGTAATCGTCGGCACCGCCATCGAGCGCCATCACCTTGTCGAGTTCGGTGTCCTTGGCGGTAAGCATCATGATGGGCACCGTCGCCGTCAGGCGATCGGCACGCAGGCGACGCATAATCGCCAAGCCATCGGTGTCGGGCAGCATGATATCGAGCAGCACAGCATCGGGCACCCGTCGCGCCACGGCAGCTTTAAACTCGCCATCGCACGAAAAGCCCTCGGCCTCGATTCCCTGCTTGCGCAGCGCGTAGACTGTCAAATCCCTGATGTTGTCATCGTCCTCGACGTAATAGATCATGTTGAACCCCTTTGCGGCCGATATGACCGCATCTTAACCCTAAAGGCACCTGTAAAAGACAGCGTCAGCCAAAACGCCCCGTCAAATAATCCGCGGTGCGCGGATCGGACGGATTCTTGAAGAGTTGCGCGGTGGGCGCGTGCTCCACCAGCTCACCCAGCAAAAAGAACGCAACCGAATCGGAAATACGCGCGGCCTGCTGCATGTTGTGCGTCACGACCACCAGCGTGCAGGTCTCCTTGAGCTCGCAGGCCAGCTGCTCCACCACCAACGTCGACACAGGGTCGAGTGCCGAGGTCGGCTCGTCCATCAGCAGAATGTCGGGCTGCACGGCAAGTGCGCGGGCGATGCACAGGCGCTGCTGCTGTCCACCCGAAAGACCCAGGCCCGACTCTTTGAGCTTATCCTTGACCTCGTCCCACAGGGCAGCGCGACGCAGGGAGTCCTCGACCAGCTCATCGAGCACGGCGCGGTCGCGCACACCCATACCGCGAGGACCGTAGGCGACGTTGTCGTAGATGCTCACGGGAAATGGGTTGGGGCGTTGGAACACCATGCCCACGCGCTGGCGCAAACGGCAGATGTCGCAATCGCCCAGGATATCTTGACCATCGAGCGCAATCTTGCCCTCGATGCGGCAATCCTTGATGCCGTCGTTCATGCGGTTAAAGCAGCGCAGCAACGTGGACTTTCCACAGCCCGAAGGCCCGATGAACGAGGTGATCTGCTTGTCGCGGATCTTGATATTCACGTCCTTGAGCGCATGGTGGTCGCCATAGAACAGGTCGAGGCCCTCGACGTCGATGCGCGTCGGCGAGGCGGCAAGATCCTCTGCCGTGGGACGAGTCGCATCCCCAACCTCGCGCTCATGCGCGGCCTCGGCCTGCGCTTCCATGAGTTCTTCAAGCTCCGTGGGCTCCACAGCCGCAGCAGCCGTCATACCGCACACCTCCATATCGATATCAATTCAGCAGTATCGATAGTAGGAATCGCGGCTCATACGCACGTGAGCACATTGTCAAGTGTTTGTAAGGGCACGCTAGCTATGCGGCGGGTAGCTCGATGGTGAATATCGTGTGTTCGGGCGTCGATTCACATGCAACGGTACCGCCGTGTGCCGCGATGATCTCCTTGGCAATAGCAAGGCCCAAACCGGCACCACCGCGATTAGTCGCACGCGCCGCATCCAGGCGATAGAACTTCTCAAAGATCACCTTGAGCTTAGCCGCAGGGATAGGATCGCCCTGATTGATAAAGCGCACGCGCACGCCGCCATCGTCTTGGCGCCTGGCCTCAATCGTGATAGTCGAGCCCTCATAGCTATAGGCGACGGCGTTTTTCATGATGTTGTTAAACACGCGGGCCATCTTATCGCCATCCACGAGCACCGTCAGGTCCTCGCGAATATCAACCTGGGCTTCCTTATGCTGCTCGTTGAGGATGGGATAGAACTCGTCAGCCACCTGAGCCAGCAGCAACCCCAGATCAACATAGCCGCGCGTGAGCACGATATCGTGGAAGTCAAAGCGCGTGATATCGAAGAACTCTTCGATGAGCGCATCGAGCCGGTGCGCCTTGTCGAGCGCCACGCCCGTAAAGTGCGCACGTTGCTCAACCGGCAGCTCAGGAGCCTCTTGAAGCAGCGAAAGATAGCCCACCACACTGGCAAGCGGGGTGCGTAGGTCATGTGCCAAGTACGTGACCAGATCGTCCTTGCGATGAGACTCGTCACGCAAGGCCTGTTGCACCTTGCGCTCGCGATCGCGCACACGGTTGAGTGCGCCCTCGACCTCCAGGAAGTCGCCGTCGATGTTGTCCCAGGTGTCGGGGTGATCGATCAGGCGATCTTGAATACGAGCGGCCAGCACACAATCGGCATGCTGCTCGCCCTGCTCATAGCCCTGGTAGTACAGGGCGCGGCCGCAAAAGAACAGCGCGCACACGGCAAGCGCCAGCACAAAGCCAAGCATGTTGAATACAAAGCCGGCATCGAACAGCACCGGCCCTTCGATGCCGCCGAGCGCCATGGCGCCAATCGCCAACGTCATGGCCCACGCGGCACCGCCAATCACCACGCAGCGGCGTACGATTTCAAATCGATCGATCAGCAAAAAGCCGACAAGCAGCACCGCCAAGATTCCAGCGATGTTATCGATGCCAATCAGCAGCAGGCTCAGCAAAAAGAGCAGCACCGTTGCAAGCGCGCGGTTGTCGACGACCGACCTCACGTATTCAAAGAGTCGATCGGGCACCTCGAATGCCTGCCTATCGTCTTTTGTCATATCCACTTCCCCACCATCAAAGGCGTTATTCGATTATGTAGCCGACGCCCCAGACGTTTTTGATAAAGCGCGGCTTTTGAGCGTCGTCACCGATCTTTTCGCGCAGGTGGCGAATGTGCACCATCACCGTATTGTTGGAGCTGGGCATAAAATCCTCGTTCCACACCGCGCGGAACAGATCCTCCACGGCCACCACACTGCCGCGATGCTCGACCAGATACAGCAAGATGGAATACTCGATGGGCGTGAGGCGCACCGGCGCACCGTCCACCATTACGGAACGAGCATCGCGGTTGATCTCCAGGCCGTCGAACTGGATGGTCGGCGACTCGGCCGCCTGTGCACGGCTACCGTAGCTGGTGTAGCGACGAAGCTGAGCGTGCACGCGCGCGATGAGCTCCAGCGGGCGGAACGGCTTAACCACGTAATCGTCCGCGCCAAGCGAAAGGCCCTCGATCTTGTCTTGCTGGGCATCGCGCGCCGTCAGCATGATCACGGGATAGGTATGGCTGGAACGGATCGTACGCAGCAACTCAAGCCCATCGATATCGGGCAGCATGACATCCAGCAGCGCCAGATCGAACTCCTGCTCCAAGATTGCCTTGGCAGCATCGGCCCCGCTATAGGCGACCTGTACGTCAAAGCCTTCTTTTGTAAGGTAGATACCAACCAAGTCGGCGATGGCCTTTTCGTCCTCAACTACCAAAATGCGCTCGTTCATGCGTGCTCCTCTCGCGCTCCATTATGCCCGAGGGGGCGCATGCCACACACAACAAGCGTGGGTGATTAAGTCGGCCTTAAGCACCCTTGTGCCCGTTCGGGCGCGGATGTGGGCCACGCACGCACGCGATGATCGCCGACACCGGTAAACGATATACTCTAGTTCCAGAAGAGACCATCCCGTCGAAAGCGAAATCTGTGAAGTCCCTCACCTCTTTTGCAAAGCGCTCAGCCCAGCTTGCCGCCGGCTTTGTCTGCGCTATCGCCCTTGCCGCTGGCGTGCCCACCGTCGCCGGCGCCCAAGTACTCACGACCGACAATGTTTGCGGCAAAACCGCCGATGCGCGCGGCATCACGGCAGAAAACCTGCCCGATATCGATGCGACCAATGCGCTCGTCATGGGCAAAGACGGCACCGTCTACTATGGGCGCGGCGCCGATGAGCAGGTCAAAATCGCCTCGATCACCAAGGTCATGACCGCAATCCTAACCGTCGAGAATTGCAAGATGGACGAGAAGGTCACGGTGAGCAACGCCGCAGCCACCGTGGGTAATTCGACCGCCGGCTTGCTCGAAGGTGACGAGCTTACCGTGGAGCAGGCACTGCGCGGCCTGATGATTCCCTCGGGCAACGACGCCGCCGTCGTGCTCGCCGAATATGTGGGCAAGAAGATCGACCCTAAGACCAAAGACGCCGAGGCCACATTTGTGAAGGCCATGAACGAGCGCGCTAAAAAGCTCGGCTGCACCGGTACGCTTTTTGAAAACCCGCATGGTCTGGACTTTGATGAGTGGGCTGGCGATATGCACTCAACCGCACACGACGTAGCGCTGATGATGCAGGAGGCCATGAAAAACGACACGATCCGCGAGGTCGTAGCGAGCGAGGATTCCTGGATCGAGGTCACGGGCGCCGACGGCACCGACCATTCGCATTCCATGGACACGCATAACTATTTGCTGGGCCAAGATGGCAACATAGGTGGCAAGACCGGCACCACCGACGATGCAGGCTATTGCTTTACGGGTGCCTACAACCGCGATGGCGACGAGATCTACACCGTCGTTTTGAACTCCACCACCACCGACCAGCGCTTTACCGATACCGCCACCCTTGCCAACTGGTACTACGGCCACAAGGTGACGGTCGCAATCGCCAACACACAGGAAAAGACCGCCAACGGCAACCCGCTTATGGCGCGCATTGGCCAAACCGACTGGACGGATAAGACGATCGACGCCACACTCGCCGATCCCACGGCGCAAGCGACCGTGTTTTCCCTTGCCGGCGAGGTGACCGAAAAGGTTAGCTACGACGATCTTTCGGGCACGGTGCATGTGGGCGACAAGGTGGGTAGCGTCACGCTCAAGCAGGACGGCACCAAGATCGCCGTCATGGACCTGGTTGCCGACGAGGAAGGCGCAGGGCCGAATCCCATTGAATGGCTGCTCGTGAAGCTCGATCGCTTGGGCCGTCGCATCGACAACCGCCCACTCACGGCAGAAAGCGAGACCGTCGCCAAGGCGCCCGAGGTGTAGGGCGCAAGAATAATAAGCCCACTGAAAGGAGGCGTCCGAAAGGATGCCTCCTTTTTTTGAGGGTTCGAATCCCCAGCCGCCATTCTTGATAATAAAAAAGGGCCCCAAATGGGACCCTTCTTTCAAGTCATACTGGCGGAGAGCTGGGGATTCGAACCCCAGATGCCCTTTTGGGGCATACTCGCTTAGCAGGCGAGCACCTTCGGCCTCTCGGTCAGCTCTCCGTAACAGCCGTTCTATAGTAACCAAACAGTCGAAGTTGGGCAAGAGGGAATTTTCTAATTGTCCAGTGGCCTTTCCTCCTTGCAGTTTTCGCTACTACCCCAGCGAGCGATTGAGGGAGCCGAGCTCATCGTTGCCCATGGTGCGCCACATTTGGAAGATGCAGCCACGCGCCAGGAAAAAGAAGCCGTTGTCGACCAGCTGCACGGCAGCATCCGCCAGCTGGTTGGTCACAGCGGGCACCGGCGGTAGCTCGAGCCCGGCCTTGCGGATGGTTTCAACCGCATCCTCGAACGTCGGCGGCTCATTGACACCCATCTCGTTCATAAGGCCCTGCATTTCCTCCAGCGCATTGCTGCCCGACTCCTCGCCGCGCGGCACCAGACGGTAACAAGCCAGCGCCAGGTCGAGCTGATCGCAATTCCAATAGGCAAACGCCAAGCGATAGAACAGGTAGCCGATTGCAGAACGGTCGCTGGCAATGCGCAAGCCGTGGCGCGCCACCTCGATAATCTCGTCAAAGCGCTCCAGGCGCGCAAGCACGTTGATGAGCGCAAAGTGCGACTGCATGGACGAGCGCGCCAGATCGTAAAGATGGCGCACCTCGGGCAGTGCTCGTTCAAAGTCCTCTTGCTCGGCGTAAAAGCTGCAGATCTCATGCTGGGCAAAGTACAGCGCATCGGGCGCACGAAGGATTCGCACAGAGCGGTCTTCTTCCAACACCGGTAGCACTATGCGCACCAGCTGGTTATCGCAAAACTGCGTTTGAACCGGACCTGTCGCCAAAAGCTCGGCGACGGCACACTTGGCCTCCAACTCCTCGACAAGACGGGAAAAACCTTCAAAAGCACCTGTACGGTCGACTTTTGCCTGCTCGCGCAATTCAACAACACGGGCCACGTATGGGTCGTCGTCCTCTTCCATGACCTCCAGCTCGTCAGCCGTATCGGCAAGCAGCAGATCGCGCAGCGCCGGCGGCAGCATGCGATGGTCATCACGCGGACGAGCATGAACCTCCGCCGGTTCAATCGTCTCCGGAGCGGTTAACTCATACGCCTCAAGCACACGCTTGCACGGCATATCGTCCATGTCCATGCTCTCAAGATCCTTGGCGACAGGCACGCAATCGGCCAGATAGGCCGCGCGCCCAAAGAAATACGTTGCGACAACGCGCTCGCCCTGCTCACTGTCGGGAGCAGCAATCTGCACATAGCAGCGCGTGATGCAGGTGCCCGCGGCAAAACACGCTGCCGCAAGCGTGAGTGCCACGCGCGCATCGTGCTCCGCGGCCCAGATCGCGCGTGTGTCCTCGTCCAGCTCGTGCCAGGCGTCATCTTGAGCATCGTATTCACGTTGTGGCATAGCATCAACGACAGACTGCCCAAACCGAACGAGCATGATCCCCTCGGCAACGTTTGCCCGATAGGTATAGTCGAGCCGCGTGACCACGTTAAGTGCCTCGACAATACGCGCGAAGCGGGTACGCACATCCCACTCACCGCCCGGCTGGCAAGCCACCGTACCCGGTTTGCCCCACGGGTTATCGCTCGAGGCCGTATCGAGCAGTCGGGGAACATCGTTGGTCGTCTTGGCGATATGCCACGCATCAAAGAGCGCGCAGCCCTCAAGGCTCGGCGAGGATGCCGCAGGGACCAATCCGGCCCCGATGCGCTCAAGGATGCCGGAGAGGCGGTTGAGACGGCACTCGATGGCGAGCAGCATGTCAATCTCGTCCTGGTCCAGCAGGCTGCGGTCAAAATTGAGATAGAAAAGCTTTGAGCGATCGATGCGAGCCAGGCTCATCTCGGACTTAGCGGCGATGGTGCGCAAGCGGGGCAAGTCAATTTCACTCATAAGGGCGGCGGCATAGCGCTCGATACCGCTCGGATTCTCGGCATGGTCAACGCGGTAGAGCAGTGTCTCGATAGCGTCAGGTAGCGGTGTCGTGTTAAAGCCCAAAAACACCTCGACCGGCTCGGGCAACTTTACGAGCTTGATCTTGTCGACAACGTTTTGCATACCCTCGTCGAATCCGTCGGCGTCTGCCGTGCTCGCAATGGTATTTTCGGAGTCAGCGAATATCACGTAGCGCAGGAACATCGATGCCATGAACTCACCGTAAGGAAGAGAGCGGGTCGAATTCCATGTCTCGCGATCGGACTGTTCGCGCATGGGACCTTCGGGAGAGCCGACGGTTCGCGCGCACGCGCGCATCGTGCCGTTTGCTCCCCTCACCATAATCTCACCAATACCGGAGTCCGACTCGTCAAGGACCAGTTCCATGTCGGGATCGTTGGGCAGCGGAGCCTCGCTAACGGGGCGGTCCACCTTGTACACCTCACCCGAAACGCTTACGTAGCCCAAAAGCGACACATGGCTTTTACCAACGAATTCGACGACATAACAAGATTCATGCTGATCCTCGCCAAAGAGTTTCCAGACCACGCCATATGAGCGTCCCGCAGGCTGCTCGGGCATCGCCGGAAAGCGCTTCTTGGGATCGAGAAACCTGAGCTTGTATGTCGGACGCTCTGCCACGAAATATCACCCTGATCGGTCGCTTGAGAAGGAGTGGTCGCGAATAAGTCGCGACATCTACTCGGAATCTTACACGAGTCGACAGGAAATCGTCCCTTTGGACGAAAGCGCTCAAGCCGGCGCAAAAGAAAAGCCCCCGTTGCCGGGAGCTTTAATCTCAAATGGTGCGGCGTATAGGATTCCGCGCATCCGCTGCGCGGATCCGCACCGGCTTCGC
>CATXJW010000005.1 GCA_958370325.1 uncultured Collinsella sp. | reverse complement strand
GCATGGTGGCGAGCATGTGTTTGGGGACGGCGTGGACCATGCAGCTGCCGATGGTCGCGCTCGCGGCGGCCTTGGCTGCATCGCTTGCGTTTTTGGTCGCGTAGCTGTGGCGGAAACGCTTGAGCATGGCGATGTCGTTGCCGCCGTCGCCGTAGACCGCGACCTCGTCCTCGGCAATGCCGTAGTAACCCGCCAGCCAGGCCACGCTCTCACCCTTGTTGCATGCCACGTCCGTGATCTCGAACATCACCGGATCAAACGGTGCGTTGACCACGCGGTCCGAGCGCTCGGCAAGATAGGCCTTAAGGTCGCGCTCCAGCTCGGGCGAGATCACACGGCAGTTGATCTTGCACACATCGTGGCGCAGGATGTCACCGATCGACTGGTCGAAATATTGTTCCTCGTGGTACCCGCCACGCGCACGCATGCCGCGCATCACGATGCGCTTGATAGGGCTGTCTTTTTTAAAGCCCGCCTGATGCATCTCGAACGAACCGCTCGAAAACATGCCATCGGGCGTGGAGCAATCAAAGCAAATGTCCGGGAACGCCTTGAGCAACTCCTCGGTGATCTGTGGGTCGATGGTCCAGGTATTGAGCACCTCGCCATGACTGTCGCGCACGATGGATCCGTTGGAGCAGCAGGCATCGAGCGCCAGCCCCGTAAAGCCATGCTCGCCGATCGGCAACGTCGAGCGTCCAGTCGCGGGAACCACGTGCAGGCCAGCCTCAGTCAGCTCGCGAATGGCGCGGCGGATAGTCCCATCTGCCTCGTGCAGGGCGTTAAGCAGCGTTCCGTCTAAGTCACTCGCAAACATCTTGATCATGGGGCATGCCTCTCCTTCGTCTGCACGATATTGTAGACGAAAGAGAGGCATGCCCATGCAAGGGTGTTCCAACGCGCCAGGACATTCGCTTCCGCAAAGCAACGGTGCCCCAGCGCGTTAAGGCAATCGCCACAAGCGACTTTTCAGCCGATAAAACAGCGCCGTCGTCAACGTCAGCACCGCCAGCATGCCTGCGAATACAATCGCCGGTGTCCATCGATCATATGCAACCCCGTACGTCAATTGGCCGATCGGCGTTGCGCAGGAAAGGACCATGTAAACGACCGAAAGCACTTTTCCGCAGAGCTCAGTCGGCGCTGCCCGCTGAACAAACACGATGATTTCAACCGACGTAACGCTCGCCCACACCATGACCCATGCCGAACCAACTGCAAACACGGCGAACGCACATACATCAGTGCCGCACAGTAGCGCGACATTAATCGGCGCGACTCCAAAACAAATCATCGCAACATATCGACATATGCCATTGAAAGAAAACCGATGCGGCCAAATGCCGACCAAGCCACTGCCGGCAAGACCACCCAAGCCCATAGCCACCTCAACTATCCCAACGCAGGACGATTGCATGCCGAGATGCTTTGCAACAACAATGGGAGCACCAATCGTTAGCCCAACCAACGCAAGGTTCAAAACTGCCGCAAGCAAAATCACAGCGACCAATGATGCATTTTGCAACAGGTACCGAATCGACTCCCGAAAATCGTTTCGGCATGTCGTACGAGTCGCGCCGTCTCCCATCGTTTCAGATGAGGCATTTTGCTTGAGTGCGACCCCAAACAGCAGGGCTGAAATCGCAAACGCGACCGACGCGGTTGTGCAAAGAGTATCGATGCCAAAGCACCCATAGACTGCCGTCCCGACCACAGGGCCCAAGATATTGCTCACCATGGTCACCTGCGAAACCAATGCAGTGGCCCGCTCAACCTTCTCTTCACCCGCCATGCGCACCGTCTCAATTTGGAGCATTGGCTTTAGCAGCGATTGAACGCCATATTGAACACAAAGTATCGCAACTACGACGACCGCAAGAGGCAATGAGTGCTTCATGGGGATAGACAGCAGTGATGCAGCCATCAGAGCAATGCCGAGGGCCACGAGGACCTCGCGATGTCTTCCCCTATCCGCCAAGATTCCGCCAACCGGAGTTGCAAGTACGCCGGGTATGAACGCTATCGCCACGACGACGCCATATAACGTTGACGATCCACTGCAATCGAACAAGTAAAGTGGATACGCAAAGCACAGCGCCGACAGCATCGAATACGTGCACAGCTGCGCAACCAGAAGTTCCGCGAGCCTGATTGACCGCACTGTTTTTGATTTCAACGAGACGCCGACGTCTCTCAGCCCAGCCATAAGTCCGCCCCCATACATACCGCTAGTATGTATTTATCGACTTGAAAAAGGGCAGCCGTGGCTACCCTCACAAATCAATTACATACCGTTGGTATCTATATTACCACCCAGCGCGGTCCCATACGTCCCAAATCCGTGCCGTTGTCTGGAGCACTTCCTCGCCCAAATCGAGTCCCACCGCAGCGGCCATCTGCGCCAAACATTGAGCGCGAGCGAGCATTCGATCCTTGGGCTCGAGCGGACGAAACAGTGGCAACAGCCAGAGATTCGCCAGCAACGATACGGCCTCCGCCGCTTCGCGCGGGCATTCGCACGCAATGGAGCCGTCGGCGATGCCCTCCTCGATCACTGGCAAGAGACAGCCATCGGCCGACTCGTCAAACGAGCCCTGGTACTGCATCGCCAGAAGACGCGAGCTTTTTACCGGATCTGCTGCAGGACGCATACGTGCCCATAGCTCAATTTGCGGAACGACGGACTCGGGCGCGTACAGTCGCTTGAGCTTTTGGGCGCCGGTCATATTACCGATATCAAGCATTAAGCGACGGTTCTCAACAATCGGAGCCATTGCCCGATCAAACGCGGCGTTGAAAATCTCTTCTTTGCTCTTGAAGTGATGATAGACAGCACCCTTGGTCATGCCATCGAGACGGTCAACGATATCTTGAATGCTCGTCCCCTCATAACCCTGTGCACAGAATAGCTCCAGTGCCGCGTCGAGAATCTTCGCGACCGTCTCCTCGGGATATTTATTGCGACCCATAATCCGCCCATCCGCAACGCAAGTCTTGTGCCTCATTGCAGCATTTTAACGTTGCGGATGGCAGGCGGTCGATTCTACACCGCGGCGGGGCCGTGTTCGCCGGTGCGAATGCGGATGACTTCCTCGACCGGCTCGACCCAAATCTTGCCGTCTCCAACGGCACCGGTGCGGGCGGCATTGCAGATGATGTCGACAATGCCGTCAACGTGCTCATCGGCGCAGATAAGGGTGAACTGCACCTTGGGGATCGTGTTGACGAGCAGCTCGTTGCCGCGCACGTATTCCTTCCAGCCATGCTGCGCGCCGCAGCCCTGCACCTGGTTGATAGTCATGCCGCGAACATCAGCAGCAAACAGCGCGTCTTTAAGAACCTCAAGCTTTTCCTGGCGCACGATAGCCGTGATCTTTTTCATAATGAATTCCTCTCAATAATCAACGTATCCCTTTACATGAGACGCGGGTTTCCCAGGTGCCGCAGATTGGGTTGAAAGAGGAGCGCCGCGTACTTTTGTACGCAAGCGACGGTTTGAAACCCAAGGTGCGGTGCCTGGGGAAGCCGCTAGTCAAGTCCCGAGAAGGAGGGATATGCGCTCTCGCCGTGTTGACTTGCATCCAAGCCCAGCGCCTCGTCGGCCTCGTCCACGCGCAGGCTACCGTGGAACAGCGCCTTGACCACCGCGGCGATCACCAAGTCGAGCACCAGCACAATAACGACCGTCACCACAATGCCCAGAACCTGCGAGACAAGCAGCGACACGTCGCCCGTGTAGAACAGGCCGCCCTTACCGGTCCACGAGAGCTCCGGCACGCAGAACAGGCCCGTGAGCACACCGCCCAAGATGCCGCCGACACCGTGGCAACCGAACGCGTCGAGCGCATCGTCGTAGCCGAACTTGGTCTTAAGGTGGCTGATGGCCAGGTAGCAGACGGGCGATACGATCAGACCCATGACCAGCGCCGCCCACGGCTCGACAAAGCCCGCACCCGGCGTAACCACCACAAGGCCCGCAACCAGACCGGTGCTGGCACCCACCAGCGTGGGACGACCGGTGTGCACGCGCTCGACGACAAGCCACGAGACCATGCCCGCCGCGCTGGCCGTCACGGTGTTGAGGATGGCGAGCGCCGCCACGGCGTCGGCCTTAAACTCGCTGCCGCCGTTAAAGCCAAACCAACCAAACCAAAGCAGGCCGGCGCCCAGCGCTACAAACGGCACGTTATGCGGACGATAGCTCACCATGCCAAAACCGCGACGACGGCCGAGCATTAAGCAAAGGATCAGGCCCGTAAGACCGGACGAAATGTGCACCACGTCGCCGCCGGCAAAGTCGAGCGCGCCGATGATGTCGCCGATAAAGGAGCCCTCGCCGCCCCAAACCATGTGGGCGAGCGGCGCATAGACCACGAGCAGCCAAATGCCCAGGAAGGCCGTCATGGCACCAAACTTAACACGTCCGGCCAGGCTGCCCGTAACGATAGCGGCCGTAATCATGGCAAACGCCATCTGGAAGGCAATGTTGATGATCTGAGGGTAGACGGCACCGTCCGCGGCATTGCCCTCGGCCGCCTGCAGCACCTGGTTAAGCACCGGCAGGCACAGCAGCTGGTCAAGGCCTCCAATAAACGGACTCGAGCCGTCGCCGCCGTAGGCCAGCGACCAGCCGGCAACAATCCACAGCACGCCCACCAAGCCAATGACTCCAAAGCACATAAGCATGGTGTTGATGACATTTTTGCGTCTAGACAGACCGCCATAGAAAAACGCCAGGCCCGGTGTCATTAAAAACACGAGCATGGTGCAGATGAGCATAAACGTTGTCGATCCCGTATCGTACATTCGTCCCCCTTGGTCGCATGAACGTTGTCGGCGCCCATAATGCGGCCGAGGGGCAACTGGTGTAGACCAGATACGGCGTTGTTAAACGCTGCGTTGTCGAATGGAAACGGTGCCGCAATCTTGGAAACGGCGCGGCAACGGGCGCGAAACGAACGGGAAACGTGCGAACGAGAAGGGCGCGCTTGGCTCCGCTCTGGCTAGCGCCGGAACAGCTCGCGGGCTCGGTCGCGGAGGTCGGTAGCTCGGATGACGCCCTCGTAACGATTGATGCGCAGACGCGGGAAGGCGTTAAAGAAGCGTAGGTCGCGGCGGCTGAGTGACACGCTCGGCACCGGACGGCTCATGCGCTTGCCGGTACGGAGACGGGTGAGCGACGGACGGGGCACGCTCGGCGCGGCATCGGCCACGCGGCGGGCAGCGAGCGCCAGGCCGCGAGCACCATCCGAAATAAACGTCGGCATCGAAGCCTTCTCGCGCAGGGCATCGAGCGCCGCGTCGCCCAGCTCGGCCAGCCAAGCGTTAACGGCGCGACCGCGGATATGCGTCTGCGCCACCGAGTCGATCGCCGAATCGGGAATACGTTCGAGCATAGAGTCGGAGGCGTCGGCAAGCGACTCATTGATGCGGTCGGCAAGGTCGGCACGCACACGCTCAAGCTGATCGGACAGGCGGCGCCAGCTCGCCAACGAGCACACCGCATCGACCATCATCGCGACCGCGACGATAAAGGCGGACAGCCGCACAATCAGCACCGGCAGATGGCCAAGCAGTCCCAGCAATGCCGGCTCCACTAAACGGCAAATACACAACGCACCCAAGCCAAACGCGCAGGCCCAGTACAGGCAGATGCGTCCGTGCAGGTTAAACGGCAGATGCGAGTAATCCCAAAACCGGGCACCCGTCGTTTTTTCCAACAGCACGCCCACGCTATATTCGATCACGCTGCATACGAGCGCGGCAGCGACAAACTGGCTCGAGGCGTCTGGGATTCCACGCAGCAGCAACCAGCACGCGATGCCGCCCGCACCGTAGATGGGACAACACGGCCCTAGCAAAAAGCCGCTGTTGGCAAAGCGTCCGTGGTTGAGCATGGCGCAGACTGTCGACTCCCATACCCAGCCGCAAAAACCGTAGAAGGCAAACGAGAGTACCAGCGCCGAGAGCGGACAGGCGGCAAGCGTCGCGCCGTCAAATGCCATGTCGATCGCGGTTCCCACCGTCTACCCACTCCTCTTTTCGTTCGATTCTTTGCTCGAGCCGTCACTCGAGCCCTCGTTCAAATCGTTCGCGCCGCCTTTGCGCGGCAGACGGCCGGCAATCGTCTCGCGCAGCGCGCACCATTTATCCGCCAGGCACACAATCCATGCCTCACGACACGTCGGCGGCACCGGTACCAGCGGAAACATATGCCGTACGATAATATTCCGCTCACGCGGCGTCAGCTCAAAATCTTCCTCCGCACGCGCCAAGGCAAAAAACGGGTGGCGAAAGCCATGCAGCCGATGGCTTGGGTCGGGATCGTGCCAGTCATAGAGAAAGTAATCGTGCAGCAGGGCCCCGCGCAGCAGCGAGGCGCGGTCGATCGAAATGCCAGCACGGCCCAAGCGCTCAGCAAAGGACAGACTTGCCCGCGCTACCGAGGTCACATGTGTATAGACCGTCACATCGCCATGTTGGATAAACTCATGCGTCAGGCCCAAGCGCCCCGTCTGGGCAAGCTGACGGGCGACATCGTCGACCTCGCGTGCGATTTTCTCGGCACGAACGGCATCGGACATGCTGCCTCCTTCCAGCGGCCCACGGCGACAAGCCACGGCCTGTGCACAATCGATAAAAACATCATGGAACACATCAGTATGGCATCGGACAAAACGTTTTGCCCCACCAGTTGGCGAATTACCGCGCCGCCGTCACATATCAAACGCCAAAATGTGCGAGACTGTCTTGTGCAATTGTGCCGGCCGAGGGAGTGCCGGCGCACGATTCGCATGGAGTAACCCACAACGATGCTGCTTACGCAAACGACAACGCCCGAGGACGTCAAGGCTCTCGATCGCGCCGAGCTTCCGCTGCTCTGCGGCGAGATCCGCCACGCCATCCTCGAAAGCTCCGCCGCCGTCGGCGGGCACGTTGCCCCCAACCTGGGCGTCGTTGAGCTTACGGTCGCGCTCCATCGCGTGTTTAACTCCCCCACCGACAAAATTGTCTTTGACGTGTCACACCAGACCTATGCCCACAAGGCGCTGACTGGGCGCGCGTACACTTATATCGACCCGGCACGCTACGGCGAGGCCTCTGGCTTTGCCAATCCCGACGAGTCCGAACACGACCTGTTCGCCATGGGCCACACCTCCACATCGGTGAGCCTGGGCTGCGGCTTGGCGCACGCTCGTGACCTGGCGGGCGATGCGTACAACGTCATCACCATCATTGGCGACGGCTCGCTTTCGGGCGGTCTGGCGTTTGAGGGCTTTAACAATGCCGCCGATCTCGACAGCAACCTGATCATCATCGTCAATGACAACGACCAGTCCATCGCTGAAAACCACGGTGGCCTGTATCGCAATCTGGCCGAGCTGCGCGCCAGCAACGGCACCTGCGAGCGCAACGTTTTCCGCGCGATGGGACTCGACTACCGCTATCTGGACGCCGGCAACGATGTGTTGGCCCTGGTCGACGCGCTGCAGGAGCTGCGCGATATCGATCATCCCATCGTGCTGCATGTCTCCACCGCCAAGGGCAAGGGCTTTGAACCAGCCCAGAGCGACCCCGAGCGCTGGCACCACGTGGGTCCGTTTGACATGTCGACTGGGCGCAAGCTCTGCCCGGGCCATCCGAGCGAGCCTGCGCCGCGCACCTATGCCGACATTACGGGCGAGGCGCTCAGCGCCGCCATCGAGCACGATCCGCAGGTCGTGGGCATCACGGCCGCCACGCCCTACATCATGGGCTTTACACCCGAGCTTCGCGCCGCGGCAGGCAAGCAGTTTGTTGACGTGGGCATTGCCGAGGAGCACGCCGTGACCTTTGCCACCGCGCTTGCGCGCTCGGGCGCCAAGCCAGTCTTTGGTGTGTACGGCACGTTTTTGCAACGCGCCTACGACGAGCTGTGGCACGACCTGTGCCTCAACGATGCCCCGGCGACGATCCTAGTGTTTGGCGCATCAATCTTTGGCACTACGTCCGAGACGCACCTCTCGTTCTTTGATATTTCCATGCTTGGCGGTCTTCCCAACATGCACTACTTGGCACCGGCCTGCATGGAGGAATATCTGTCCATGCTGAGCTGGTCGCTCGACCACCGCGAGCATCCCGTAGCGATCCGTGTACCGGGCATTGGCCTGGTAAGCCGCCCCGACCTGGCGCCTGGCGAGGACGCCGATTACGGTGTCGCGCGCTACAACGTGATGCGCCAGGGCCGCGACGTGGCCGTGCTCGCGCTCGGCGATTTCTTTGAGCTGGGCGAGCGTGTGGCAAACCGCTTGGCAGCCGAATACGGCATCGAGGCCACGCTCGTCAACCCTCGCTTTGCAACCGAGCTTGACCGCGAGTTCCTCGACAGCCTTGCCGCCGAGCATCGCGTTGTCGTCACCCTCGAGGACGGCATCTTGGACGGCGGCTGGGGCGAACGCGTCGCGTGCTATCTGGCATGCACGCCGTTGCGCACGCGCACCTTCGGCATCGCCAAGGGCTTCCCCGACCGCTACGACCCCAACAAACTGCTCGCGCAGAACGGCATGACGGTCGAGAACATGGCTGCCGAAGCCGTAAGGCTACTTAACGAGTAAAAAACCTCCGCAAGGGAAGCACCCCTGCGGAGGTTTATATTTTCGCGACGCGATTATCTCAATCTGTAACATCTATGGCCCGAATTCCCGTCTAACTGTTACAGATTGAGACAAGACGTCTTAGTCCCTGACCTTTGTCTCAATCTGTAACAGTAAGAACCCATTTCCTCGTCTACCTGTTACAGATTGAGACATTCGAATTCCGCTGAAGAGAAAATCTCGATCTGTAACAGATACTCGGTAAAAATGGCTGCAGATGTTACAGATTGAGACAAAACAACGAGACCGGCCGCCGTACCAGCCCAAACCACCACAAAGGTGCCTGTCCCCTTTGTGGTGGTTTTAGGTCACGGTCGGTGCGAAAAACGAATAACCGTTCATACGCGATCTCCTTACTTATTATATGTGTCGCGTTGCCGCCATTATAGCGACCGCCGCGAGCGACCACGCCGTCCGCGAAACGCCGTCTCAGCAGCAATAACCGACGTTTTCCCAGATAAAACCTACCAAAATAGACCTGTCCCTTTTTGGTAGGTAGAATAACCTATAAGACAAGTATGTTTCTGAGTTATTTCGTGTTGACCCATTTTAGCGGGATGGGGTATAACTCTACTCAACCGCTAGGGATTTTATTGAGAAAGGTGTTCTCCTATGAGCAAGAACCTCTCCCAGCAGGTCGTTCTCGACCGCCGCGGCTTTGTCGCCGCCACCTTCGCAACCGTCGCCGGCCTTGGTCTTGCCGGCTGCTCCGACACCAGCGCCGAGGCCGACAAGGGTTCCGCCGCCGGCTCCTCCAAGGGCTCCGAGGATACCGAGGTTTCCGCCGAGCTCGACGCCAAGGCATTCGACAAGCTCGTCGACAACGGCCCCAAGGCCGATGACGATGCCATCGCCGCCAGCACCTGGGCTACGGCCGTCAAGGACGCCGGCGTCTTTAAGATCGGTGGCGTTCAGACCTCTACGCTTTTCTCCCTCCTCAACGAGAAAGACGGTCAGACCCGTGGCTTCGATGCCGGCATCGCGCAGCTTCTGTCCAACTACATCCTAGGCGAGAACAAGGTCGAGATCACCCAGGTGACCTCGGACACGCGCGAGTCCGTCCTGCAGAACGGCCAGGTCGACGCTGTCTTTGCCACCTACACCATCACTGACGAGCGCAAGAAGCTCGTCTCCTTCGCCGGTCCCTACTACTACACCCAGCAGGCTATCCTGGTGCTCGCCGACAACGACGACATCAAGAGCGTCGACGACCTGGCCGACAAGAACGTCGCCGTCCAGTCCGGCTCCAACGGCCCCGCCATCCTGGAGGAGTTTGCCCCCAAGGCCAGCCAGCAGGAGTTCAAGACCGACGAGGAGGCACGTCAGGCACTCCAGCAGGGCCGCGTTGACGCCTACGTCATCGACAACAACATGCAGCAGAGCGCCCTGGTCCGCGAGCCCGGCAAGTACAAGATTGCCGGCAAGCCCTTCGGCAGCAAGGAGCCCTACGGCATCGGCCTGCCGCTCGATTCCGACGGTGTCGCCTTTGTCAACGACTTCCTTAAGAAGATCGAGGATGACGGCACCTGGACCGAGCTGTGGCAGATCTGCATTGGCGACCGTACGGGCGACACCAATGTTCCCGAGCTGCCCGAGATCGGCGCCTAGGCAGCGAGCCTGGTAACGGCCGCTACGAAACCATACGGAAACGCACGATGCGCTTTATTGCGCTAAACTGTTTCCTCACTGAGTTGTCGGGGCTTCCGTACACACGGGAGCCCCTTTCCTTACCGGCGGGAGGTCCGCATGAGTCTCTCCGAGCTCTGGTCGCTCTATGGCCAGAACTATATCGACGCGCTGCTAGCAACCTGGGGCATGACGCTTGAGTCGTTTGTCATCGCCATGGTGCTGGCCGTCACCGTCACCGTGATGCGCGTGTCGCCGCTCAAGCCGCTGCGCGTCTTCGGCGACCTGTATGTCCAGGTCTTCCGTAACATCCCCGGCATTGCGCTGCTCATTATCGTCGTCTATGCGCTGCCGCCGCTCAAGGTCGTCCTGCCCTACCGCACCTGCGTTATCGTCGCCACAGTGCTCTTGGGTTCTGCCTTTGGCTCCGAGAACTTTATGAGCGGCATCAACACCGTCGGTGTCGGCCAGGTGGAAGCCGCCCGCTCGCTGGGCATGAACTTCAGCCGTATCCTCGCCAAGATCGTGATTCCGCAGGCGCTGCGCTCGAGCGTGCTGCCCATGACCAACCTCTTTATCGCCGTCATGCTCACCACCGCACTCGGCAGTCAGGTGCCGCTTAAACCGCAGGAGCTCACCGGCGTGGTGAGCTACATCAACACGCGCTCGCTCGGCGGCGTCGCCGCGTTCTTTATCTCGGCGCTCGGCTACCTGGGCACGGCCTTTGTGGTGAGCCACATTGGCAACTATATCGATAAGAAGGTGAGGATCCTCCGATGAGCAAGCACTCCACCTCCGCGCTCACCATGCGCGATGCGCTCTACGAGGCTCCCGGCCCCAAGATGCGCGCCAAGATTCGCGTCGGCGCCGCCATCTCACTTGTTGCCGTGGCCGCGCTCATCGCTCTGGTACTGCAGCGCTTTTATGTGACCGGCCAGCTTTCGGTCCATTACTGGTACTTCTTTACGCACCTCACCACCTGGAAGTTCCTGCTTGCCGGTTTTGAGGGCACGGTAAAGGTCGCGCTCACCGCCGGCGCCATCGCGCTGGTGCTGGGCTTGGCCCTTATGCTCGGCCGCACCAGCGACATTAAGCCGCTGCAGCTGGTCTGCCGCGTGCTCACCGATTTCTTCCGCGGCGTGCCGAGCCTGCTGTTCATCTACTTCTTCTTTTTAGTGCTGCCCCAGTACAAGATCGCACTGCCGTCGTTTTGGATGCTCACGCTTCCCGTCGCGCTCGCTGCGGCCGGCGTACTGGCCGAGATCTTCCGTGCCGGCGTCAACGCCGTACCGCGTGGCCAGGTCGAGGCGGCCCAGGCGCTCGGTCTCTCCAAGGCTAAAATCACCTTTAAAATCGTATTGCCCCAGGCGATTCGGTTTATCATTCCGTCGTTGATTTCGCAGCTCGTGGTCGTAGTCAAAGACACCACCGTCGCCTACGTGGTGAGCTACCCCGACCTCATGCAAAATGCCCGCGTGCTCATTACCAACTACGACGCCCTCGTGTCGGTCTACCTGGTTATCGCGGTCATCTACATCCTCATCAACGTCGCGATCAACAAGGCCGCTGTCTACGTTTCGCACAAGACCGGCGCGACGATCATCCGCTAACGATTTACCATTTCGAGTCATAAGGAGCCGAGCACCATGACACAGAGCACCTCTTCCACCGGCAATCAGCCGCTGATCGAGCTCAGGCACGTCGATAAGCACTACGGCGACCTGCACGTTCTCAACGACATCAATCTCTCGGTCGACCGTGGCGAAGTCGTCGTGGTGATCGGCCCCTCGGGCTCGGGCAAGTCGACCATGTGCCGCACCATCAATCGCCTGGAAACCATCGACTCGGGCGAGATCCTCATCGAGGGCGAGCCCTTGCCGCAGGAAGGCAAAGACCTTGCCCGCATGCGTGCCGAGCTGGGCATGGTGTTCCAACAGTTCAACCTGTTTGCACATATGACGGTACTGCAGAACGTCATGCTGGGACCGGTCGATGTGCTGGGCGTGTCCAAGGAGGAGGCTCGTGAGCGCGCCATGGACCTGCTGAGCCGCGTGGGCGTGGCCGAGCAGGCCAACAAGGTACCCGCACAGCTTTCGGGCGGCCAGCAGCAGCGCGTGGCCATCGCCCGTTCACTCGCCATGCAGCCCAAGGCCATGCTCTTTGACGAGCCCACGAGCGCCCTTGACCCCGAGATGATCAACGAGGTGCTCGAAGTCATGGTCCGTCTGGCCCAGCAGGGCATGACGATGATCGTCATCACGCACGAGATGAACTTCGCCCGCCGCGTAGCCGACCGCGTCGTGTTTATGGCCGACGGCCAGATCGTGGAAACCGGCACGCCCGATGAGTTCTTCGACCACCCCCAGACCAAGCGCGCCCAGGACTTCCTCAACTCCATCAAGGGCCACTAACCCAATTGCCATGTTCGCTCGCCAAGACCATCCAAACTCGAAAGTTACACCTATGATCGGAACTCGCACTTCATCGTCCTACACCCCACATGTTGACGTCGCCCCCGCCGACCGTCCACTCATCCTCGTCGCGCCGCGCTGGGAAGAGGCGAAGCCGTTTTTAAGCGAGACGCTCTCCCCCAACGAGGAAATCGCAAGTGTCTTTGTCGATGCCATCCTTGCCGCCGGCGGCCTGCCGCTGCAGATGTCCATCACCGAGGACATTGAGGTCATCCGCCATTACGTCGATATCGCCGACGGTATCGCTATTCCCGGCGGCCCGGATGTCAACCCCAAACGCTGGGGCGATGATCGACCCTACGACCCCACGCTGTGCTGCGAGATCCGCGATAGCTTTGAGTTTAAGCTGGTCGGCGAGGTGCTCCGCGCCAAGAAGCCGCTCTTTACCACCTGCCGTGGCACGCAGTTGCTCAACGTCGCCACTGGCGGCACCCTGTGCATGGACGTGCCGAGCCTGGGCGCTCGCGAGGGCCGCACGCAGTGGCGCCATACCCACGTGCTCAACGACCCCGTGCATCCCGTCGAGGTCGTGCCGGGCTCGCTTCTGGAGCGCGCGCTTGGCGGGCACAGGCTGATCCAGACCAACTCGGCACATCACTGCTGCGTCGACCGTCTGGGTAAAAGCACGCGCTTGGTCGCCAAGGCAACCGACGGTGTTCCCGAGTGCATCGAGGTCGAAGGCCAGCCATTCTGCTTGGGCGTGCAATGGCATCCCGAGTACACGTGGAAGACGCTCGAAACCGACTTTATCCTGTGGAAGTCGTTTGTCGAGGCGGCGGCAAAGGTAAAGCAGGCCCGCTAGCTCGCGAACCACTCAGGTTAAAGCCTCCTAAGCCGGGGGGGGCGGACACCAGCTACGGTGCCCGCCCCCCTCTGTATTTGATATGCTCGGTATGATTATCCCTCACAAACAATCAGAGAAATCTCGACCGCAATCGGTCGACAGTAAAGCAAATGATAAAAACGCTTGCTACGTTTATGAGGCAGTCAATTAAAATCGAGATGCATTGACCATTCCCCAACGGGGTCACGCCGCAAATCCACATGAGCATCGAGGCTGGAAGCGGAAGCATGGAATTGGCTCCGACCTGTATGTAGATCGTTACGACGTTGACAAGCAACAGCATGCCAATAGGACCGAAGCCGGATCCAAAATAGGAAACAACGATCATGCAAGAGACCACGTATGCAAGGCAGACCGCACTCGCCAGAAGAAGTCGATCGCAAAACATATTCAGGTTGAAATACTGTTGAGCATCCAAAACGATTGCGCAGTTAAGACAGTACAAAACGACACTTGACAGGATAAACGCGCCCAATAGGGCGAAAGAAGACAGCATCGCTCGCGCAACGGTAACGCACGCCCGCTTCCCTCCCCGAGCCTCCGACAGCCCCCACGGTTCCTCGACAAAGCTCGAACTGACAAAGCGTGGGACAACGCAAGGCGCGACAAGCGGAAAGAACAATGCATGAGCCAACGGGGCCACATTGAACAGCAAGCCGCGAAAAACCTCTGCATTACCAAATAGAAGGGCGTCCTCTGCCGACAGTTTAAGCGTCGGGTCTGGGAAAAAGCCCAAGAAACTGCCCTCGCGGAGGCTACAGAACCACATCGGGAAAGAATTAAGCTGCAATATCACCATACACGCATAAATTGCCAGGATTAAGACGTACGTCCATTTGCTCACATGCTTCAATTCTGAATGGAGGAACCTTTTAATCTGACGAGCCATTGAGCACACCTCCGACACGACAGGTCACGAGAGCGTAAATCAATACCGATAGACAGCCAGCTGCCACGCCATATCCCAGAAGCGTCAGCTGCCCCATATCGCTATACCCAAGGGCACATCCGGCTCCAAGGTACGGCCCCGGAAGGAGGAAGATCCATCGCAAGGATGGTATAGGTGCCTGAAGGAAGGTTCCGTAGAGCGTCAAGCTCATGACAAATCCAATTATTATTACAGCCCCGCTCAATACAGCGCTGCCTGTAATCCGATAGATGGTCATCGTCTCCAACGCAACCGATATCACCAATACGGCGTTGATTATCATCGCAGGCAAAAATGCAGCCAGCATGCCGTGCGTGTAGTTTTGCCCCCCACGCATTATGGCTATTGCAAACAAAAGAAGGCAAAGTGCGCTATATGCTGCACCGACTATTAAAGCAGACGAAAGCACATGTGCCAGAGCCCCATTAAAGCGGGCGAGACCTCTTGCTGAAGAAATTCGGTATCCCTCTTTATAGCCATGCTCCTGTAAAAGCACCAAACAAACGATGAGCGGAACGAACAGGGATGTACCGGCAAAAGCGCTGCGCGCAAGGGACTCATCAGGCGCAGAAGGATCGATTGCATTCCAGAGGAAACCAATATCCTCCCCACAAACGCCATAGCCAAAGCCTAGCAACGTTGCTCCGTTATTTAGAAAAACACCGAAGAGAAGACCGCACGCCAACATAAACGTAAGACCAAACTGCGCCGGAAACATCCTGTGTAGACGCATCATATCTGCCTTTATGGGATGGATCGCCCGCTTCATAGCGAGACCGCGTTCATCAAGCGCCTGTAATATTCTTTTAGGGACGACGCCTCATCCCTTATGACATCCATCGATTCCTTTTTCAGCAGTTCACCGTCATGAATAAACACGCAACTTGTTGCAACCGATGCCAACTCATCCAAATCATGGCTAGAGATGAGCATGGTCTTACCCTGTTCTCGATTCAATCGGCCGATAAGGGCCCATATACTCTCGATGCCCAGCGGGTCCAACCCATTTGCCGGCTCATCGAAAATTAGTACGTCGGTGTCGCCCAACAAAGCCGTAGCTATATCCAGTCGCCGTTTCATTCCCAGAGAAAAACTGCTCACGCTCTTTTTCTCATCGACGTCCAGCCCGACTAGGCCCAAGACGCGAGGAACCTCACGTGTCTCATCGAGCCCCCATTCCGCACATCGGATCCGAAGATTCTCCACCGCACTGAGGGATTGGTATGCTCCGCTGGAATCTGGCACATAGCCGACACGCGTCCGCATCAGGCTCAGCTCTTTTTTCGACTTGCCTCCAAAGAGCTCCACGCTCCCCGACGATGGCTCACAGAGGCCCAGCACTATTTTAATAAGCGTGCTTTTGCCCGCCCCGTTTGCACCAACAAGGGCGCAAAGTTCAGACTGATTCACCTCGAAGGAAACGTCATGCAACACACGCCGTTTTCCATAGCGCTTTGACACCTTTGATAGCTTTATCGCTGATGCGCTCATTGGCCTCCTATTCTGCTTGATAACAAAACCGCTGCTGCCAGACTGTCGCCTGGCAGCAGCTGCAACTGCTAGAAATTAACAACACACAAGTTTTTGCTGCAGTTATTGACGCAGACGCGTGCTCCACAGAATGCCTTGCAGTAACCGTTGCACCCACCACCGGGGTCCACATAACTCGGCTTTACAATCCAGCTCATATCGTTCCTCCTTTCTTTTATCGTTCGTTCTTGATGTTATTGTTTGCCGATAACTTATATTTGTCAAGATAATTAATAAACAAAGAACCCGTGTTAGACACGGGTTCCGCTACACTGATATTTCGTTATAGTTGTTCTTTTTATGCTACTCGTCGCTCAAATCTACAGCGAAGACCGATGTCGGAAGCGACGCCTCATTGCCTCTGCCATCCCGCATCTGCCTCACGGCATTCTTCGCGCGCTCGACAATAAGTTCCTCGAGCTCTTTCTCGCTCACGCGCTGAATAATATCTCCCGGTTGACAATCAAGCTCATCGCAGATATCGAGAAGCGTCTTAAGGCGAATAGCTTTAATTTTTCCGTTTCTTAGCTTAGAAATATTAGCCGGAGTATGCCCCGTGGCACGAATCAGATCAGAGCTGGTCTTTCCGGTCTTAAGCAGCTGCGTCTCAAGCTCGATGATGAGATAGCTCATGTTTCCTCCTACACAAGCTCGTCAGACTGCTCCTGGAGCAGCGAGGCATAGCTCCAGATCACCGAGACAAACAAACAGACGGCCGCGCCGATAAGCGACCCCGCGTCAAAGGCAACGCCCTGGCAAATCGCGATAACGAAGGAATGAGGCACGACGCAAAGCTCCAGCCCACCAATGGTAAGATTGACCGATCCATAGGCACCAACAAGCGAAACCGCGGCGTTAACAGCAAAGGCAAGCGCGAGAACACGGATAAGCCGCACATGCGCCCTGGTAAAGGGCGATACGCCCCGCGAAATGTCACGGCTGATTCCGCACAAAACGACAAGCGAAATACCCATGACAAGCGCCATGCACAGCCCGCTTGGGATAACGATGCTCCCGCCATCGAGAAGCGTCACGACACCGAAAGAATCGACAGAAACAACGTTTGCAACCGCATACCAGATCACGTAAACAACCAACGCGGCAAAAGCGACGAGCATTCCCGCAAAAACGACCGCCATGCAAAAGCCAAGCTTCCTTACAGTCTCGCCCGCCTTGGCCATACGCTGAACGCTGTTGGACATACACTCACCCTCATCGAATCTATCGTTATCCGAATAGTTTATCGAACAACGATATGGATTGCATGCGGAAAGCCCCGCCAGTGCGCATAGCCCATTCACTAATCAGAAGGGGTGAGAGTGGATTTTTGGACACGTATCGAACGAGAGTGGATAATCTCCCACTTTGAGGCCGCCACCGGGCCTAAAACGGGAGATTATCCACTCTCATAGTCATCAAGGCTCACAGCCTCTTATTCAGCCGCCTCGCGCAGGGCCGACATCGTAGCCGCATATTGCTGCTGCAACGCATGCATTCCCTCGCGAGCGCCGTCAACGGCATCGGCGCCGCGCAGCGCTTCGGTCACCACGACCGCCGGCTCGTACAGATTATCGAATCCCAGGTTCTGGCTCACGCCCTTGAGCGTGTGCGCTGCCATAAACGCACCTTCGGCGTCTCCTGCCGCCATGGCGGCCTCCAGCTTGTCCATGCTCTCGTCATCCAAAAACTTGAGGGCAAAGCGGGCAAGCATTTCCTCGCCCATCAGCCGAGCGCACGCGTCATCATAATTAGCGCCGATCTTCTCATACGCCTCACGCATGGAAATCATGGATTAAAACTCCTTTGGTCAAACTAAATCGTGGGAAACGCGACAACGTCGGCGGGGCGTGCCAACGTCTCGGCAATACGGTCTTGCACCTCGAGCAGGCAGTCGAGCAACAGCGGGTTAAAGGTGCCGCACTTACCGTCCAGGATCATCTGGATTGCCTCCTTGTGCGGGATAGCGTCTTTGTATACGCGCACGCTCGTCAGCGCATCGTACACGTCAGCCACCGAAACCACCTGCGCGGCGATGGGGATATCGTCGCCCTTAAGGCCATCGGGATAACCCTTGCCGTCCCAGCGCTCGTGGTGCCAACGCGCAATCTGGTACGCATATTCCATAAGCGCATTACCGGCGTGATGGCTACCCAGCTCAAGCAGCATGTCGGCGCCGATCGTGGTATGCGTCTTCATAATCTCGAACTCCTCGGGCGTAAGGCGTCCGGGCTTGTTGAGAATCGCATCGTCAATCGACATCTTGCCGATATCGTGCAGCGCCGAAGCCAGGGCGATCGTAGAGCGTTCCTCATTGTCGAGGGAGACCGTGCCGCTACGCTGGACCAGACAGCCAAGCAGCAGCTCGGTCAGCTTCTCGATGTTCGTAACGTGCCTGCCGCTCTCGCCGTTGCGAAGCTCCATGACGCCGGCCATGATGTCGATGAGCATGCGACTGTTCTTGACGCGCTCGTTGTACTGCTGGGACAGCAGGCTCGTCAGGCGGCGCTGTTTGGCGTACAGGCGGATGGTGTTGCTTACGCGGCGGCGCACGATACGGGAGTCAAACGGGCGGTTGATATAGTCCGAGGCGCCCAGCTCGTACGCGCGCAGAACCATATCATCGGAATCTTCACTCGAAATCATGATGACAGGCAGATTGTCGATACCCGTTCGGCGCGACAGATCGGCCAGCACCTCAAAGCCGCTTATGCCCGGCATGACAATGTCCAGCATCACGAGCGACAACTCATCGCCATAGCGGTCGACCATGTCGAGCGCTATACGACCGTTATCGGCCTCGAGGATGCAATACTCGTCCTTGAGCATCTCGCTGAGAATGGCTCGGTTCATCTCGGAGTCATCGATAATAAGCACCGAGGGCTTTTCGCTTTGGAAGGCCTCGATGGAATCGGCATCGGTCACGACCGTACCGGCTTTTGCCTTAGCGCGGCTCAATAACTGGGCAGCGCGGCCAACGCCCTCATCGACCGTCTCGCCATGAATGCGAACGCCACCAACACATGCCGTCAAGCTCACGTACTCATGGCCCGGAATAATCGTGGAACGAACGGCATCGGACACCTGATGCAGGCGACGGGTGAAGTCATCGGAGGGAATATTGGGCATGACGACCACAAACTTGTCGCAGCCATAGCGCACAAGCTCGTCAGTCGAACGAATTCCGCTGCGTATGGCTGTCGCCACAGCACCGAGCGCAAGGTCGCCGGCATGACGACCACACGTATCGTTGAAGACCCTAAAATCATCAAGGTCGATCATCGCAACGCCGGCATTCATGCGGGCGCTTCGGAGCTTTTCCTCGTAATATCGGCGATTGCGCACATTCGTCAGCACGTCGGTGTAGACAAGGTCCTCTTCTGCAGCCTCTTGCTCATCAATCGGACGCACCATCAGCAGGACGTGAGGCTCGCCCTCGACCTTCAGAGGGCGCAGGCGAGCGCGGTACTCAGTGCCATCATTGAGCAGTTGCTCCGACACCTCATCGGAGTCTGCCAAAGCCTCAAGACTCGACTGGCGCAAACAAGGACACCGATCGCTGGCGAGCAGGCAGTTAGGCTCGCTCTTAATCTGATCGGCCGACAGCAAACGCACCACGGGGTAGGTCTTCGCGACGCGGGCGACCTCAGCGGCAGCCTCCTCGTCGGTTAGATTGACCTCGTGATTATTGAGCATATGGGGCCCTTTCGATAGTTTCGCATGGTAGCGGTGGGTTCCAAATGCTACAAGGGTAACACCTTGTCGATGCAGGTAAGTACGTGAATGCTGTTACATTTTTATGAGTTGGCAGGCGGCGCGATTGAAGTCGCAGACGTGAGGTTTTGAGCACATTTGTTAACACGGCCGAAACGTTTGCGGGCGAAGCCTGCTTTGGCCATTGCGGGTGTTAGAGCCCCAGGATGCCTCGGACAGCCCGGGCAGCCGCTGCCGGGCGATCGCGCAGACCGTTATGCGCGCCCGGGATCGTCACGAGAAGACAATCGAGATATTCGGCAGCCGCTCGCGTACCAGCCTCGCGGGGCGTGCCAATCGAGAGCTCGCCCAGGAGCACGGCGGCCACCGTTTTTGACGCGCGAACGCTATCCCAATCGGGAACGCAGGTCATAGTAATCCCGTATTCGTTTGCCATGAAACTGCGGCCGTTGCGCAGGGCATGCTTGGCTTCCGCTTCGGTCGTCCCAGGAGCCTCGGGGTCCATGTCGCCGAGGGCTCCCAAGAAAAGCCGGAGCGCCCTTGATACCTTTCCAGCCGCAATCATATCGAGCAAAACCGGAGCTGCGCCCATGCCGACGCCTTCGGCCGACACAGCCGGCTCATGCAGAATCGCACGGTCGACGAGATGGGGTTCGGTACGAAGAAGCTCCAGCGCCACCAACGTACCGGCGCTGTGCGCAAGCACATTTGTCGGAGCGCCAACGTGTTCGATCACGGCTTGCAGATCGGCGGCCTGGACGGCGAGGTCGTAGCGTCCGTCTGCAGCGTCGCCGCTCTCGCCGCAACCGCGGCGGTCGTAGGCAATGACGCGGTAGTCACAGGCGAGCTCGCGGGCGATGGCGTCAAAAAATGTGCCGTCGACACAAGCGCCGTGCACGCACACCAAGGCAGGAGCATCAGGCGACACATCCGGGCCGGCATATTCGCGACAGGCAATCGTGGTGCCCGCATTCTCGACCGTAAAATCCATGTTGTGCCCCCATTATCAATGCCCATCCAGTTGCACGTCAGCACGGTTGGATAGACCCGCATTGCCTTACGCTTTGTTAACGGATTAACTGTACCCGACCTGAGGCTTTTCATGGCACGGCATAATAAGCGACGTGAAAAAACGAAACTTGTAAAGCAAGAGCCCGCACCTTGCTTTGGAGCCGATGCTATGCTTAGGCGCAATAGTCTTGAGGAGCATATGCCTATGTCTACGTTTTTGAATGCCAGCCCCATCTTTGGGCCCGTTCGCAGCCGTCGCCTTGGCCTCTCGCTCGGCGTCAACATGATGCCCGCCAGCGGCAAAATCTGCACGTTCGACTGCATCTACTGCGAGAACGGCCTCAACGCCGAGCGCCCCTGCCATGAGCCGTACAACACAGCTGCCGTGGTGCTCGACGCGCTCGAGGCAAAGCTGCGCGAGATGGCAGCCGAGGGCGAGCTCCCCGATGTGATCACCTTCGCAGGCAACGGCGAGCCCACCGCCGCACCGGAGTTTCCACAGGCCATCGCCGGCGCCGTCGAGCTGCGCGACGAACTTGCCCCAAACACCAAGATTGCTGTGCTTTCCAACGGCACGCGCGCCGACCGTCCCGAGGTGCACGACGCGCTCATGATGGTCGACGACAACATTCTTAAGCTCGATACCGTCGACCCGGCGTTTATCCAGCTGCTCGACCAGCCTGTTGGCCCCTACGACGTCGAGCACCAGATTGAGACGTTCGCAAGCTTTGACGGTCACGTTATTATCCAGACAATCTTTTTGACCGGCGAGTATCAGGGCAGGCCCATCGACAACACCGGCGAGGAGTACGTTGCCCCCTGGCTCGCGGCGCTCGAGCGCATTCGTCCGCAGGAAGCGACCATCTACACGGTGGCGCGCGAGACACCGGTCGCCGGCCTTGCTAAAGCGGCGCCCGGGGTGCTCGACGCCATTGCCGCGCGCGTGCGCGCCCTCGGCATCCCCTGCCAGGTGAGTTACTAGCAAAACCACGCAGCAGCTAGTGCCCGCCATCCCGCTCCATCAGTTGCGGTGATATAGTTCCTGTTTATGCTGTTAAACCGCTTAAATCGGAACTATATCACCGCAACTTTAATGGACGCGTGGGTGGACTATACTAGCTGCGGATGAAAGGAAGTTAGCCATGTATGACAAAGGACCCGTTCCTGGCCGCAACGACGCTTGCTGGTGCGGCAGCGGCAAAAAATATAAGAAATGCCATAGCGCCTTCGACGAGCGCCTCGAGCGCCTGTGGGAAGAGGGCTGGGAGGTTCTGCCCCGCGCGCTCTACAAGACGCCCGCCGATATCGAGGGCATCAAGCGCTCGGCCGCCATCAACGTGGGCGTGCTCGACTACGTAGGCGAGCACATCGCCGCGGGCATGACCACCAACCAGATCGACCAGATGATCTACGACTACACCGTCGAGCACGGTGGCACGCCGGCCGACCTCAACTACGAGGGCTATCCCAAGAGCGTGTGCACCTCGATCAACGACGTCGTCTGCCACGGTATCCCCTGCGATGCGGATGTGCTGCACGAGGGCGACATCATCAACGTGGACTGTTCCACGATCCTAGACGGCTACTTTAGCGACTCGAGCCGCATGTTCTGCATCGGTGAGGTCTCTGCCGAGCGCCAGCGCCTGGTCGAGGTCACCCGCGCCAGCGTGGAGGCGGGTCTGGCGGCCGTCAAGCCATGGCTGCCGCTCTCCGTTATGGCCGAGGCTGTGCAAAAGACGGTCGAGGACGCCGGCTTTAGCGTGGTGTGCGAGTACGGCGGACACGGCATTGGTAAGGAGTTCCACGAGGACCCGTTTGTGGGCTTTACCACCGAGGCGCCCGATGTGGATACCATCATGGCTCCGGGCATGGTCTTTACCATCGAGCCCATGGTCAACGCCGGAGCGCCCGACATTAAGATCAGCAAGGGCGATGGCTGGTGCGTGCGCACCAAGGACGGTAGCGATTCGGCTCAGTGCGAGGTACAGCTCGTGGTGACCGAGGACGGCTACGAGCTGCTGAGCTGGTAGCTGTAGATGCGCCGGATGCTGACGGGCACGCTCGTCTTGCATCCGGCGTTTTTGTTTGAACGTTTTGCCTGATAAAACCTGCCAAAATAAACCTGTCCCTTTTTAGTAGGTTGAGCGGAGAGGACTGCTTGTGAACATCCTGGTTTTGCTGCCCGTCAACGACCGCCATCGCGCAATTCTTGAGTCGAGCGCTCCGGGCGAGGACTTTGTCTACACGAGCGCCGACGCCATCACGCGCAAGCAGGTCGCCGATGCGGACGTGATCTTGGGCAACATCGACCCTGGCATGCTCACGGCATGCGAGCATCTCCAGCTGTTGCAATTACAGACCGCCGGCTATGACGATTACTTGGCCGCCGGCACCGTGCCAGCCGACGCTAAGCTTTCCTGCTCGGTGGGTGCCTATGGCCAGGCTGTGAGCGAGCACATGTTTGCCATGGTCCTTTCCATGATCAAGCGCCTGCCCGGCTATCACGACTTGCAGCGCAAGCATCGCTGGGAGGATTTAGGTCCGGTCACCTCGCTCAAAAACGCCAACGTGCTGGTGCTGGGCGCGGGCGATATCGGCGGCCACTTTGCCACGCTCTGCCGCAGCATGGGCGCGCACGTCCGCGGTATCAAGCGTCATCCGCTCGTCTACCCCATCGTGTTTGAGGACATGGACGGCATGGACGCCCTCCCCGAGCGCCTGGCCGAGGCTGACATCGTCGCATCCTTTATGCCCAGCACACCCGAGACCCGCGGCCTGGCGAACGCCGAGTTCTTCGCCGCGATGAAGCCGGGCGCTTTCTTTGCCAACGGCGGCCGCGGCGATCTTGTGGTCGCCGACGACTTGGTTGCGGCACTCGAGTCCGGGCACCTTGCCGGCGCTGCGGTCGACGTCACCGACCCCGAGCCGCTGCCTGAGACAAGCCCACTGTGGGATGCGCCCAACATGCTCATCACGCCGCATATCTCGGGCTAGTTCCACTTGGAGGCTACGCTCAACAATGTGGTCGACATTGCCGCGGAGAATCTGCGTCACCTGCAGGCCGGCGAAACCCTGCGCTGCTGGATTGAGCACTAATTTGTTCCGGCGTTTTACCAAACGCCGGAACTGCTCGACGCTGCGAGCCCGCCGTTTGGCCAATCTGCCGTTCAATTTCAAAGGCGCGACCAGAAGGTCAGCGCCTTTTCATTTCACGGCACCTTGGCTCAAACGGCGGGCTCTCGCTGACTTTTGTTCAACCTGCAGGGGCTGGCTGACGCGGCTCTGTCTATGGGCATTCGCTGACTATTATTCGGCCAGTGAGGTTTAGGGCTATTTTAGCGTTGTTAGATATTTTCTTGCGTCTTCTACACTCATTGCTGCGACGGGTGCATGTGAACAGAGCTTGATATCGTTGGTGACCAGTAGATCCGCCTGAGCGCGTATCGCTGCCGCAATGATTAAATCGTCTTCGTAATCGCTATGGAGCTCACGCTGCCTGCTCGCCATCCATATATCGCTCAGGTCACAGGGCACTGGCGTGGCAAGCTGCGAAAGCACGCTAAGACAATCCCATGCAAGCGAAGTCGCTGCCGTAGCGGCATACTGGGAAAGCGAACCGTGCTCTCGCCGATACCATGCCTTATGTTCGCTTGAAATCAAATAGAACAGGTCTTTGGACGATGTCGCCGCATACAGCAAATCCACCTGCGCCGTGCATGCATCGCGTAAAAACTCAATCGCCACCGAACGACCACGTCGTGAGGGAATGAAGTAATCGAGCCACACGTTGGTGTCAACCAAGATGCGCTTTGGAGCCTCACTCATAGAGCCAGCTCATCTCCTCGCCAAAGCGATCCGCATAGGCATTCCGTTTGAGCTCTTCGTCGTCCGATGGCTGAGCCTTGACCATATCGATTCCCGACTCACGGCAAGCGGTAGCGAACAGCTTCGACCCCTGATCCATGAGCTCGAGCTTACGTTTGGCGGCCTTTTCGCGCTCGCGCTGTTCCGCCCGGGCACGACTGGGCAGCAGGATATCCTCGAGCGCACCGGGGCGATCGGCCAGCGACGCCGCAAGCTGCCAGAGCGCTCGCACCGCTTGGCTCGGCGTCATACCGGCCCTGGAGAGAGCGGCGTCCCCGCTCCTTTTAAGATCGGCATCGAGACGTACGTTGATCTGAGCGGCTGTTGTGGTCATGACCCCTCCTTAATACTTCAAAACTATCATAAAACTCAATGGTAGATACGTAAAGCATGTATAGCATTTATAAGCATTAGCCGTACTCTGTACACAAAAAGCCGCCGAGGCACACTGCACCTCGGCGGCTACGTATCACCGATCCAGTTCGGTTTCACCCCTTGCATTCGCCCAGATAAAACCTGCCAAAATTAACATCCCCTTTTGGCAGGTTTTAGAGTTCCACGCTTTCGGCGCCGTTGATGGTTAGGTTTCGCTCGTAGAAGGCCGTGAGGGCGCGGATGGCGTACATCACGTCGCGCACGCCGCCGGTCTCGTAGCTCGAGTGCATGGCAAGCTGCGGCAGGCCCACGTCCACGGCATGCATGCTCGCCTGCATGTTGGACAGATTGCCGAGTGTGGAGCCGCCGGCCATGTCGCTCTTGTTGGCGAAGGCCTGTGTGGGCACGTCGGCGTCATCGCAGATGGCTTGGAACACCGCGCGGCTAAAGGCATCGGTGCAGTAGTGCTGGTTGGCGGCTTCCTTGATGACGATGCCGCCGTTGAGCACAACCTGATTGCGGGCATCGCACTTCTCGGCGTGGTTGGGGTGCACGGCATGTGCATTGTCGCAGCTTACAAGCATCGAGGCGGCAAGGGCGCGATGGTACGACTCGTCGTCAAAGCCCAACGATCCGTTAATTCGGCGCAGCGCGTCGGCCAAGAACGTCGACATGGCACCCTGCTTGGTCTCGGAGCCAACCTCCTCATTATCAAAGCAGCAGAAGACCGAAACGTCGTGCGCGTTCTCGGCACCCAAAAATGCCTGCAGCGAGGTGTAGGCGCAGGCCAGGTCGTCGAGCTTGGGCGTCGAGATAAACTCGTCGGCCCAGCCCCAAATGCGCGCATCCTGACGATTGACCAAGAACAGATCGCGGCCCAGAATCTGCTCGGGCTCAACGTCCAGCTCGTCGGCAATCAGGGCATCAAAATCTCCCTGCTTAAGATCACCGGCGCTGATGAGCGGGCACAGGTCGACGGCGCGATTGGGAGCAAAGCCCTCGTTAACGCCGCGGTTCATATGAATAGCAAGGCTCGGAATGATAGCGACCTCGCGCTCGGTGACAAGCAGGCGGCTCTCAATACGGTCGCCCTCGCGTACTAACACGCGGCCCGCGAGTGCCAGCGGACGGTCGAACCAGGCGTAGTCGATCATGCCGCCGTAGGCCTCGGTGTTCAGGCGCAGCGTCTCGCCCGCGCCGTCGAGCTCGGGCACGGCCTTGACCTTAAACGTCGGCGAATCGCTGTGCGACGCCGCGAGTTGAAAATGATAGTCACCGGCAACGCCGTCCTCGCCCCACGTCGCGGCCAGGTCCTCGCCCACCTTAAAGGCGATAACACTCGAGGTGTTGCGCTGCGTGTAATAACGCCCACCCGGCTCGATGTCCCACGCCGCGTTCTCGGGCAGGTAGGTAAAGCCCGCCTCGTCGAGTTCGGCCATAATGGTCGCCGCCGTATGGAACATGCTAGGGCATGCCTCGATAAAGTCGATAAGGTCGTTGGCGGCCTCGATATCATCGGCCGTCACATGCGCGCGCTCGGGCGTTTCCTGATCCGTCATGCTCTCCCCTTTCGCTGGGTTGATGGTCCCCTCCAGCATACCCCGCCGCGCCAGCGCCGCGCCTTTCATTCCGTGCTTAATTCCGCGCCGCTCACCAAGTTGAGCCATCATGCGCGCGCTCCTTTTGCGACAATTGCGCTAACAGGACGAGAGGAGTCGTCATGAAGCCACGTAACATTGCCATCGCCTGCGGTGTCGCGGGAGTCGCCGTCGGCCTTGCCGCTGCCACCGGTATCGTTTATCACAAGCAAATCAAGTCCGCCGCGTCGCTCAAACGCTTGACCGGCTACGCGGATGGCTATGACCTGTACGCAATCGACATCGCCTACGACTACGATCTTGATCGCATCATCGCCGCTGGCGTGCGCGACGACCAAACCTACATCGATGCCGTGGTGGCGCAGGTGCTGCCCGGTGTGCCAGCACATGTCCAGGCGCCCCAGTTTGCCTGCAGTGCTTTTGTCGCCGTAGATGCCGAGGGCCGTGTGCGCACCGGTCGCAATTACGACTTTAAGGACGACACCTCGGCGCTGCTGGTGCGCAATCACCCACGCGGCGGCTATGCCTCCATCGGGCTTGCCGCCCTTAACAACCTGGGCGATAACACTCCGCTTGGCTCCGTCGCCGGACGCGCCGCCGCACTCATGGGCCCGTTTGCCCAGCTCGACGGTGTTAACGAATGCGGCGTGTCCATTGCCGTACTCACCCTGGATTCCAAGCCCTGCGACCAGGACACGCAACGCCCCGTCATCAATACCTCGCTCGCCATCCGTCTGGTGCTCGACCGTGCCGCCACCACGCAAGAAGCTGTCGACCTGCTTTCCGCCTACGACATGCACGCCATGGCCGGACGCGACTACCATTTCTTTATCAACGACGCCGCCGGTGACGCGCGCGTAGTAGAGTGGGATCCGCACGATCCGGACCGCGCTTTCAAAGCGACTCCTGTGCGCCAGGTTACGAACTTCTATGCCTGCTATGGCAACGAAGTGCTGCCCAACCAAAAGAATGGCGAGCTGGGCCATGGCAAAGAGCGCGCCGTCGCAATCGCCGATGTCCTTGACGCCCATGTCGGCGCCCAAGACGAGGCAGTCGCTTGGAAGGCCCTGCGCGCTGCGGCGCAAGAGCCCAATCCGGAAGACATCACCAGCAATACGCAATGGTCGGTCGTCTTTGACAATACCGAACCCGCCGCCGCTATTACACTGCGCCGCCACTGGGGCGACGTCGACGCCTTCGCACTGTAAGGAGCCAGGCCCGTCGGCCTTACGCTCGCCTCACGTTGTTTACATTTCCATACGCTTGAGCTAACACGTTTTACCCCCGTATCAACAGTGTGCGGGGGTAAACTTATGCGCATGTTATAACTTGCCCGGAAGGATTCATCATGCTCAGGATCGGTCTTCTTACTAGTGGCGGCGACTGCCAGGCGCTCAACGCCACCATGCGCGGCATCGTCAAAACGCTCATGACCAATAGCGAAGAGCCTATCGAGATCTATGGTTTTGAGGACGGCTACCAGGGCCTTATCTACAGCAGGTTCCGTGTCATGACGCCCGCCGATTTTAGCGGCATCCTCACCCGCGGCGGCACCATCCTGGGCACGAGCCGCACACCGTTCAAGCGTCTGGACATTCCCGAGGCCGATGGCGTCGAGAAGGTGCCCGCGATGGTCCACACCTATCACAAGCTGCAGCTCGACTGCCTGTTTATGCTGGGCGGCAACGGCTCCACCAAGACTGCCAACCGCCTGCGCGAAGAGGGCCTCAACGTTATCGCCCTGCCCAAGACCATCGATAACGACACCTGGGGCACCGAGCTGACGTTTGGTTTTACAAGCGCCATCGACGTCGCCACCAAGTGCATCGACGACATCCACACCACCGCTTCGAGCCATGGGCGCGTGTTTGTTATCGAAATCATGGGCCACAAGGTCGGCTGGATCCCACTGTATGCCGGCGTCGCGGGCGGCGCGGATGTCATCTTGATTCCCGAGATCCCCTACGACATGGATAACGTCATCAAGACCATCGAGCATCGCATGGAAACCGGCAGCCGCTTTACGATCGTAGCCGTCGCCGAGGGCGCTATCTCCAAGGAGGACGCGGCGCTGTCCAAGAAGGAGTACAAGAAGAAGCTCGCCGAGCGCACAAGCCCGTCAATCGTGTACGACATCGCTAAGGAGATCGAGGCCAAGACCGGTCGCGAGACCCGCGTCGCCATCCCCGGCCACACGCAGCGCGGCGGTCAGCCCGACGCCCAGGACCGCATCTTTGCGACCCAGTGCGGCGTCGAGGCGGCACTGGGCTGCCTACGCGGCGAGTTTGGCTACATGATTGCCCTGCGCGACGGCAAGATGTGCCACATGCCGCTCGAGGAGGTCGCCGGCAAGCTCAAGTACGTCGATCCCCAGAGCGATCTGGTGCGCGAGGCCAAGGCGTTGGGCATCAGCTTCGGCGACGAATAGCCTCGGCTGGAACCACCCCCATCGGAGGCCCCAGGGCTTACCTCCCAAATCGTCCTCGGACATGTCAGGACCCCGCTGCGCGCTTCGCGCGGCGGGGTCCTTCCGTCCTGCGGAAAGATTTGGGAGGTAAGCCCTGGGGTCTCCTGCGGTAACTGGGGAAGCCGAGGCTATTCGTCTTCTTGCTGTGGGTGCCTGGGCTGGAATTGAGTTGCGGTGAATTAGGGACTGTTTAAGCGCTTCATCGGGTCCAACAGTCCCTATTTCACCGCAACTTAGTATGGTGGAGCCTTTACTTGGGGTAGGCTCTGACATATGTCACATAATTGCTGGTCATGATGGTTGCTACCGGTAGTTGCGGTAGGGTTGGGGCAGATTCTAACTAGAAATGGTGGTCGCTACCGGCTGTTCTCGGCATACTCGGCTCATTCGATTCGACCATCAAACGAAAGGAACCACCATGGATCTTGCGATGGCACAGCGCCTCGTCGATCGCCGTAAAGCTGCCGGGCTTTCTCAGGAGGCGCTTGCTGCCCAGCTGGGCGTAAGCCGCCAGGCTGTTAGTAAATGGGAGCGTAGCGAGTCCTCACCCGATACCGATAACCTCATTGCGCTCGCCGCGCTGTATGGCGTGTCGCTGGACGAGCTGCTATATGGGGAGGCGGCCAACGATGCCGACGACCTGGAGGACGGTAGCGCCGACACCGAGACGGCGGATGTGGCTGACGAGGCTGAGGATTCTGCCGAGCACGCCGATTGCGGCGACAAACCACTTGTCGATATTTCCCTCGCGCGCGGTATCCACGTCATTGATCCCAATAAAGGCGAGGAAGTCCATGTTGGTTGGAGCGGCATCCATGTGACCAACGAGCGCAAGGGCGAAGAGGTGCATGTGGGGCCGGGCGGCGTGCATATCGATACGCTTGAGGACGATGGACATAGCGTGCGTACCAATGACGACGGCACCGTCACCATCGACGGCGAGACGTTTTCCAGCTGGAAGGAAGCACACGACAAGCTCGACCATCATGGCAAGCATTTCCACACCAAGGTCGGACGTGCATGGAACAAATTCCCCTTCCCCGCACTTGTCACTCTCGCCTATCTGGTGCTCGGCATTGTCTACGGCACATGGGGCATGGGGCTTTTCCTCGTCTTTTTGGTTCCCGTCTATTACGCGATTGGTGACTTTATCGATCGACGCCATTTGTCAAAGCTCACTGAATGCATCTATCCAGCAGCCGCCATCGCTTGGTTCCTCTACATGTGGCTCTGTTTGGGACAGCCCCATCCTGCATGGATCATCCTCATCACGATCCCCATCGTAAAGGCGCTCATGCGCTGGTGCCGCAAACAATGGAAGTGCCGCAAACAGGCCTAACGCGCTCCGACCCACCAGCACCCAACCACCCCCCGCCCTTCTCCTAAGTTGCGGTGAAATGGGGACTGTTTTGAAGCTCCAAAGCGCCAAACAGTCCGTATATCACCGCAATTTACAAACAACTGGGTCAGTTCCGGCACGAAGATTAGCATTGAGCTGACCGAGCGCCAAAAAAAGGGCCTATTTACTACGTTTAACTCGAGAGGGCCGACCATACCCGCCTTTTTTGAAAATCGACAGGCCTTCTACCTGCGGTTTTATTTTTCGTTTTCCCGGCATGATTGAGGGCATCCAATTAAACGTAGTAGATAGGCCCGTTTTGTGGCATACGACCCATTCAAGCCCAACCTCGAAGGCTAAAGAGAGCCTCTCATCCACGCCTGCGAGCAAAAGCCAAATAGAATGAAAGGCAAATGGAAAGCTCGTTTGACGAGCGGAGGACATATGCGCGACGTAGCCGAAAGCGACTGGAAGCTGTTTAAGAAAATGCTTCCTCAATGGCAAGAACGTTATATGAAAAAGCTCATCGGCCAGTACGTTGAGATGCTGAACGACAGACATCCCCAGCAAAACGGAGCAAACGCCGGGCCACCTAATGGTTGTCCGGCGTTTACCCAGATAAAACCTGCCAAAATAAACCTGTCCCTTTTTGGCAGGTTACTCGGCGCTCTTGAGGGCGCCGACCATGTCGATCTTGTTGAGCGTTCGATTGGTGGCGAGGTTGACGATAAACGTAAAGCCAAAGGAAAGCACCACGGCGAGTACGTAGCTTAGCGGCTCGACCTCGACGTCAAAGTACAGCGACGGCATCTGCAAAATGTACGTAAAACTCTCGGCCAGCAAGCCGCCTAGCGGTACGCCCAGTGCGGCGCCAATCGCCGTGAGGATCAACGTCTCCTTGTTGACGTAATGGTGTACCTCGCCGCGACGGAAGCCCAGCACCTTAATGGTCGCCAGCTCACGCTCGCGCTCGGAGATATTCGTGTTGGACAGCGTAAATACCACCACAAACGACAGGCACGCCGCCATAAAGGTCACAAGCACCACGACCGAATTGATAATCGTAAAGTTCGCTTCATAGTTCTCCCAATGCTCGGCCGTACTCGAAATCGTGAGCCAACCGTCACTCTTAAGATTCTTGCTAAACGCAATCTGGTCGGCCGATGAACCCTTAAGCAGCACAAAGACGCCGTTAAGGCGCGCGCTTCGACCGAACGCGCGCTCATAGGTGCCCTGCGTCATGTAAAGCGTGTTGCCCAGATAGTTGAGCGAAATGTCGCTGACTTTGACCTTGGCAACATTGAGCGACGAATCCTGGACGTGAGCCGTGTCACCCGGCTTGATCCCCAGCACCAGCTGAGAGCTCTTGCTCAAATACACATCCCCGTCACGCAGGGTGAGCGGTTCTTTGGACTCATCCTCCAGGCGCACGTAATCGCCCAAGTCACCCGTGCGGTCATCGGGAATCACGATGAGCTGCACAGTCTCGCTCTTGCCGCCAAACGTAAAGGTGACGTTGTCGGTCATAATCGGAAGGGTCGAGGTCACGGTCACGTTGGAATCATTGGCCGCGCTGCGTTCATCCAGTGCTGCGCACGTCTGCGAAAAATCGTCAGAATTGGCGACCGCAAGCAAGTCGTAGCGCGTGATGTGCCCGTACTGTTTGGGCGAAAGCGCCACCGACGTATCGCGGATACCCATACCGCAGATCACGAGCGCCGTGCATCCCGCAATGCCAAAGATGGTCATAAAGGCACGCTTTTTATAACGGAACAGGTTACGCGCTGCCACCTTGTTCAAAAAGCCCATGCGACGCCAGACAAAGCCGATGCGCTCGAGCAAGATGCGCGAGCCGGCGCGTGGGGCCTTGGGACGCATGAGCGAGGCCGGGGTCTCGGCCATCTCGTGGCGGCAGGCGATAACCGTGGCGCCCACCACGCCCACGGTAAACAACGCCACCGAGACGATTGAAGACACGATATCGTACGAAAGCAGCATCTGGGGCAGCGAGTACATGTCGTCGAACACCGTAAACAGGAACAGCGGCAGGCCCACAAATCCGACGATGTTGCCGAGCACGCCGCCGATCAGACACGCCCACAGCGAGTAGTCCACGTATTTGGACAGGATTCGCCCGCGTGAATAGCCGAGCGCCTTGTACAAGCCAATGAGCGTGCGCTCCTCCTCGACCATGCGAGTGGCGGTGGTGAGGCTGATGAGCACGGCGACGATAAAGAAGATAAACGGGAATACGGTGGCGATGGCCTCGATTGAGGAACTATCGCTCTCGACGCTCGAGTAGCTTGCGATATTGCCGCGGTCCTGGATGTACCAGGTGCATTCGCCCAGGTCAGAGAGCTCGGCGCGGGCATCAGCAAACTGCTGGTCGGCAGCGGCACGGCGCTGGTCCAGGTCGGCTTGCGCCTGCGCACGCTCCTCGCTACCCTCGGCCATGCGGTTGATGTTGTCCTGCTCGATCCCAAAGACCATATTCGCCTGGCGCTCGGCCGCATCCAAGCTTGCCGGTGTGTCGACCGTCAGCTCCTGAGCGCGCATCTTCTCACGCTCCTCGCGGATCTTCTCGATATTGCCCTTGACCTCATTGATCTTTGCCGCGTAGGCATCCGAATAGGAGTTGAGGCTCTTGGCTCCCTCGACGACCACGTGGATCGCGGAATAGGACGACGACGTCGCGGCATCCTCGCTCACGTAGAACTTGTAATCCGCGGCCGAGGCGGCACGGAAGGCGTTGACCGTCGAGTCGGAGCTCACGTCGGTAGGATCGAGAACCTCGGCCGTGATGGTGTAGTCCCCATCGGCAAACTGATCCTTGGCACTTTGGTTGGACGAGCTCGCGTCATTGGCGGCAAAACTCACGGTATCGCCGAGCTTTTTGCCCGAAGCCTTCAAAAAACGTGAGGTCACTGCCACTTCGCCCGAAGTCTCGGGCAGCTCGCCGCGTACTAGCACCGGTTGGTCAATATTCTCTTTGGAGAGGCTCTGTACGACGACACGCTCGCGCGTCGTACCCACGGCGGTATAGGCGGTCTCGGTATAGATGCCCTCGGCCGTCTCGACGCCATCGACCTCTTGGATCGCAGCAAGATCGTCATCGGTCAGACCATAGGTCGACTGCACGTTAATGTCATAAACATTCTGCTGGTCAAAGTAAGCGTCAACCGAATCGCACAGGTCCTCGCAGCCCGCCTTAAGGCCGCACATCACGCTCACGCCGAGCGCGGTGATCACGACGATAGACAAGAAGCGTTTGAGGCTGCCTCGGATTGTGCGGTAGATGCCACGGCGAAAAACCGTCGGCACCATATCGTTTGAGCTTTGGGCGGTGCGGTAGGTCGTAAAATCCTGCTCGCGCTCCGTGCTCTGCGCGTCGCGGCGCTGGCTGTTTTGGCGGTCCTGGTCCATGGGCGCTACCACTCGATCGTCTCGATCGGCACGGGATTTTGCTGGACCGTCTCGCTCTCCACGCGGCCGCTCTTAAAGCGAATCAGGCGATCGGCCATGGGCGCCAGCGCGGAGTTGTGGGTGATGATGATGACCGTGATGCCTTGCTTGCGGCAGGTGTCCTGCAGCAGCTGCAAAATCTGCTTGCCGGTTTTGTAGTCGAGCGCACCCGTAGGCTCGTCGCACAGGAGCAGCTTGGGGTTCTTGGCCAGCGCGCGGGCGATGGACACGCGCTGTTGCTCGCCGCCCGAAAGCTGCGCCGGAAAGTTAGCGAGGCGCTCGCCCAGGCCGACCTGGCAAAGCGTTTGCTCGGCATCGAGCGAGTCGGGGCAGATTTGCGCCGCGAGTTCAACGTTTTCGAGCGCCGTCAGGTTGGGGACCAGATTGTAGAACTGGAAGACAAAGCCAACATCGGCGCGGCGGTATTCCACAAGCTGTGCCTCGTTGGCAGCGCTCACGTCACGCCCGTCCACCGTCACGGTGCCGGAAGTTGCCGTATCCATGCCGCCCAGAATGTTGAGGGCCGTGGTCTTGCCGGCGCCCGAAGCACCCAGAATGATGGCGAGCTCGCCGCGCTCGACCGTAAAGCTTGCGCCGTCGAGTGCGTGAATGCGGGCGTCACCCTCGCCGTATGCCTTGATGACGTCTTTGAATTCGATATAGGCCATCGATTAATTCCCATCTGGTCGGATAACTCTTTAGTATTACCCATTTCCCACCTACCAAAAAGGGACAGGTTTATTTTGGCAGGTTTTATATGGGGAAACGGCAGCTATAGATGAGGCGCCGGGGAGGCCGAGAAATCATCGACGGGGTCAGCCCGACCGCCAAACACAACGCACGCATCTCAATCTGTCAGCCAAATCATTCGAACAGCTGTTCGTTTCTATGATATGATTCAACTATCTAAGCAGGCCAATACGCAGAAAGGCGGTCAACATGGCGTTCGACTTTAAGAAGGAATGCAAGGAGCTCTACAAACCTGCAAGCAAGCCGAGTATCGTAACTGTCCCGCCTATGAGCTACGTTGCCATTCGCGGAAAGGGCGACCCAAATACCGAAGGTGGCGAGTATCAAAACGCCCTGCCGCTACTTTACGGCATCGCCTATACCGTCAAGATGTCAAAGAAAGGCTCAAGGAGTATCGAGGGCTATTTCGACTTTGTGGTACCGCCGCTCGAGGGTTTCTGGTGGCAAGAGTCCCCGAGCGACGACATCGATCATGTACACAAGGACATTTTTAACTTTATCTCGTGCATCCGCCTGCCCGATTTCGTCACCCGAGATGACTTTGACTGGGCAGTCGCGGAAGCCACGACCAAAAAGAAACTGGACTTTTCCGCCGTCGAACTGCTTAAAGTTGACGAGGGTCTCTGCGTTCAATGCATGCACACCGGGCCCTACGACAACGAACCGGTGACCGTAGACGCTATGCATGAATACACGACCGAACTGGGCTATGTTCCCGACTTCTCAGACACCCGTTTACATCACGAAATCTATCTCTCCGATCCACGCAAATGCGCACCGGAGAAACTTAAGACCGTGGTTCGTCATCCTATCAAGCGCGCTGAATAGCGTGGGGCGTCATTTCACGCGCTAGGTTTTAAGCCAGCCAACCAGCCGCCTCCTAGGCCGTCCGGTAATTATCTTGACGCGGCCCGTCGCATCTTATAAGTTTGTTTTGCTAAAGCTGGAAAGCCTCTCAACGATGCGCAACTCCAGCTCTTCTTCTATCAAGAGAGCAAGTGTCGGAAAGCAAAATGTCAGAAAGCAGCGCTTCGAGCAGAATCAAACGCCTGGTCAACACCTATAGCGGTCTCGTGCTCATGGGCGCCGTCGGAATCCCTATCGGCGTTATCGTTGGCGCCATCTGTGCCCTTTTTGGTCGTGTGCTCCTGGCAATCGGCGCCTTCCGGGACTCGCACGTCGCGTTGCTGCTCCCCTTTCTCACTCTTGCGGGCCTTGCCATCGTGTTTGCCTACCGCACCTGGGGCAAGGGCACCGACCGCGGCATGAGTCTGGTGTTCGACGTAGGCCACGGACGCGAGGACGCCATCTCTCCGCGCTTGGTGCCGCTCATTATGCTGAGCACGTGGGGGACGCATCTCTTTGGTGGCAGTGCGGGACGCGAGGGCGTAGCGGTGCAAATCGGCGCCACCGTCTCGCATTGGATCGGTCGACGCCTGCCTTTCCGCGACCCCGGCAACACGTTTTTGCTCATTGGTATGGCCGCTGGCTTTGCCGGACTCTTTCGAACACCGCTCGCTGCTACGGTCTTTGCTATCGAAGTGCTGGTCGCCGGACGCATGGAATACCGCGCGTTGTTCCCCGTGCTTACGGCTTCACTTGCCGCAAGCATGACCTCGGGCGCCCTGGGGCTCGAGAAGTTCGAGGTCGCCGTTACCGCCTCGTATGCGCTCGACCTCCCCGGTCTTGGACGGCTGGCGCTGTTGGGCATCGCGTTCGGTATGGTCGGCGGAGCTTTTGCCTGGTGCCTTGCCCATGCCAAGACCCTTGCAGCGCGACTGCTCCCCAGCCCTTACATACGCGTTGCCGTTATGGGCCTTGCGTTGTCGGCGATTCTGTTCGTGCTGTGGCAGGGGCGATACTGCAGCCTTGGCACCAACCTGATATCGGCGGCACTGGGTGACAACGGCGTGGCGTCGATCATGCCTTGGGACTGGGCACTCAAATTCGTACTCACCATCGCCACGCTTGCCGCGGGTTATCAAGGTGGCGAGGTCACGCCGCTGTTCTCCATCGGAGCCAGCCTGGGTGTCGTACTCGCCGGGATTCTCGGCATGCCCGTCGAGCTCTGCGCCGCGCTGGGCTACGCCGCCGTCTTTGGCAGCGCCACCAACACGCTACTCGCGCCGATCCTCATTGGCTGCGAGGTCTTCGGTTTCGGTAATCTGCCGGCGTTCTTCATCGTCTGCGTTGTGGCTTATCTGTTCAACATGGATAAGTCGATCTATACCCTGCAGGAGCACAACCGCACCCGATAAACAGGGCGCTTGCCACCAAAAAAACGCGCGCGACAGGCCAGGCCCGCCGCGCGCGTCATCCTATACGCGATTAGTTATTGTTGTTGGTCATCGAGGCCACTGCTGCTGCAAGATTGGAAATGGGCATTGTCTGCAGCCAGATGCGGCCCGGACCGGTGAGCACAGTGTTGAACACGCCTTCACCGCCAAACATGATGTTTTTGACGCCCTTGACCATCTGCGCGTCGATGCTCACCGTCTCCTCAAAGCCTGCCACGTTGCCGGTATCTACAATCATTTGCTGACCAGCAGCAAGCTCGTACTCAACTAGGTCGCCGTCGATCTCGGCAAAGGCAATACCCGAGCCCGTGAGCTTTTGCATGATAAAGCCCTCGCCGCCAAAGACGCCGGCCTTTGCCTTCTTGTTAAAGTGGATGCTCAACTCAACACCACTTTCCGCGGCAAGGAACGAGCGCTTCTGCAAAATCCAGCTCTTGCCAGGACCGATCTCGATTGGCACGATGCGGCCGGGGAAGCAAGAGCCAAACGCAATCATGCCATCGCCGTGCGCGGTCCAAATGTTTTGGAACAACGCCTCACCCGAAAAAGCCTTAGAGAACATCTTGCCTATGCCACCGCCCGAGGTGGACATCTCCATGTTGGGGGTCATCCAGACCATGGCACCACTTTCGGTGATCATGGATTCGCCGTCGCTAAGGTTGCACGTAACAACCGGGAAAGCCCCTCCGCCGATCTCGTACTGCATGACCGTCTCCTTTCCCTTCGGGAGCCGAACAACGATGCCTATATTTTAGCAGCTAGAGGTGCATTTATTTGCGTCGGTGGCGTTCATGGCGCCGACCACGGCCAGCCTCCGCCGACGTTTCCCCAGATAAAACCTGCCAAAATAAACCTGTCCCTTTTTGGCAGGTTTTAAAAGCGGACGGTGAAGACGATCTGATGATCGTGGTCGGATACGGTGGCGAATCCGCCATGGGCTTCGGCGATGGCGCGCACCACGGATAGGCCCACGCCCGAGCCGCCTGTCTTGGAGCTGCGCGACACATCCGCACGATAGAAGCGGTCGAACAATCGGTCCAGATCGCCTTCGGGCAGCTCGTCCACGGCGTTCGATACGACAAGCTCGGCGCCGCCCTTACCCTTGCCGTGCGAGACGGCACGCAGGCTCAACTCAATCACGCTGCCCTCGCTCGCATAGCGCGTGGCGTTGTCCAGCAGCAACTCAACCACCTGCGCCACCGCCGCAGCATCGGCATGGGCCCGCACGCCGCTCGCAATCGACATCGACAGACGCTTGCCGCGCGAAACCGCCACCGACTCAAACGGCGCCGCCGCCTTGTCCACTGCCTCCGAAAGATCGATCGATGTCATGGTAAAGCCCGCCGAGCCCTCGTCCATACGTGCCAAAAACACCAGACGCTCCGTGAGCGCCGTCAACCGTGCAACCTGTTCGTGAATGCTCTGCGTCCACTCGCTCTCGCCGCTCTCAATTTCCTGTACCTCGTTAGCGGCGTCGATCACAGCTAGCGGCGTCTTGATCTCGTGACTCGCATCGGTAATAAAGCGCTTTTGCTTGCTGTAGCTCTCGACCATCGGTCGAATCACCGCGCCCGAGGCCACCGTCACAATCGCCAATACCGCCAGCCAGCCAATGCAGCTGATGGCCACACTGGCACTTAAAAACGAATGAAAACTCGAAAGCTCGCGCGAACAGTCCACAAACACAAAGGTGGTCTCTTCGTCTTGAGCTGTAGTCGTATAGCGGTAGTTACCAGAAAAGCCCGAGGTCCGGCCCTTGGAATACAGCCCCGCGGCAATGCGGGCGGCACGCTTGGCGCCCACCGCAGCAATGCGGGCCGTATTGACATCTGCCACCTGCCCGCCGGCAATCGTCACCGTAAAGTAGCGCGTGTCAAAGGGAGACTCCGCCGTCATGCCTTCGAAATGCCTGATGTGAACGCCCGCCTGGCTATCGCCGACTTCCTTGCCATTAGCGGAATCGGCTTTAGGCTCGTCCCCCCAATCGATGCCGTCCTTGCCCGCCAGGATATAGTCCAGGCGAGCGTCGGCCGTCTTGCAGACATGCGAGTAATTTACGATATTGATGCCGGCAATGATGAGCGTGAGCACCACGGTCACGGCACCCATGGCAACGAGGATAAACTTGCGACGCAGGCGGCGGCCCAATGCGTCAACAGAATTAGCCCGCCCCGTTCTACTCGAGGCGGCGTGAAACCGCTCCGTTATGCGCTTGCACCACGTGCGCACGCTCACGCCTGCTCACCCTCCTCGACAACCTCAAGCGAATAGCCCTGGTTACGCGATGCGCGGATGGCAACGCCGGCACCAAGCGCCGTCAGCTTTTTGCGCAGGTACGAGATATAGACCCACACCACATTGGCGCCTTCGGGCGCGTCCTCACCCCAAACCTCGAGCATCAGACGCTCGGTGGGCATGCGCGTGCCGGCGTTGCGCATAAAGAGCTCCATAAGCTGAAACTCACGATTGGCCAGATGTACCTCGCCCAAGGGACCCACAAGCGTGCACGATGCCGTATCGAGGCGCACGTTGCCCACGCCGAGCGTCGTGGCGTCAATTGCCGTCGCGGCACGCGTCATGGCACGAATACGCGCAAGCAGTTCCTTGGCGGCAAACGGCTTGGTCAGATAATCGTTGGCACCGGCATCCAAGCCCTCGACCTTATCGGACACCTCGCTTTTTGCCGTGAGCATGATGATGGGCAGTCGCTTACCGGCGGCACGTGTGCGTTTGAGCACCTCAATGCCATCCATGCCGGGCATCATGATGTCCAGGATTGCGGCGTCATAGTCGTTGGCGAGCAGATATTCGAGCGCCGTCAGACCGTCGAGGGCGGTGTCGACCTCGTAGTCGCTATGTTGAAGAATCGCGGTGAGGGCGCGGGAGAGGCCGGGTTCGTCCTCGGCAAGCATCAGCTTCATAGTTGTTCCTTTGGCGCACGGCTCTACGGGTTTTGATACTGCCGATGATAGCGCACCGCCAGCCGCCTTAGCGCAGCCTCAGCTGCTCAACCTGCGCGTTTTCAAATACGCAGGATATGGCTTAGCCAAACTTAAGGCGCAGATACCGAGCGCTTGGACGCATGCCAGCCGCGAAAGGACAGCGACTCGTCCCTTCACGGCGCCTTCGTCATGCAAAGTGCCCTGGCGCTATTCCTCGTACGCGCCCTCAAGCCGGAGCAGCCATTCCTTGCGGTCGAGGCCGCCAGCATATCCGTTGAGCGAACCATCGGCGGCAACTACGCGATGGCATGGCACGATAATCGAAACAGGGTTACGAGCGACCGCAGCCCCTACCGCACGAGGAGACACAACGGGGTCCTCGTTTCCCGGCACCCGATGTCGAGCGGCAACACGCTGGGCGATCTCGCCATACGTAGCGACTTCGCCACGCGGAATAGAAAGCAGCTCGTACCAAACTTCACGCTGAAACGCCGTGCCAATCATATGCAACGGCGGCGTAAACCGAGGTTCCTGCCCTGCAAAATAAGCATTCAGCCAAGCCCAGGAACGCTCAAGCACCGAAGAGGCCGCACCATTTGCCGGACTCACCGACGATATGCCACCAATACCGGAAACCGCATCGGCGCCTTCAACATGTTCGGAGTCTTCCCGGAGAAGCGTGGAGCCAAAGTGTTCCTGCCCCTCAAACCAAAGCCCCGTCAGACCGCGGCAATCAGCGGCAAGCAGGATTTCGCCCAAAGGCGAAGCAAACGTCGTCGTGACCACCAGCGGCTCCCTTCAAAACTCCGCAACATAATACCTCGATTCGCCCCAAGCCCAAAGTGCCCCCAGGCAGCAGGCGCGAAGCGCCGAGGCTGCCGTCACGGCTCCACAGTCGCCCCAGGCAGCAGGCGCAAAGCGCCGGGGCCGCCGCCGGGACCAGGGCCCGCAACAACCACGCGCCCCCACATCAGCCCAGCGGCCCCAACCAACAACGTCCCCATCGCAGGCCGCTTACAGCAGCGTCACCGCAGGCGGGGGCCGGGCTTAGTTTTCAGAACACTCCGCAGACCAGTGTGGCACCTTGTCCGCGGCTCCGAAGGAGCAGGACAAGGCGCCACACATGGTCGAGGACGTTCTGAAAACTAAGCCCGGCCCCCGCCGGACAGGTCACACTACTCGCAGAGCAGCTTAGCGATCTGGACGGCGTTGGTTGCCGCGCCCTTACGGATTTGGTCACCGCAGCACCAGAAAGTGATGCCGCGCGCAGCCTCGGGGTTCGAGATGTCGCGGCGCACGCGACCGACCCAGATCAGGTCCTGGTCGGACGTATCCATCGGCATGGGGAAGCGATCGTGTGCATCCTCGGCAGCCATATCGTCAACCAGCTTCACGCCCGGAGCGGCAGACAGCGCAGCACGAGCCTCCTCGACCGTAATATCGCGCTCAAACTCGAGCGTAATGCTCTCGGAGTGCGAACGCAGCACGGGCACGCGCACGCAGGTGCAGTTCACGCGCAGCTCGGGCAGATGCATGATCTTGCGGCCCTCGTTTTGCAGCTTCATCTCCTCGGAGGTAAAGCCCTCCTCCTTGACGCCGCCGATCTGCGGAATCAGGTTGCTCGCGAGCTGGGCGGCAAATGCGCGCGGCTCGGGAATCTCCTCGCCACGACCCAGGGCGGCCAACTGCGCCTCGAGCTCGGCCATACCGGGAGCGCCGGCACCCGAAGCCGCCTGATACGTCGAGACGATCATGCGCTTCACACCAGCGAGCTGATGCAGCGGCCACGTAGGAACCAGGCCGATGATGGTCGCGCAGTTGGGATTGGCGATAAGACCGTGATGCCACTTGATATCGTCGGCGTTGATCTCGGGCACGACCAGCGGCACCTCGGGATCCATGCGGAAGGCATGGCTGTTGTCGACCACGACGGCGCCACGCTTGACGGCCTCGGGCAGCAGCTCCTTCGCGATATCGTCGCCGGCGGCGCCGAGTACGATGTCGCAGCCCTCAAAGGCCTCGGGGCAAGCCTCTTCAATCACGATCTGCTCGCCGCGGAACTCGACGGTCTTGCCCGCGGAGCGTGCACTTGCCAGCAGCTTGAGCTTGCCAACCGGGAACTCCTGCTCGTTGAGGCACTCGAGCATCTGGGTGCCCACGGCTCCCGTCGCGCCCAAAATAGCAACCGTGTACTGTTTCATGCTTCCCCCTTTAAAGGTTTTGGCTTTTGCCCGCACGCCGAGCAGGCCGATTATTGTTGCCAGTGTATACAAGAACGGGGCGGGCACGAAACCCGCCCCGTCGAAACGAAACCGAAACGAAACGCCCCGCGCTAGATTTTTGAGGCAAGTCCAAAAAATCTACTGGGATGGCAGCTACTTGTGGAGCGCGACCAGGGTGGGATCGGCCGGCGTGGGAGCCTCCAGGTCGGAGACCTTCACAATGCCGTTTTCGTCGGAAAAGGCACGGTAAATGGTCTGAATCGCCAGGTCGAAGTCCTTCTCTTCCACGCCGATGATGATGTTGATCTCGTCGCAGCTCTGCGAAATCATACGCACGCTCACGCCGGCCTGGCCAAGCATGCCAAACAGGTGGCCCGAGATACCCGCGCGACCGCGCAGGTTGCGTCCAACGGTCGCGATAAGCGCCAGGCCCTCGACAACCTCAATCTCGAGCGGCTCGACCTCCTGCTGAATGTCGCCCACGAGCGAGTACAGGGAGTCGTGCACGTCTTGCTCCTGCACCACGGCGCCAAAGCGGTCGACGCCGGTGGGCATGTGCTCGACGGAGACGTCATAGCGCTCGAAGACCGAAAGCGCGCGGCGCATAAAGCCGACACGGGGCTTGGTGCGGTCGCGGGCCACGTTGATGGCGACAAAACCGCGTTTGCCGGTCACGCCGGTAATGATGGGCTCCGCCTCGCCCTCGTCAGCCGTCTCGCTAATGATGGTGCCGGGGTCCTGCGGCGCATTGGTGTTCTTGATGACCAGCGGAATGCCTGCCTCGCGCACGGGGAACACGGCCTCCTCGTGCAGGACGCTTGCGCCCATGTACGAAAGCTCGCGCAGCTCCTCGTAGGTAACGCGCGCAATAGGCTGAGCCTCGGGAACAATACGCGGATCGGCAGAATAGAAACCCGAGACGTCGGTCCAGTTCTCGTACAGGTCGGCGCCTAGGCACTTGGCCAAGATCGAACCCGAGATATCGCCGCCGCCACGATCGAGCAGCTTGATCTGGCCCTCACGCGTCGCACCGTAGAAACCGGGCATAACAAAGCCGCCCTGCTGACCGTACTCCTGCACCAGCTCGGAGGTGCGGTTCATGCTGAGCGTACCGTCGTGATGGAACGCCACAACCGTCGCGGCGTCCAGGAACGGCAGACCCAGGTATTCGGCCATCAGGCGAGCGGTGAAGTACTCGCCGCGGCTCACGAGCTCCTCGGTAGAGTAACCGCCCGAGCGGGCGCGCTCGGCAAAGGCCGCGAACTCCTCGCGGATGGGATAGGTGAGCTCCAGCTCGTCAGCGATATCAAAATAGCGCTGGCCAATGTCCTCGAGCAGTTCCTCACACGACACGTGGTACTTAACGTGTGCGTTAACCAGGTAGAGCAGGTCGGTCACCTTGGTGTCGCCCTTAAAACGGCGACCGCAGGCAGAAACCACCACAAAACGGCGGGCCGGGTCGGCGTCGACAATGGCCTTGATCTTCTTAAAGTGTTCGGCGTCGGCGACCGACGAGCCACCAAACTTGGCAATCTTAATCATGGACTGGAGGTTACCTTTCTAAAAAGCCTCTGCGAACCTATTTTGCGCGCTCTGATACCATGGTTTCACCGATTGGGACCAAGGCATCCGAGGAGCAGTGTTATATGGGAACTTATCATAGTACACGAGGACGCACTTTATCGTGCTCAAGTAAGGTGGCAATCCGCACCGGCATCGCTCCCGACGGGGGTTTGTTTGTCTCGGACGAGCTCGGCACCCAGCAGGTCGATATCAACTCGCTTGCAGATAAATCGTACTTTGAAATCGCTCAAGATGTGTTGGGAATGTTACTGAATGATTACACGGCCGAAGAAATTTCGGCGTGTGTCGACGAGGCATACCGCGGCACGTTCGCGAGCGAAGAGGTTACGCCGCTCGTCAAACTCGACGCCGCACCGGGCGCCGACGCCCCGCAAACCTATGTAATGGAGCTCTTTGGCGGCCCCACGAGCGCGTTCAAGGACGTCGCCCTGCAGATGCTCCCCCGCCTCATGGCCCGCGCCTCCGCCAAGGACGGCGGCGCCGAGCGCATCATGATCGTCACCGCCACATCGGGCGACACCGGCAAGGCCGCGCTCGCCGGCTTTGCCGACGCCTCGGGCACGAGCATCACCGTCTTTTACCCCGAGGGCAAGGTCAGCCGCGTACAGAATCTGCAGATGTCCACTCAGGAGGGCGACAACGTCGCCGTCTGCGGCATCCGCGGCAACTTTGACGACGCCCAGAGTGCCGTCAAGCGCATCTTTGCCGATAAGGAGCTTGCCGAGCGTCTAGAGGCAGCCGGCACGGTGCTTTCGAGCGCCAACTCCATCAATGTCGGCCGTCTGGTGCCGCAGGTCGTCTACTACTTTGCCGCCTATGCGCAGCTGCTGCGCGCCGGCGCCATCGAGGCCGGCGACGCCGTGGAGTTCTGCGTGCCGACTGGCAACTTCGGCGATATCTTGGCCGGCTACTACGCCAAGCGCATGGGCCTGCCCGTCGCCAAGCTCGTCGTGGCGAGCGACAAGAACAACGTGCTGGCTGACTTCCTGACCACCGGCGTTTACGACCGTAACCGCCCGTTCTTCACGACCATTTCACCGTCGATGGACATCCTTATTAGCTCCAACCTGGAGCGCATGCTCTACTTCCTGTCCGACGGCGACTGCGAGCTTGTTGCCGGCCTTATGGAGCAGCTGGCACAGACTGGTCGCTACGAAGTTCCCGCCGACCTGCTGGCCAAGATCCAGAGCGTGTTTGGCTGCGGCTGGGCCAGCGAGGACGAAGTCCGCGCTGCCATCAAGAGCTGCTGGGATGCGAACGGCTACGTGATCGACCCGCACACCGCCTGCGGCTATCACGTCTTTGAAAAAGTCACCCCCGCCGAGGGCGCCAAGGCCCGCGTGCTGCTTTCGACCGCCAGCCCCTACAAGTTCCCGCGCGCCTGCTGCGATGCCCTGGGCCTCGACGTGCCCGAGGACGACTTTGAGGCTATGCGTGTGCTCGAGCAGGCCACCAACACGGTCGCGCCGACCCAGCTCGCCGAACTCGAGGCCAAGCCCGTCCGCTTCGAAGACGTCTGCGACGTCGATGAGATGGCAAGCTACGTCGAGTCCGCAGCAAAACGAATGAGCACCAACTAAACCCCTTATTAAGCGCCGGCGAAAGCCGGCGCACCTTCTTTTATCAGATAACCCCCGGGATGATGACGAACGCGCACAGCGTGCCTGGCTGTTTAGTTCGTCGCGAGTTCCGCACGCAAAGGAAAGCACTTAATGTGCTTTCCGTCTTGCGCAGGACTGCCCGAGCAGCGAACTAAACAGCCAGGCACGCCAGGAGGACTCACATGATCAAGATCACCGTCCCAGCAACCAGCGCCAACCTAGGCATTGGCTACGATACCCTCGGCATGGCCGTCAGCCTCTACTCGCACTTCACCTTCGAGCGCGCCGACAAGCTCACCATCACGGGTTGCCCCGAGGAGTTCCAAAACGAGAACAACCTAGTCTACGTGAGCTTTGTGGATGCGCTGGCCGCATGGGGCGAGCCGGCCTTCCCCGTCGCCATCGACATTCAGACTGACGTTCCCGTCGCTCGTGGCCTGGGTTCCAGCTCCACCTGCGTTGTCGCCGGCATTATGGCCGCCGCCGCGCTGACGGGCCACACCGTCGACCGCGCCGAGCTCGTCCGCATTGCCACCGAGGTCGAGGGCCATCCCGATAACGTCGCCCCCGCTATCCTGGGCGGCGCCGTCTGCTCCTTTACACCGACCGATTCGCTCCCCCAGTGCCTGCGCTACGAGGTGAGCGATCGCCTGCGTTTTATTACCGTCATTCCACCCTACGAGGTGCACACGAGTGAGGCGCGCAAGGTCGTGCCGCAGGAGATTCCGCTTTCCACCGCCGTATGGCAGATGGGCCGCATCGCCGGCATGACGCGCGGTCTCGAGACCGGCGATCTGGACCTGATTGCCGCCGCCAATGACGACCGTATTCAGGAGCCCTATCGCCGTCGCCTGATTCCCGACTACAACGCCGTGCGCGACACCTGCCTTAACGGCGGCGCCAAGACCATCTGGATCAGCGGTTCGGGCTCGACCCTTATGGCTGTGACCGACGACACCATCGTGGCAAAGTTCCTACAGGTCAAGCTGCGCGAGCAGTTCCCCAAGTGCGATACGCATATCCTCACGTGCGACACCGAGGGCGCTCAAATCGAGTACCTGTAGACATCGCTGGTTAATCCCTTCGGGCCGCCCAAGGGTATCCCCTTAAAAACGTCCTCGCACTTGAGGCCCGCTTATCCTGCTCCTTCGGAGCTACGGATAAGCGGGCCTCGTGCTGCGGAATGTTTTTAAGGGGATACCCTTGGGCGGCCCTACGGCAACGTGGTCGACGATGTCTATAGGAACCCACGCTTTGAAGAGGCGCCGGGCTGATGGTTTGGCTTTTTATTGGTGGGGGCCCTTACTAGAGGCAGGCCTCGGCGATGCGGCGCTTGAGTTCATCGATACCGGTGCCAGTCTGGGAGCTTGTGATGATTACGTTTTCGGCAGGGACGTTGAGCTGCTTTTTGATGGCTGCTGCCTGGCGGGCCTGCTGGGTGCGGCTGAGCTTGTCGGCTTTGGTGAGGCAGACGATAAAGTTGAACTCGTTGCCCCGTAGGTAGTCGATCATGTCGTGGTCGAGCTTGCTGGGGTCGTGACGAATGTCCACCAGCGACACAACCAGGTTAAAGCTGCGCTCGGAGTCGAAGAAGTCACCGATGAGCTCGGCCCAACGGTCGCGCTCGGCCTTGGAGCGACGGGCGAAACCGTAACCCGGCAGGTCCACGAAATGCACGTCGTCGGCCTCAAAGAAGTTGATGTTGCTCGTCTTGCCCGGCGTGCTGGAAACCTTGACCAGGTTCTTGCGGCCAAAGAGCTTGTTCATAATCGACGACTTGCCCACATTGGAGCGGCCCACAAAGCTCACCTCGGGGCAGGTGGACTCGGGAATCTGCGAAACCTTGCCGTAGCTGGCGACGAACTTGGCAAGCTGGTAGTTAATGGAATCGGCCATGGACACTCCTTGGTCGTAGGTTCTTACAAAAGAGCGCGCTATTGCGCAGCGGCAATGCGGCGGACGATATCGAGCGTGATGTCACTTGCGACACGCGCATACTCGAACAGATCGAACTCTCGATCGCAAATTGCATCGTACGCCTCGTCACAATTATCGCTGATAGCGCGCAACACCAGGCAATCGACACCATTTTTGGTTGCGACGTGGGCAATTGCCGCGCCCTCCATGCCGACACAATCGGCATGCGTCGCCTCGACAGCGTCGTTGCGCATGGCGGCGCCCGTCACAAAGCGGTTACCCGTGGCAATCGTGCCGACCAGGAACTGTTTGGTGCCCTCGTTCGAAGCGACTACATTTGTCGAAGCGTCAACAAACCCACGCTCAGCAAGCACGTCGACGGCAATATCGACCAGCGCGGGTGTCGAGCCAAACTCCTCGAGCCCCGGTGCGGACTCGGCGATAAGCGCGGTATCGGTATCCAGATAGCGTAGGCGTTTGCCAATGACCACGTCGTCGATATGGAGCTTGGGGTTCAAACCGCCCGCAATGCCCGAAAACACAACAGCCTGCGGAGCATACTTGCTAATGAGGTGCTGTGTTGCAGCGGCGGCGTTCACCGTGCCCATGCCCGCCGTTGTGGCGACAACTGTCAGACCGTCGAGCTCACCGCTCACAACGGTCAAGCCTGCCTCCCGCGCCTCGCAAACGTCGCTCAGCTCTTCCTTAATCTGCATGATCTCTTTTTCGAGCGCACCGATAATCGCGATGGTAGCCATACCATTCCCCAAACCTATACGAAATTCTCAACCACGGTATGGTACCAGCATTTTGTTTGACCTCGCCAAACGAACACGCTAAGCCAGTGCAGCTCGCGTATCAAACAGAGCCTTTGCAATCGCGGCCGTAACCTCGCTCGAGCGGTCGCTCCACGGCATCGATGTCATGACGCTCATGACATAGGTACGGCCATCGATGTCGATAGCAGGCATTTCTTTCCAAAGATATTCAGTCACGTTTAAGGTGTCTCTAAACAAATAACAGGCGTTTCTATGCAAAATCACCAATTCTGTTGCGCATCTTTGCCCAAAACGCAGCTGCGGTGAAATAGTTCCTGTTTGGGCGGCATAAGCCGAAAAACAAGAACTATTCCACCGCAACTTGACGGGGCTCTTTAGCAATCAACTAGGTGCCCGGGGGCACTCAATTAAGTCTGTCCCCAATGAGTGCCGCTAGCCGATGGCGTTTTTGAGTTCGGCGCGACGCTTTTTCATGCCGGCCATGACGGCGTTGCGCAGCTCGGGCATGCGCGCGGTATCCATCTGGGGCACGCCCTCGAGCTTATAGGGGATCCCCAGCTGCTCATATTTGACGACACCCATGGTGTGATACGGCAGCATTTCCAGGCCCACCACGTTGTGCCACGGGGCAATCAAGCGGCCGAGCGCCTCACACTCCTCCACCGTGTCGGTAATGCCCGGCACCACCACGTGACGGATAACGACCTTGATCCTGCGACGAGCAAGCTCATCACCAAACGCCAGAATGCGTGCGGGATCGCAACCGGTCAGCTTTTTATGCTCGACGGGATCGGCGTGCTTAATGTCGAGCAGCACCATATCGGTCTCGTTGAGAACAGCTTCGAACTTCTCGGGGTGGTTGGGGTCAAACGCATATCCGCAGCTGTCAAGGCAGGTATGCACGCGGCCATCGGGGTTGTTGTGCATTGCACGGAACAGGTCGGCCAAAAACTCGGGCTGCAGAAGCGGCTCGCCACCCGAAACGGTAATGCCGCCGCTACGGTAGAACTCATGGTTACTCTGGAACTCGTCCATGAGATGCTCGACGGTCACCATCGTGCCGCCGTTAACAGACCAGGTATCGGGATTGTGGCAATACGCACAGCGCATGGGACAGCCCTGAACAAACACCACAAAGCGGATGCCGGGTCCGTCGACCGTTCCCATCGTCTCGATCGAATGCACGCGACCCAGGGCATACGCAGAGTCCTCGGGATGAGCATCCACACCCTCAAGCGTCATCTCAGCCATTCCCGCAACCTTGCCTCTCTTTGGTTTTTGTCAATTAAAATGCCAGAGCCATTCTAGCCCATACGCCTGATGGCGAAACGGTTTAGCGGTCAATTAGATCGTCCTATTTGACTCCACGCAAAAGCGGCGGGAAGGTTGTCACAACCCGCTCGCCGCCGAAGCAATAGAAATCGATAGACGCCAGGCCCTACGCCTTAAGCGTAAGCACCGCGCCAAAGGCGGTCGGGCCGCAGTGGCTCGAGATGACGCCGCCGACCTGAGTCCAGGTAACGTCCTTAAAGCCCAGATCATGCGCATAGACTTCCATGTCGTCGCGCAGCTCCTCGGAAAGACCCACCGAATACGCCAGGCCAATGTGCGAGTAGTCGATCTCGCCCTTCTCAACCATGTGATCGATAAAGGCGCGGGCGCATTTGAGCATAGAGCCGCGGAACTTCTTGGTCGCCACGAATTTGCCACCCGTTACCTCAATGCAGGGCTTAATCTTGAGCAGATGGGCACCGAGGAATGCCACGTTGGACAAGCGGCCGCCGGCCTTAAGGAAGGCGAGATCGGTGGGGACAAAGCCCAACAGCACGCGGTCCATAACGGAATTGGTAAAGGCGAAAATCTCGTCGACGGTGGCATCCGGATGGGCTTCGATATACTTGGCGGTCTCAACGGCGACAAGCGACTGGCCCACCGACACAAAGCGCGTATCCATGGAGAAGACGTAATCGCGGCCCTTTGCCGCAATCTTCGACGACTGATGCGAGCAGGTCGTAACCTCGGAATACGCAAGATGCAGAATGGTCGCATCGGGCCGCTCGGCGTGGATACGGTCGTACACATGCGCAAAATCCGCCGGCGAGCAACCACTGGTCTTGGGCATCACACCAAACTCGTTGCAGCGCGAGTAAATCTCAAGCGGGTCGATCGAGCCGTCCTCGACGGTCTCGTCACCAATCGTGACATGCATGGGCACGCGCACGATGCCGTAGCGTTCGCAGAGCTCCGGCGTCACATCCGACCCAGATTCAACCACGATTACGTACTTGCCCATTATCATCACAACCCATCTCGACGTTGGCTTTTGAATATGTGACGCACGTCCGCCGTCCTGCTGCAGAACGGCCTCCAAGCGCCAAAGAGACGCCGCCCCTTGCACACAACAAAGGACAGCGTCTCCCTGGAAAACTCCGTGCTTATCTGAGATTCTACACGGTTTATTAAGGAGTGTTACTTATTCCGCAAACGGTAGCTATACGCGATAAACGGTAGCAAGCAAGAATCCAGAACGCTCAACCCATTAGGAGAGTTCCGCCTAAAGGGTGACTACACAGGACCCCGCCGGGGCTGTTTGGGCTACCTCCCAAAATATTCCGCAGGACGCAAGAAGCCCTCGCCGCACGAATTGCGCAGCGAGGGCTTCTTGCATGTCCGAGGACGTTTTGGGAGGTAGCCCAAACAGCCCCGGCGATCCTGCGGGAGTTAAATCCCTTTAGAACTTGTTGTGGAAGGTACGCGAAATGACCTCGTCCTGCTGCTCCTTGGTGAGCGTGTGGAAGTTCACGGCATAGCCGGAAACGCGGATGGTCAGCTGCGGGTACTTCTCGGGGTGAGCCTGAGCGTCAAGCAGCGTCTCACGGTTGAAGACGTTGATGTTCAGGTGGTGGCCACCCTTCTCGGCGTAAGCGTCGAGCATGTGGACCAGGTTATCGGCCTGAGTCTCGGAAACTTCAGAAACCTTCATAATGTGTCTCCTTCGATTGATAGGCGCCGGCCGAAACCGGCGCACTAATCAGTAATCGTTATTGTTAGTATAGCACTAACAATAGTTACTCGCCCAGCTGATCAAGGTCGATATCACCAAAGAACACCTGGTCCTCCTTGCCGAGCGCGCCCGGGATGATGGAGAAGGTGTTGGAGATGCCGTCCTGAGCATCACGGAACGGGAGCTTGGAAACCGAAGACAGCGAAGCGATGGCGCCGTGGCTATCGCGCTTGTGCATGGGGTTAGCACCCGGGGCGAACGGCTGGCCAGCCTTGCGGCCGTCGGGGGTGGAGCCGGTCTTCTTGCCGTACACGACGTTGGAGGTGATGGTCAGAACCGAGGTCGTGGGCACGGAGTTGCGGTAGGTGTCGTTCATGCGGATGTACTCCATGAACTGATGCACAACGTCGTGAGCGATCTGGTCGACGCGGTCGTCGTCGTTACCGTACTTGGGGAACTCGCCCTCGGTCTCGAAGTCGACGATGATGCCGTTCTCGTCACGGACGGGGTGGACCTTGGCGTACTTGATGGCGGACAGGGAGTCAGCCACGACGGAAAGGCCAGCAATGCCCGTAGCGAACCAACGGTGCACGTGCTTGTCGTGCAGAGCCATCTGGATGCGCTCGTAGCAGTACTTATCGTGCATGTAGTGAATGATGTTCAGCGAGTTGACGTACACGCCAGCGAGCCACTTCATCATGTCGTTGTACTTGGCCACAACGTCGTCGTAATCGAGCGTGTCGCCCTCGACGGCACGGTACTTGGGGCCGACCTGCTTCTTGGAGACCTCGTCAACACCGCCGTTGAGTGCGTACAGCAGGCACTTGGCCAGGTTGGCGCGGGCGCCGAAGAACTGCATCTCCTTGCCGATGCGCATGGAGGACACGCAGCAGGCAATGCCGTAGTCGTCGCCGTGGTAGACGCGCATGAGGTCGTCGTTCTCGTACTGAATCGAGGAGCTGGCGACGGAAGTCTTGGCGCAGAACTTCTTGAAGTTCTCGGGCAGACGGGTCGACCACAGAACGGTCATGTTGGGCTCGGGGCTGGTGCCCATGTTCTCGAGCGTGTGCAGGTAGCGGTAGCTCATCTTGGTAACGAGCGTACGGCCGTCAACACCCATGCCGCCGATGGACTCGGTGACCCACTGCGGGTCGCCGGTGAACAGGGCCTGGTACTCGGGGGTACGGGCAAACTTAACCATGCGAAGCTTCATGATGAAGTGATCCACGAACTCCTGGATCTGCTCCTCGGTGAAGGTACCGTTGGCAAGGTCGCGCTCAGCGTAGATGTCGATGAACGTGGAGGTACGGCCGATGGACATAGCGGCGCCGTTCTGCTCCTTGACGGCAGCGAGGTAGGCGAAGTACATCCACTGGATGGCCTCCTGCGTGTTGGTAGCAGGGTTGGAAATATCGAAACCATAGGTCTCGGCCATCATCTTGAGCTCGCCGAGGGCGCGAATCTGCTCCTGCAGCTCCTCACGATCGCGGATGTTGTCGGCGGTCATGACCGTCGGGGTGGAAGCCTTCTGGGCCTCCTTGTCCTTGATCAGGTAGTCGACGCCGTACAGGGCAACACGACGGTAGTCGCCGATGATGCGGCCGCGGCCATAGCCATCGGGCAGACCGGTGATGATGTGGGCCGAGCGGCAAGCACGCATCTCGGGGGTGTAGACATCGAAGACGCCGGCGTTGTGGGTCTTGCGCTCGAAGGTGTAGCGCTCGACAACGTTCTCGTCGACCTTATAGCCGTGCTGGCTGGCAGCCTGGCAAGCGATGCGGATACCGCCGTTGACGTGCAGCGCGCGCTTGAGCGGCTTGTCGGTCTGGAGGCCGACGATGGTCTCCTTGTCGCGATGGGCGTTATCGATGTAGCCAGCGGGGTGGCTCACGATACCCGTGACGGTCTTGGTGTCCATATCGAGGACGCCGCCCTGCTCGCGCTCCTTGAGCAGCAGGTCGAGAACCTCGCCCCACAGCTCCTTGGTACGCTCGGTCGGGCCGGCGAGGAACGACTCGTCGCCCTCGTAGGGGGTGTAGTTCTTCTGGATGAAGTCTCGGACGTCAACCTCTCCCGTCCAGATGCCTTCCTTGAAGCCTTCCCATGCCTCCTGCATTGTGTAACCACGCTCCTAGTTACGTGTAATGCGGCGCTCTCTCACACCGCTGCTTATTGAATTCTTGAATTATCGGCTTGCACTACCGGCTTCTTCCGTTCTTCACCACACGTTGGTACAGGGAAAAACGTTTGTCCACCTTGGAACTGCAACCCAAAACCCAAGATTTCACCCGTTTGAGAAGGATAACATAGCCACCCCCTTCATCAGGGCTGTTATATGTTTCTTTTTTTATACCATTAGTGCGTTTTTAACAAATCCGCAGGAAATGCAAGCGCGAACAACTACCGTTCACCGATTTGTTTGGTATTTTTCCTTGCCTTTGTACGACGTTCACTCTAGCTGTTATGCCAGTTTTAGCAGGGTAAAGTGCCCCAGAGACCCCACAGAAACTACAGAGCGGCCACGGGATTTCCCCCGGGGCCGCTCTGTGGCATGGCTAGTTATTTAGCTTTGATTGCCGCTTGGCATTAGGCGGCTGCGGCGGCCTTGTCGGTCGTTGCCTTGCTGTGGCCCTGGCCCTCAAAATGCTTGTAGCACCAGCTGGTGACCAGCGGGGTCAAAATGGCCGTCACGATAGCACATGCTGCGACCTGCGCCGTAGTCGTCGCGAGCACCGCGCCGCCGTACATGGCCTCGTTGACGCTTGCCATGGCAGCAGGCGTGGCCACATTGGCTCCGGCGCAGCTGGAGATTGCCGCACCTGCAACACCGGTGCCACCGGTAAGCTTATCGACCGCGATGACGGGAATTGCAAAGACCACCGAGCAGATCACGCCGAGCAGAATACCGGGAAGACCACCATTAATGAGCTGGCCAAAGGTCATGGTCGAGCCCATGGCAAAGAAGACGAGCACGATGATGGCGGAAAGTGCCGGTGCCATCATCTTCTTAAAGCTCGGGAAGAGGTTACCCAGAATAATGCCGACGACGATCGGCAGGATGGCGCCCACGAGCGACCAGCCGATCGGAGCCTGACCGGCAGCGCCGAGCACGATCATCGTGACCGGAGGGCCGACAACCAGCGTGGTGATTGCGACGGCACCACGCTCGGCCTCGTTGCCCATGGTGCCCATCAGACCAGCGTACATAGCGTTGTTCGCACCCGTGCAAGCGGCCAGCATCACCATGGCCGAGATACCAAACAGGTTGTCGTTGAACACATAAAGGATGAGCAGCGACACGGCAACGACCACGATCTGCTTGACGGCGATGATGATGGCGCCGCGGGCAGCGGCGGCAGGAGCGCTCTTAAACGAAATCGTCGTACCGACGATGAGCAAAAAAGCGCCAACAAGCGGGCCTGCGCCCTGCTGGGTCATTCCGAGCGTAAAGCTGCCGAGCGTTTTGAACAGGTCGGGGAACAGCGTGTTGAGCAGGCAGCCCAACAAAAGCGGCACCAAAATATTGGCACCCGGGATGGAGGACATCTTAAAGAACGGCTCCTTTGCCGCCGGCGCCTCCACCGCAGTCGATTCACTCATATATATCTCCTTTGGATGCATGCGAATCGTAGCCGCACGCGCCTTTGTCAGAAAGAAGGCGACGGTCCCGAGTCGCAGGAGCCGTCGCCGAATTATCGTCGCGGGGTATTACCCGTCCAGAACGATGCCGCCGTCGCAGTCACCGATCTCGCCGTTCACGAAGCTGGCAAGGTCGGAGGCAAAGAAGAGCACCATCTGCGCGGGCTCGCTTGCCTGGGCGGCACGGCCCAGAGGAATACCGTTGATGATGCGCTGAGAGTTCTCGTCAGAGAGAATCGAGGTCATATCGGTCAACGTGAGCGACGGGCACACGGCGTTGCAGCGGACGCCAAACTTGCCGCCTTCCTTGGCGACTGCCTTGGTTAGACCGTTAACACCGGCCTTGGAGCTCGCGTAAGCCGCGGTGCCGAGCAGGCCGCCACCGATCTTGCCCGCAACGGAACTCACGTTGACGATAGTGCCGGCATGGGCCGCCTTAAAGTGCGGGTACACAGCATTCATCATAGTGAAGGTACCGTTGAGGTTGATGTCGATGGTACGACGCCACTCGGTGTCATCGATCTCGTCGAACTTCTTGGTGCTGATGACGCCAGCGCAGTTGATCAGGATGTTGGTTTGCGGCAGGTCCGTAAAAATCTGCTCGACGGTCTCACGCGCCTTGGGCGCATCGGCAACATCGAGCTGATAGAACTTGTTGCCCTCGCCAAGCTCGGCCACAGCGGCCTCGCCCTTAGCAGCGTTCCTTGCGATGAGCGCGACGTGTCCGCCGCCCGCGACGATGCCCTTGGCGATCTCGAGGCCAATGCCCTGAGTGCCACCCGTGACAATCGCGGTCTTGCCCGTGAAGTCAAATGCCATGACTCCATCCCCCTTTATATAAGGTGTCTCCTTGCGGGAAGTTGGAGCATCGCACGTGGCGATTATATGAGTCCCAGTCGTCATGGTGGTGACAACCCCTCGCCTAACCGCGTGCATGATAATTCTTTGAAACGCTACAATTATTGAATGATTTTAAGTCTTTATACGCTCTTTATATTGACTGGCAGCCACGTAGATTTTTGGGACATGCCTCAAAATCTGCCGGTTAGGGCGCGCGCACATGGGTATCATCTTTCACTGAAAATAGTTTCTAGTGTTAGGGGTTTTCGGTGGAAGATACCGATTTCTATGAGCTTGGGCGTCAGCTCTTAACTGAGTTTGGCAGCATGCATCAGCGCATTTCGCGCTTTGCGGACAAAGCTCTCGGCGGCGAGATGGCCGTCATGCGCGCCCTCATACTCGCTGGTGGTTCGCTCACGCCGAGCGAACTCGCTGATCGCGCCTGGGTCTCGAGCGCTCGCACCGCCAATATTCTGCGCGCCCTCGAAGCCAAGGGCTGGGTTGAGCGTGAGCACTCAAAGACCGACCGTCGTCGCGTACACGTCACAGTGACCGACAAGGGATTCCATGATCTCGAAATCAAGCGTCGGGAACTCGAGGACCGCACCGCGGCCTTCCTCGAGCAGCTCGGCGAAACAGATACCCAAGAGATGGTGCGCCTTCTAAGGCGTTTCAACGAAATTATCGACCGCAATCAAGAAAGGAGAGATGCCGAGTGAGGATTCTCAAGCTCTTTAAAAAGCATGTCCCAGCACTGTTCGCAGCTATCGTACTTATCGTAATCAGCTGCAACGCCGATCTGGCACTGCCTACCTATATGAGCGACATCGTCGACGTGGGCGTGCAGCAAGGCGGCATCGCCTCACCCGTGCCCGACACCATTCGTGCCGAATCGCTCGACGACCTCGAACTCTTTATGAGCGCCAAGGACGCCAAGACAGTAGAAGCTGCGTTTGGCAAGGCAGACAAAAACGGCATTCGCACGTACAGGGGAACCGAGGATGAGCGCGCCGACGGCAGCAAGCTCGCCGATATCATGAGCCTGCCCGAGACCGTCGTCCTTTCGCTCAACCAAGGCATCGACGCCAGCTCCATGGGCGACATGATGGGCACGTCCAGCGAGGAGGGCAACAACGCCGCCCCGTCCATGCCCACCCCCGAGCAGATGGCAGCAATGACGCCCGAGCAGCTCGCCGAGATGCAGCAGAAGGCCGCAGCGGCGCAGAATATGCAAAAGCAGATTGATGCTGACAGCGGTAAGATCACCATGAAGAGTCTGCGTCTAGGCGTTGAAGGCGACCTAATCGACCAAAGCAAGCTCGTCGAGGGCGCCAATGAAATGGCGGACAAAATGGGCTCCATGTCGGGCTCCATCGTGACCCAACGCGCCGTGAGCTATGTGCAAGACGAGTACAAGGCGCAGGGTATCGACCCCGCCGACGTGCAGAACGCCTACCTGGGCCGCATGGCGACCACGATGTTTGGTCTGTGCCTGATCTCACTGGTCGCCACCATCCTAACCGGCGCCGTGGCCTCGCGCACCGCCTGTTCCATCGCACGCGACCTGCGCCGCGAGACCTTCAACAAGGTCATGCACTTCTCGCCAGCCGAGGTGGGCAAGTTTAGCCAGGCCTCGCTCATCACTCGCTGCACCAACGACATTCAGCAGATTCAGATGGCCGCAACCCTGTTTATCCGCATGTGCCTCATGGCGCCCGTCATGGGCATCGTCGCCGTCATGCGCGTCCTGGCCAACCACACCGGCCTGGAGTGGACCATCGCCGTGGCCATCATCGCGGTCTCGGCCGTCGTCGGCGTGCTCATGGGCCTCACCATGCCCAAGTTCAAAAAGATGCAGAGCTTTGTGGACCGCGTGAACCTTACCGCCCGCGAGCTGCTCGACGGCCTTATGCCCATCCGCTCGTTTAACCGCGAGGAGTATGAGCTCGAGCGCTTTGACCAGGCGTCCCTCGACCTGATGACCACGCAGCTCTACACCAACCGAGCCATGAGCTTTATGATGCCGCTCATGATGCTGGTCATGAACTGCATCACCGTGCTTATCGTCTGGTTTGGTGCACAGGGCGTGTCCGACGGCGTGATGCAGGTCGGCAACATGATGGCGTTTATCTCCTACACCATGCAGATCGTCATGGCGTTTATGATCCTCACCATGGTGTCGGTCATCCTACCCCGTGCCGAGGTCGCAGCCGAGCGCGTGGAAGAGGTCATCACTTGCCCCACGAGCATCAACGACCCCGTCTCGCCCAAACTGCCCGCGGCCAGCGCCCCGCGCGGTGAGCTCACCTTCCGCGATGTGAGTTTCCAGTATCCCGATGCCCGCGCCGACGTCATTAGCGGCGTGAACTTCACCACGCATGCCGGCCAGATGCTCGGCATCATTGGCTCCACGGGCTCGGGCAAGTCCACGCTTGTACAGTTGATTCCGCGCCTGTACGACGTCACGGGCGGCAGTATTTCGCTCGACGGCATCGACGTGCGCGATATGACCCTTTCCGAGCTGCGCCGCCGCATTGGCTATATCCCGCAGCAGGGACGCCTGTTCTCGGGCACTGTCGAGAGCAACCTCAAGTTTGCCGGCGACATGGTGAGCGACGAGGACATGCACCGGGCGGCACGCATCGCCCAGGCCGAGGACTTTATCGCCGAGCGCGAGGGCGGCTACGACTCCCCCATCAGCCAGGGCGGCTCCAATGTCTCGGGCGGTCAGCGCCAGCGCCTGGCCATCGCCCGCGCCCTGGCCAAGAAGCCCGAAGTCGTGGTGTTCGACGACTCGTTTAGCGCCCTCGACTACAAGACCGACGCACGCTTGCGCGAGGAGCTTGCCAAAAACGTTACTGACGCCGCGCTCGTGGTCGTGGCCCAGCGCATCGCGACCATCATGCACGCCGACCAGATCATCGTGCTCGACGACGGCCACGTGGTGGGCACCGGTACGCACGAGGAGCTGCTGCACAACTGCCCGGCGTACCTGGAGATCGCACAGTCGCAGCTTTCCGCCGAGGAGTTGGGGCTCACCCAAGAAGAAATTGCAGCCGTCATGGAAGGAGGCGAGCACTAATGGCAGACGAGACCAAGACTCAGATTCCCAAGCCCACCCGCCAGCGTGGTCCTATGGGCCGTATGGGTGGCATGGGCCGCGGCGAAAAGGCCAAGGACTTTAAGGGCACCATGAGGCAGCTACTCGGCTATATCGGTCAGCACAAGATTGCCGTGTTTGCCGCCGTCGCCTTTGCCGTGTGCTCGGTCATCTTTAATATTGTGGGACCCAAGGTGCTCGGCCAGGTTACGACCAAGCTGTTCGAAGGCCTGGTCGCCAAGGTCAACGGTACCGGCGATGTTGACTTTGCCTGGATCGCCAAGACGCTCGGCTTTTTGCTCTGCCTGTATCTGGCAAGCTCTGCCTGTAGCCTGATCCAGGGCTGGCTCATGACCGGCGTCACGCAAAAGATTTGTTATCGCATGCGCAAGGAGATCGCCGCCAAGATCGCCGTCGTGCCGATGAGCTATTTCAACGGCCACAGCAAGGGTGACGTGCTCAGCCGCATCACCAACGACGTCGATACGCTCGGTCAGTCACTCAACCAGAGCGTGACGCAGCTCATCACGTCGGTGACGCAGATTATCGGCGTGCTCGTCATGATGCTTTCGATCAGTCTGCCGCTCACCGGCGTCACCGTGCTCACACTGCCGGCTGCCGCGATTATCCTGACCGTGATGATTCACTTCTCGCAGCCGTACTTCCGCGAGCAACAGCAAGTCCTGGGCGCCGTCAACGGCATTATCGAGGAGGACTTTGCCGGCCAGAACGTTATTCAGGTGTTCGACCGCGCCGAAGCCTCAATCGAGGAGTTCGACCGTCAAAACGACCGACTGTTTGTGAGCGGTTGGCGCTCGCAGTTCCTGTCGGGCCTGATGATGCCGCTTATGAGCTTGGTGGGCAACATGGGCTACGTGGGCGTTGTCGTGGTGGGCGCACAGCTCGCGCTGACCGGCAATGCCACGCCCGGCGACATCCAGAGCTTTATCCAGTACGTTCGCAACTTTACGCAACCCGTGCAGCAGCTGGGCAACGTGAGCAACACGATGCAGTCGATGGCCGCCGCCACCGAGCGCGTCTTTGAGTTCCTGGCCGCGCCCGAGGAGGAGCAGAAGGCCGACGCCCAGATTCCCGAGAAGCGCCCCGGCCACGTTGAGTTCGACCACGTCAAGTTTGGCTACACGCCCGACAAGACCATCATCCACGACTTTAGCTGCGAGGCACAGCCCGGTCAGACCATCGCCATCGTCGGCCCCACCGGCGCCGGCAAGACCACGCTCATTAAGCTGCTGCAGCGTTTCTACGACGTGGACGGCGGTTCGCTGCGCGTCGAGGGCGTCGACGTGCGCGACTGGGACCGCGCGGCACTGCGCGGCGAGTTTGCCATGGTGCTGCAGGATACCTGGCTGTTTAACGGCACCATCCGCGAGAACATCCGCTACGGACGTCCCGATGCGACTGACGCCGAGATCGAGGCCGCCGCGCGCGCCGCACGCTGCGACCACTTTATCCATACGCTCGCCGGCGGCTACGACTTTATGATCAATGAGGAGGGCACCAACCTCTCACAGGGCCAGCGCCAACTCGTGACCATCGCCCGCGCCATTTTGGCCGACCGCCCGGCGCTGATTTTGGACGAGGCGACCTCCAACGTCGATACCCGCACCGAGGAGCTTATTCAGCGCGCCATGGATGCGCTGATGCAGGGCCGCACAAGCTTTGTCATCGCGCACCGCCTGTCCACGATCCGCAACGCCGACGTAATCTTGGTGATCCGCGACGGCGACATCGTCGAGAAGGGCACGCACGACGAGCTGCTCGCCCAAGGCGGCTTCTACGCCGACCTGTACAACTCGCAGTTCGACGAGGCGGCGTAAAACCGGCGGCAAACAACCGCAATACCCAAAAACGGGGGCGCAGAATGAACTGTGCCCCCGTTTTTTGTTCTGCGGCCCTCGAACCGCCTCCCCTAGGACCTGATTGACAGCCCACTCCAAGCCCCGTGGGCAAAAAATGGCAAATATGAGTACTGTCACCTTTTTAGTAGCATCCAAACCCGCCTCAAATGCTACCCACACGGCTTGCAAGCGCCCCCAAATTGCTCAAACAGCTCTATAGCCGGCTTATATGTGTTGAGGTTAATGAACATATTTGCTGTTATGTCTATTATCTTATGCCAACAATATGGCACTACGATAGCAACAGTACTCATATTTGGCATTTTTTGCCCACAGGGTGCTTCCCGGGGAACCGGCGACAGTCTTTGGACTCCGCGCGACGCCATTCCCTCCCGGCGAGCGTCAACGTTTGCCCAGATAAAACCTACCAAAATAAACCTGTCCCTTTTTGGCAGGTTTCGGGGTGACAAGGGACTTGCACTTTAGCGTGCGACAGCGGATAATGCCGAGCACTCGACAATACGCCTATTGCTCTTTCTATAGATTGAGGAGGCCCCTATGGCCATGGAATTCAAACGCAAGTTGCCGATCCCCATGGAGATCCGCGAGGAAATGCCGCTTTCTGCCGAGCTTACCGCTAAGAAGCAGGCATTTGACGCCGAGGTCGCCAAGGTCTTTACCGGCGAGGACGCACGCAAGGTGCTCATCATCGGCCCGTGCTCTGCCGACCGCGAGGACTCAGTGCTTGAGTACATGAACCGACTGGCCAAGGTCGCCGAAGAGGTCAAGGACAAACTCATCATCATTCCGCGCGTCTACACCAACAAGCCGCGCACCAAGGGCACTGGTTACAAAGGCCTGCTGCACAACCCCGACCCCGAGGCGCCCGATGACCTGCTCGAAGGCGTCAAGGCCATCCGCCACATGCACCTGCGCGTCATCGAGGAGACCGGTTTCTTTACCGCCGACGAGATGCTCTACCCGTCCAACTACCAGTACCTCGTCGACCTGCTGAGCTACGTTGCCGTGGGCGCGCGCTCGGTCGAAAACCAGGAGCATCGCCTGGTGTCGAGCGGCATTTCGGTGCCCGTCGGCATGAAAAACCCCACCGCCGGTTCCACCACCGTCATGCTTAACTCCATCTACGCCGCCCAGGCACATCAAAGCTTCATCTTCCGCAACTGGGAGGTTGAGTGCGACGGCAACCCGCTCGCACACGCCGTCATGCGTGGCTACATCGGTCTCGACGGTCGTACCTACCCCAACTACCACTACGAGCACCTGGAGCGCCTGGCCGAGCGCTATACCGAGCATGCCGGCTACGCCAACCCGGCGGCGGTCATCGACTGCAACCACGACAACTCGGGCAAGCGCCCGCTGGAGCAGTACCGCATTTGCAAGGAGGTGCTCGACAGCTGCCGCCGCAACGAGTCCATCTCCAAGCTGGTCAAGGGCTTTATGATCGAGTCCTACCTGGAGGATGGCAATCAGCCAGTCGATGGCGGCGTCTTTGGCAAGTCGATCACCGACCCGTGCCTGGGCTGGGAAAAGACCGACTACCTCATCCACGAGATCGCGGAGCGGATCTAGGTTACGCGGTTTTACCAAACCGCGTAACGGCTCGACGCTGCGCGCCGCCCAGGGCGACAATTTGTCATTCAAAAGGCAAGGCATGACCAGAAGGTCTATGCCTTGCCTTTTTCATGCCAACTTGTTCGCCCTGGACGTCGCTCGCTGGCACTACCAAGACATCGGCGTTGCCAAATCTGGCAGCTAGGTAGTCGTTGGGGACGCTCTTATTTGACTGGTCGTTTAAGAACATCCCCAACGACTACCCAGAATGAGGGTGGATAATCTCCCGTTTTTGGCCTGCTTTTCGGGCGAAAGTGGAAGATTATCCACTCTCGTCGAGCGGGCGTTCGATAATCCACTCTCATTCCCTCTTGGAGCCCTCCGCCCCCGTGGGATCGGGGGTCGTCTACCGAATGATTGATGCGGGCGCCCTGCGGCCATGTCACACTCAGAAGTGGCCTGACCCAACTTGGAAGGAGCCCCCATGAGCCTTGACAACGTAACTCTGCGTGCCGCCACGCTCGATGACCTGGCCGGCATCGCCGCCATCTACAACCAGCTGTGGTGCAACACGCTGCGCAACCGAGGCGACGTCGAAGCCGCCGATTTCTGTGCGCGCTTTAACATCGCCATGCAGCTGCAGCGCTCCCCCATCGCGCTCGTCGCCGAGGCCGAGGGCCGCATTATCGCCGCTTGCTGCATCGGCATCTTCGAAGACGGCAAACCACGCACCAATCCCACGTGGGAGCCCTGCTACAACGAGATGTTCGCCCAGGCAACCGAGATGGCAAAGACCGCCGATGCCAAGCTCGAAGGCTCGCTCTTTGGCGATAGCCGCGAGAAGGCAACAGCCGACCGCTTTGCCGCCACGGGCAACGAATATGCCCAGGGCCAGATCAACCTGATCATCATCATGCCCGAATGGCAGGGCAAGGGGCTCGGCCGTGCGCTCATCGACCTTGCGCGCGCCGAACTCGCCAAAGCCGGGTGCACCAAATTCTTCCTGATGAGCGACTGCAACTCCGATTGGCAGTTCTACGAGCACCTCAACATGAAGCGCATCCTGGAGGATCACAGCCAGGACACCGGCGACGGATTTATCGTCTATATGTACGGAGGCACGCTCTAAGTACCCCTTCAATCAAGGCGAGCCGGGCACCCGGCCCTTGGCCTCTGCCCAGGAATAACCCAGGGGGCCGGACCGCCCGTCCCTAAACCTGTCCGACAGCGCGATATCTCGTCGCCCGAGCGCGCCCCTCTTTAACGAGTGCGCCTTCCTCAAGCAAACCGTTGATAACCCGCAGTGTCACGTCGCGCCCAGTTCCCAGAGCGTCCGAAGCATCCTGGCGCGTAAAACCGCGGGGCCGCTCAAGGGCAAAGCGAATCAAGGTGCGAGCGTATCCACCACGTCGCTCGTCCGAGACATCCTGTAGCATCGCGGACGCCTTGCACGCAACATCAAAGCCAAGCTCCTCCACGAGCTTGGCACGCACCTCGTGGCCGCAGTCGCCATTCATCGACACGTGCCTTTCTCGCTGCGCTCGCACGGATGCAAACGCCTGCGAAACATCGGGCGGCAGCGCCCCTTCCCGCTCGAGCTGCTCATAATCGCTGTAATCCCCACGCAAGTTGGGACCGCTATTGCCACGAGGCGTCAGATAGGAATTGCGCACGGCGTTGACGTTGGGCAGCGACAACCTAAACATTGCAGGGTAGGCGCAGACCTCGGGTTCCAACCCTTCCGCCTCATAGAGCGCACGGATCCCCTTGAGGCCCGTTCCAAACGCCTCAACCATCCCCAGACGCAAAAAGAGCAGTTGCAGCTTTGGATTCCGAGCGTCCGAGCCGCCCGCAAGCGCCTCCTCGACGCTGATGTGCTGCGGCCCTCCCGCATTGGTAAATTCAAGCGCCGTACGGCTCATCTTGATAAGAGACGCCACCGAAGATTCGTAGTCGCGATGGATAAACAGGTTCAGAATTCCCTCTCGAACAGCCTCGCGGGGATAGTCGTCCTTATCTATGCGATCGAGCCTTCCCGGCACAAAGTACATACGCGTTGCGTTCGATATATTGAGGAACCGTTCGATATCCTCTATCTGCCTGAAGATCGAGCCCTCGCCATCCTGACGGTCGATAAACTCGGTATACGCATCGTCGTTGAAGAGGCCAGCGCGGACTGCAAAGGGGTTTTGGTCAGAGACCAGCAGTGCCAAATTGGTGTAAAAGCCCAGCTCATCGATAAGACCGAGATTCTTTTGAGAGGTTTGGTCAAACGTAATCTCCGCGCGCCTAAAGACCCGCTCGGCTTCAAAAAACGTCAAGCTCTGTTCATGAGAGCGCGCGGTCTCAAAATAATCGCCGTCAGTGCGCTTGATCATCGAGCGGATCTGGGCCATCTCGATGGGCACGTTGGCAGGACCTAGGCGCCGATATACCCCGGCGGGAACAAATCCCTTCGAGCACAGGCAGTACGGCTTGTGAGGACCCGCTTCCACCTCGATTTTCACCAACGCTGCGCCATCGATGTCCAATGCGGAGACCGTCGTGATTTCAGAAACGTCGGGATACACGCCATCGGTTATTGCATTAGAGCATTGAAGCATGGTGGCATCGATATCGTCCACTCCGACGATGCTGCCAAAATCGTCGATTCCGATATACAAGGTACCACCATTCGAATTGGCAAACGCCACCACAGCTTTGAGCAGCTTAGGGGTAAATGTGCACTTGAACTCCACGGTCTCACTTTCAACAAGCTGCATGCTACCCCCTATCATCGACTATCGACGATTCTAGACCAACTATCGACGATAAGCAAGACCCCTGGTACCCTCGCTTAGACCCGAGTGCCCGCATGCAACGCTGCCCGCCGCACGCAAAAGGGCCCGCCAGCGTGTGCGCCAGCGGGCCCCAGGTCATATCGACACTACCCCGTGTGCCTGCAACCGCATCTACTTGCAGCGCGCCTTGGGCTGTTGCTGGGTGATGCAGTGGATGTTGCCGCCACCATAGATGACCTCGCGCGTCATGATGCCGATGACTTCACGGTCCGGATAAGCAGCCTGGATATCCTTGAGCGCCTGGGCGTCATTGGGATCGCCGAACTGCGGTACAAGCACTGCACCGTTGATGGGCAGGAAGTTGAGGTAGCTCGGCTCGAAAGCGTCCTCGGGGGTACGCGGCAGCACGCCCTCGACGGGGTCAATCGTGCTGGCCTCCTCCTCGGTCATATATACCGAGGTCACAGGCATAATCACCTTGTGGATCTTGAGCTTGCGGCCACGGGCATCCGTCGTCTCGGAAAGCGCCTTATACGCCTCTTGGCACTCCTTGTAGAACTTATGGTTGGGATCATCGGTCCACATGCAGCAGACCTCGCCGGGCGCACTAAAGCATGCGACGTCGTCCACATGACCGTTCGTTTCGTACGGATCGATACCGTCCTTGATCCAGATAACCTTCTCGATACCGAGATACTCAGAGAGCTTCTCCTCAATCTGCTCCTTGGTGTACTGGGGGTTGCGGTCCTCATTGAGCAGGCACATCTCGGTGGTCACCACGGTGCCCTGGCCGTCGCAGTTAAACGAGCCGCCCTCGAGGATGTAATCCTCGGGACGATAGCGGTTAACCTGCTCGAGCTGTGCCACCTGCAGGCCAATGGAAGCGTCCTTGTCCCACGGGAAATACAGGCCGTCAATGAAACCGCCGTAAGCATTAAAGTGGAAGTGCGAGAGTGCCACGTCGCCCTTGTCGTTGACAAGAAACGCCGGGCCGGGGTCGCGGATCCAGGAGTCGTTGTACTCCATATGAATCACGCGCACGTTCTCAACGCCATCGAAAATCTCGCACACCGCAGGGAAATCCTCGGCATTGACACCAACGGTGATGGGTTGGAAGCGTGCAACGGTCTTAATAATCTCGGTAAAGACCTTTTGCGCCGGCTTGGCACCGCAGCGCCACACATCCGAACGATGCGGCCACAAAATCCAGGTGCGCTCCTGCTCCTCGTACTCGCCGGGCATGTAGAATCCGTCCTTCTTTGGCGTAGACTCGCTCTCGTAAATGGTCTTCATGTTGGCTCCTAACGATATGGACGACCCTTTGTGATGACGGCCCCATTGTGCGGCTCCGGAAGCCCACTCTCAATGTGCCTAGGGGACCCTTTCGCCACCCAAAAGGACACCGTTCACTGACCTAAAGTTCTAGTGGCGCGCGAGACGTGTCATACTGACAAAGCCGCATGAAAGGACATCCATGACCAATACCACGCATACCCGCTTTAACCCCGATGAGATCCACGGGAGCCGCTGGTCCGCCCTCAACGACTGCGCCTTATGGATTCATGGCTGCGGCGACTTCGCCACGCTTCAAGCCGGGCTTCTTGATAGAGTTAATCAGGTGATATCGCACCGGGCCTCGATGTTTGATATCGCACGCGCCGGCACACACGGACAGACAGAATTCGTAAGCCCCGTTGCCCGTGGCATGGCAGAAGACCAGCTCGAGAGCTACTACGAACGCTATGCCGCCTTTGACTACACCCTTTGGAGCTTTGACGTTCACAACGTGCATGTTTATCGCGACCTGGACCTCGTGGATGTCGAGCGCCGCAACGCAACGCCCATCTATCAGGAGTGGATGAAGCCGCTCGGCATCTACTATGGCTGCACTGCCACGCTCGCGCACGGGGGCACATCCCTGGGGTCGCTCACGCTGTTTCGCGCACGAGAAGCGGGGGATTTTTCGGACGAAGAGCTCGAAGCCCTGCGCCAGCTCGCGCGGCACCTGAGCCTGCGCCTGTACGGGATCCTTGCGCAGAGCACCGCACAGCAAGCTTGCGAGAACCCCTTAGAGGCGCTCATCAGCGAGCTCGAAGTCCTCCCCCGCGAGGCAGAGGTGCTCAAGATGATGCTTGCCGGCAAGACCAACCGCGAAATGGCCGAGGAGCTCTATATCTCGGAGTCGACCGTAAAAAAGCATGTCAACGCCCTCTATCACAAGCTCGGCGTCAAAAACCGCCTGGGCCTCATAGCATTGGTTCGAGAACAATCATAAGCCGGCCTCTAATTTGAAAGTAGCGCTGGCAGATTGCCTATTTGAACCTCGCTGCAAAGAACCGCCGCAGACGCCTTGGGAGCATCTGCGGCGGCTTACATTAAACAGTCGCTGTCATGTGTCGCAAGCGCGCGTTGGCTACGCGGGAAGCCCGCTCAGGCGCTTGGACTCGTGCGCGGCGAGCGCAATGGAGATGATGCCGGTAATGGCATCGGCCACCACCAGGGCGATCCACACGCCCTCGACACCCATCATGTTGCCGAGGAGGTACATAAGCGGCACCGAGCAGATCACATAGCGAAGCAAGCCCGTAAATGTGGCGACACCCACCTTCTCGACCGCCTGGAAATACATCGACATGGTCATGGCAAGATAGCCCAGGGCAACAGCCAGGATGACAGTACGCGTGGCGTTGGCGGCAACCTCAACGAGCGCAGGATCGCTGCCGGCAAAGAAGGCGCACACCGGGGTGGCGGCAAGCCAGAGCGCGACGGTGACCAGCGCCAGCGTCACAACCTGGTACTTAAGCGTGCAGGAGAGCGTCTCCTTAAGGCGTGCCCAAGCCTTTGCGCCGGCGTTGAAGGCAGCGATGGGCTGCAGACCGTAGGAGAAGCACTGGGCAACCATCATGGTAATGTAGAGGATGTAGCCGTTGATCACGCCAAAGGCTGCGATGTAGAGCGAGCCCATGTCGCCGCCGAGCGAACCCAAAAGCGAGTTGGCAACGGTATTAAAGATAAAGGTCGCGCCCTGGACCAGGAAGAACGGGAAGCCGATCTTGAAGATCTGGCCGCAGATGGCGAGGTCGAGCTTAAGGTCGGCCAGGCTAATCTGGAGCTGGGACTTTTTGCCCCCGATGAACCAGAAGATACCGATGGCCCAGATGCCGATGGAAAGCCCGTAGTACACGCCGGCGCCCATAACGCCAAACTTGAGCACAAACGTGGAAAGCGCGAGCCAGCAGATGGCGACGATAGCCGAAACGGTCATGAGGTTGGCCTGGATCTGAACCTTCTCATCCACACGCATCACAGCGGTGATCATCTGGCCAATGACCGTGAGCGGCAGCAGCACGGCGAAGGTGCGCACGCCGGCAACGGTATCGGCCATGATGTCGGGCGTGGCGCCAAAGAATGCGCAGATGGGCTCGGTAAACACTGCCATCACCACAGCAAGCAGCACACTCACGATCGTGGTGAGCCAAAAGCCCTGGCTAAAAGCCTTGCTTGCGCCCTTGATGTCGCCGGCACCCAAAAGGTTGCCCACCACGGCGGGCACGCCGGTGCCAAACAGGTTGCCAAAGGCCAGGTTGATGTACTCGACCGACATGATGATCGAGACGCAGGCCAGGCCGTGGGCACCCAGGCCCCAACCCATCACGAGTCCCTCGAGGACCACCATGATGATCTGGGCGAGCATGCCCTGGCCGGTGACGATGGTGTACTTACGCACCAGGCCGGGAATCGGTTGGGAGGCGAGCTCGCGCTCCTCCTCCACGGCAGCGGTTACTTCTTCTGCCATTGTTCTCCCCTTTCCTTGAGAGAGTAGTGCTGAACGGATGCCAGGCGGCTGACAACTGGCACCAAGCCGCCCAATCAAACGATGGCGCTATGCCTCAAAGACCACCTTGCCGGCGATCATCGTGAGGGCTGCGGTAGCCTCGAGCACCTCGGCCGGCTCGCAATCAAAGAGATTGCGGTCGAGCACGCAGATATCTGCCTGTTTGCCGCACGCGAGCGTGCCGATGCGGTCCTCGGCATGCATGGCGTAGGCGCTGCCATAGGTGTAGGCGCGCAGAGCCTCGGCCATGGTGATGCGCTCCTGGGGGAACCAGCCCTCGGGGTTGGAGCCGTCCTCGAGCATGCGGAAGACCGCGCCGTACACCTCCTCCATGGGCTCCAAGCCCACAACGGGGAAGTCACTGCCCAGGTGCACCACGGCACCGCTGGCAAGCAGGCTATGCAGGGGCCACGAAAGCGCAGCACGCTCGGGGCCCACGGCATCGTCCTTGGCAAGGTCAGCCATATCGAGCAGCATGTGCCACGGCTGCATGCCAGGGCATATACCCAGCTCGGCATAGCGCGGCAGATCCTCGGGCTGAACCGTCTCGTTGTGCTCCATGGAGTGGCGACAATCCCGCTTGCCATGCAAGTGCTCGCCCTCCTCAAAACAATCGAGCACAAAACGCACCGAGCGATCACCAATCGTATGGATGCGCGTGTCAACGCCCCATTCCTGCGCCCTGAGGATGGCAGCGCGGATGCGCTCTGGCTCCTCCGCGGGCTCACCGCAGGTATCGGGCGCATTGCTATAGGGCTCAAGCATCCAAGCGGTGTGGTCGGAGCACACGCCATCAAGAAACTGCTTAAAGCCGTGCCACTCCACCTGCGTACCCGGGAAGGCGTATTTCTCCTTGATCTGCTCGAGCGTTAAGGACTCGTTTTCGAACAGATCGGTGTACAGGAACACGCGCAGTGGCAAGTCGCCCTTGGCATTAAGACCTGCCAACACCGCATACGGGTTTTCCATGCTCACAAACGTAGGATTGACCATGCCGACCGTAGTGATTCCCAGGGCATTGGCGCGCCGGGCGGTTTTTGCAAACGACGCGTCAACAACCTCGGGCGCCGGATCGTAGACCTCGTCCATAAAGAAGGCGCCGGCGTTGTTGGAAAACACGCCCGTCAGATTGCCCTCGGCATCCTTAAGGATCTTGCCGCCTGCGGGATCGGGCGTCTGCGAAGTTACTCCCACCTTGTTGATGGCGCAGGTATTGGCACTAAAGGTATGCATGTCAACCTGCTGCAGAAAGACCGGGCGGTCGGAGATGTACTCATCGATCATCGCGGCTGTGGGCATCTCGGGGACATCCCACTGGAACTGGATAATCTGGCAGCCCAGAATCCACTCGTTATCGGGATGGTCGGCCGCAAACGCCACGACACGTTCCATTGCCATCTCAAAACTGGTGCAGTCGATGAGGTTGACGGCAAAATCGGGGTCGGTCATGAACGCGCCCTGGGCAAAATGCGTGTGCGAGTCGATCAGGCCGGGCATGACGAGCTGGTCGCCAAAGTCGCGCACCTCGGTATCGGGGCCGATAAACGGTGCCAGGTGGGCATCGTCACCGCAGGCAACGATTTTATCGCCCCGCACGGCAACGCCGCCCTTAAACGGCTCGAGCCCATCGCCGGTAAAGACGGCGTTGCTCTTGATAACTACATCAGCCTTGTCCATGTGAGCCTCCTCAGGCATCTTTGGTTGCAACGCGGACGCACCGCCCGCGCGGGCACTCGGTTGGGAGCGTAGCGCTCCCGCATCGGCGCGTGCCTACAAGCCGTGCTCGGACGTCTGCCCCACGTCCGCGGCTTCGCGCTACACCCATTGATACACAGGGGCAAATCCGTGCCAAGGCCAGGGACCGCAAACGGTCAGTTTAAGCAGGTTTACACGCTTTACCTGCAGGTTTATTGTCTGAGATTATTACCGCTTCATTACGCCCAACGGTATGGCCGCCCACACGGCAAGACCCGCATGCGAGGAAGAATGGGGCTAGGAACGCCAAAAGGTATCTATGAGGTCATCTCGGTTGGAGACACCGCTTTTAACGTAGATGCGATGCAAGTGCGCCTTGACCGTGCCAGGGCTGATGACCAACTCGCTGGCGATGTTTTGGGCGTCGTTGCCCTTCAGCACCAGCGTGAGCACCTCCTGCTCGCGCCGCGACAGCTTATGGGCATCGGCATAGATCACCACACGCGATGCGAGGTCATCCTCAGAGCTTGCGCTCTGGGCCGCCACGTCCTCATCGGCACGCGGATGACGGGCATACACGCGCAGGATATGGCTAAACTGGCAAAAGAGTTGGACCGCGCATACCACGAGCAGCACGTTTTCGGAGATATTGCGCTCGGACAGATACCACAAAAAGAGGCTGATGACGGGGTTTTGAGAGTCGGGGCGGCAGAGCAAAATCATGTAGGTGTCCTCGGCGATTACGCAAAACGCAAGAACGAGTGCCACCTTCCAAAAGAGCTTTGAGCGGTCGAGGTCGAGTTTCTCAACACGCGTGGCCCTGTGCCGGTAATGCCAGGCGGCATAGGCAAGACATCCTACATTGCCCAGGTCACGCGTGAGCCAAAAGAGATACTGCTGTATCTCTCCGGCAGCGCCGCTGCGAGGCACCAGCAGCAATTGCAAGATTGAAAACGGCACGATAGCGAGCCCGAGCATGCGCGACGTCGGCCTTTTGCGCAAGCGTGCAAACATCCACAGCACAATGCAAGCATAGATGGCAATACCGAGCACGCAGCGCAGCAAGGGGTGCTGCAGCGGCTCGCTAAAGGTAACGGCGTAGTCATATTTGAGCCGAGTGTACTCGTCAAAAAAGATGACTGACATATCGAGCATGTAGAGCAAAAAGCCCGCCGCGGCCACTAGGCTGTCGCGACGGTGCGTCATGAGCCAGACCACCAATGCCACGGCACTGGTCACCAGAGCCACGCCCATGATAATCGTGGTGTAGATATAGAACGCGAAACTCATGCCCGCCTCCCCTGTCTAGATGCTGTGAGGATGTTGACAGATTCTTTGCCGCAAGATTAGACTCACCGATTAAACGTACTGTATCGTTTAGATAAACAAGCTGTGTCTCACCGATGAAAGGAGATGCCATGACACCGATCGCTCCGCTCAAGATGCTCGTCGCGCCCGCCGCCAAGGCCATCACCCGACTCGGTTCTTCCATGACCTACGACGATGTCCCCTGCGCCGTTGAGGCGCGTTCGGACAGCTGCCCCTACCTGGGCCACGTCCCCTACTTTGCACCCAAGCTCGCATCTGATCCCGAGCAGCGTGAGCAGTAATCCAAGATTCATCTAGCACCGCACAACTCGCGGCGCTACTGTTTTGGTGCAAAGCGACCTGTCCCCCTTGCGCCAACGCCGGGATTGTCGATGCTGCGACCGCGGCGCGATATGAGGCGCGAAACCTCGCCTAGCAACACGCCGATCACCACACCCATGAGGATCGGCAACTTTGACATCTCGGCGGGCGAGCTGTTAAGCGGCACGATTGTCGCAACAATGGAAAGCACGAGCTCTACCACTGGCACCGCAAGCGCTACCGCAAGCACCTTGCCCTCGAAGGGCGCGCGGAACACACGCGGGCGGTCGTCGTATTTACGCAGGCGCCAAAACGCCGGGAACATCGGGATATAGCTCATGAGCAGAAAGACGACGTTCATCGAGAAGAAAACCCAAAAGACGTCGGAGCCCTCGCCCAACGGGATCTGGAGCAGGAGCACCAGGCTGGCAAAACAACCGTTAATGAGTGCCGAGCCGTTGGGCATGCCGGTCCTCTTGGACACCAACGCAAAGGGGCGTGGCATGTTGCCATGGCGCGCGGCATAGCTCGCCACGCTGTTGACGCCAAAACTCCAGCAAATCATGTTAGCGAACAGCGTCACCAAAAAGGCCATGCCCACGATCATTGTCAGTGGATGGCTGCGCCCCACCATGGCGCCGACCGCGTCCACAATGCCCGAATCGAGCGAAAGCTGCTCGGTAGGAACCGCGGCTCCAATGCCAACGCCGCAGATGATGTAGATTGCCGCAATGGCAACACCGCCGGCGATAACCGCCTTGGGGATATCACGCGACGGGTTTTTCATCGTACTGGCAAAGGTCGCGACCACTTCGAAGCCCATAAAGTTGAACAGGATGATCGATAGGTACGTCAGCGAATTGGTATCGCCCAGATCTGGAATGAAGGTCTTGAACGACATGTCGTTGGCAAAGCCGTTATTGCAGGCAAACCAGATGCCGACGATTCCCACCACGGCGGTAATGAGCACCTTGACGACGGCGCCGCCATCCATGACCCAATCCGCCTCGGCCACCGGCTGCATCGCCATGACCGTGACGCCCCACACAAAGGCAAGCTCGATGGCGATTCGGACCCCGAGCGAAAACTCGACACCCCATACCGCATTGATAACGCTGGGAAACATACAGGCGATACTTGCCACCCACAGCGGAAAGTTAACCCAGTAGCACCAGGAGCAGCGGGCGCCCCAACGGTCGCCCAGGCCAAGGCGAACCCAATCGTACAGACCGCCCTCGGAATCGAATGCCGTGCCCAGCTCGGCCACCACCAGGCCATAGGGAAGCAAAAACGTAATGATAAGGAAGATCCACCAGAAGAACTGCACGTTACCCATGGCAGATGCCGGAGCAGCCGCCTCGATGGTAAAGACAACGCAGATAACCGAGAGGATGACCTCGATCAGGGAGAACTTCTTACCTGCCACGGCACGCTCCCCTCACAGCAAAAGGGATGGCATCTGTACCGAAGGCGCAGCCCAAGGTAGGGTTGCAGGCCGCGTCACCGGTACAGGTGCCATCCCAAAGAGAGGAGAGGGTGCATTTGTTGGACCAACGCTCGCGGAACAGGCGCGTGTAGATGACGATACGCTGGTACATAGATACTCCGATCAAAACGGCCGCGTTTACGACCGGAAACTTTTGGCAATTGAAGACGCGTCTGACCTGGGATATTCAAGCGAACAATTGGCCTAACCCGCAAAAAATCCCAGGCCAGACGCGTACTCAATCAAAGAGGCGGGCACTCCGAAGTGGAGGCAACGGAGTGCCCAAAGAAAAACCCAGCCGACCAAGACATCAAGTGACCAGACCATCAATGCCCCGAGATGGTCACGGTGCGATTCACCGACTGTCCGATTGATCGGCTGGGTTTCTGAGGTGCGGCAGATTCCCGTGAAAGAGGAGCGCCGCGTACTTTGGTACGCAAGCGACGAATGAACGGGAAGGTGCCGTGCCTCAGGAAGCCAGACAATTACGCGGACGGCTCCTGCTGCGTAATGCAGTGGATGTTGCCGCCGCCGAAGACGACCTGCTCGGACTGAACGCCGACGCACTTGTAGACGCCCTCGCCCCAGACCTCGTCGTAGATCTTCTGGAGCGTGTCAACGGCCAGCTGGTCGTTCTCGTCGCCGTACTGCGGGACGATAACGCCGTGGTTGGTGACCAGGTAGTTCATGTAGGAGGCGATCAGCGGCTCGTCGGGGACGCGCGGCTCGGCGTTCTCGTCGGCGTCGATGGTGTCGCAGGAAGCCTGGTCCATGAACAGCGGGTTCACGGGCATGCAGAGCTTGTAGACCTTCATCTTGCGGCCCTTGGCGTCAACGGCGTTGGAGAGGGTCTCGTAGGCAGCGTGGCACTGCTCGTAGAACGGATACTCGGGATCGTCGGTCCAGATGCAGGCCATGACGCCCGGGGCGATGAACGTGGCGACGTCGTCGATGTGGCCGTTGGTCTCCTCGGGGTCGATGCCCTCCTTGACCCAGATGACCTTCTCGACACCCAGGTAATCCTTGAGGTGCTCGTCCATGTAGGCGCGAAGCTCCTCGCTCCAGGGCTCAAACTTCTTCTTGAACTTGGGCCAGATGGACTCGGGATCCTCTTCCTCCTCGAGCACCGCAGAGCAGGTGCGGCCCGGGGAAAGCAGGCACTGGTCGGTCACGACAAGGGTGCCCTCGCCGTCGACGGTGATGGAGCCGCCCTCGAGGATCATGTCATCGGGACGATAGCGGCGGCAGCCGGAGAGCTCAGCCATCTTGAGGGCGATCTGCTCGTCCTTGTCCCACGGGAAGTACAGGCCGTCGACGAGGCCGCCGTAGGCGTTGAAGTGCCAGTGGTTGGCGCGCTTCTCGCCCTTGCCGTTGATGACGTAGGTGGCGGCAGTGTCGCGGAACCAGGCGTCGTCGGTGGTCATCTCGATGACGGTGACGTTCTCGTCCTCCTCGAAGACGGCCTTGCAGTTGGCGTAGTCGACCTGGTTGGCGCACATATAGACCGGGGTGAACTCGGAGATGGCGCGGGCGATGGCGGCATACTGCTTCTGGGCCGGCTTGGCGCCGTGGGCCCAGGTGTCGGTGCGGTGGGGCCAGCCCATCCACACGCGATCCTGCGGGGCGAACTCGGCGGGCATAAAGAAGCCGTCGGCCCTGGGGGTGGACTCGGACTCGGTGATCGTACGCATAAGATTTCCTCCAAATCGAACGATCGCTTGCTGCGGGCGGGTTACCCGCAGCCTAAAACCAAGAGATGGTAGGCGCCCGTTCCCCGGCAAAGGTCGGGGCGCCCGGCACCGGTTTTCACGGAATCGCACCGGCAAGCGACGACGTAACCAAGTGCGCGGAGACAAAACGCACGAAGGATACGGAAGAGAGATTGGGGTGGGCGGTGGTTACCGGAGCTATCGCTCACACCCACCCTGGGGGAATGGTTAGCAAACCTGTCGCTTGGGCACGCCTCCGAAGAGGCTAGAGTGCCCGGAGTCGGGAGCGACAAGCCCGACGAAGCGCGCGTTGGTACGCGAGGAGGGTTGAAGCCCCAGAACCGGGTGCTCTAGTCCTCCTCGGCCTCGGCGGCCTCCTCAGCGAGACGCTGGGCTGCGAGCTCAGGGGTCAGACCCTTGTACTCTTCCTTGCGGCCCTTGGCGCTGACGACGCGGACGACCTCGCCGATGAGCACGAGCACGATGAAGATGACGATCATCGGGAGCTTGTCGCCAATTTCAGCGGCGGAGAACGGCACCAGCGTTGCGACGATGGCCAGGACCAGCTCGATGCAGGGGATGGCCAACATGACCTTCATCATGGCGCCCTTAAACGGGAACGTGAAGATGCGCTCGCGGTTGGGGTCGTTCTTGCGAAGGTTGAGGAACGCCGGGAACATCGGGATATAGGTGAGCAGCAGGAAGACGACGGAGGTACCGAAGAGCATCCAGAAGACACCGTTGGAGATGGCGTCGATGGGAACCAGCTGCAGGCACAGCACCAGGGAGGCAACGATGGCGTTGACCAGGTTGGCGCCGTTGGGCATGTCGTCATCCGAGATCATCGAGGCGAAGACCTTGGGCATGTTGCCGTGCTCGGCAGCGTAGCGAGCAACGGAGTTAACGCCGAAGGACCAAGCGGCCATGTTGGCGAACAGGGTGATCAGGAAGGCGATGCAGATGACCTTAAAGATCATGGAGTCGCCCACCATGGTCTGGACTGCGACGATCATGCCGTAGTCGGGATCGATGGAGTCGGCCGGCACGGCGGCGCCGATGCCGAAGCCGGCGAACAGGTAGATGACGGCGATGGACAGGCCACCGACGATGATGGCCTTGGGGATATCGCGAGCGGGATCGGCCATGTCGTCGGTCATGGTGCAGATGACCTCGAAGCCCATGAAGTTAAAGATGATGATCGACAGGTAGCCGAGAGCGTTGGTGTTGGTGAGCTCGGGCAGGAAGGTGGCAGCGGACATGTCGTTCGCAAAACCGTTCTCCATGGCATACCAAATGCCCAGAGCGCCGACGATAACGGCAACGGCGACCTTGATGATGGCGCCACCGTTGAGGACCCACTCGGAGTCGGCCGCCTTGGAGCGGCCCATAAGGTAGACGATCCACACGAAGGCAAGATCGATACCCATCTTGGCGATCAGGTTGAACTCGACGCCAAAGACCATGCCCAGGATGTCAGGGAACATGGTGGCCAGCGAGGCGATCCACAGCGGGTAGTTAACCCAGTAGTAGTACGAAATGCGGGCGCCCCACTTGTCGCCCAGGCCATCGCGCACCCAGTCGTAAATGCCGCCCTCGCCGTCATAGGTGGTGCCGAGCTCGGCGACAACCATGCCGTAAGGGAGCAGGAAGGTCAGGATCAGGAAGATCCACCAGAAGAACTGCTGGTTGCCAATGGCGGCAGCAGGTGCGGCGGCCTCGCAAACGAAGACGACGCAGATGATGGTCGAAATGACCGTCAAGAAGGAAAGCTTTTTCTTTCCGTCGCTCATGATGAGCTCCTTCGCTCAGTCTTGGACAGATTCGAGGCCCTAAGGTATTAAGGCAATTGCTTGGGCCTCGGTGAGCGGGCGACAGGAGACGAGCATCCGCCGCCCGCAAACGTGCTTTTAAAAGCCTTGAGGCTTAGAGCTGCTCGAGAGCCTCGAGAGCGGCGTGAAGCTCGGCCTTGGCGGAGTACTCGACACCCTCGTCGTTGAGCGGGGTGCGCTTGCCCAGGGCGGCAAGGAGAGCACGGATGGAGTGCTTGCGGTTCTCGGCCTCGACCCAGCACAGGGAGCGCTCGGGATCGTCCATGACCTCGTCGACGACCTCCTCGTTGCGGGTGGCCGGCAGGCAGTGCATGAACTTGGAGTTGGGGCCGGCGAAGTTCATCATGTCCATGGTGACCTGATACTTGGGATAGAACACGTCCATGTAGTTCTCGCCCGAGACCTCCTCGTCGTACAGGCCATACCACACGTCGGTGTAGATGAAGTCGGCGCCCTTGATGCACTCGATGTCGTCGGAGATGACGATGGAGCCACCGGAGACCTTGCAGTTCTCCTCGGCAATGGCCATCATCTGCTTGCCGAACTCGGCGCGCTCCTCGACGGTGCCGACGTGCAGGCCGCCGTCGGGGATCTGGTGGCCCTTAGGTCCAAACTGGACAAACTTCATGCCGACCTTGGAGGCGATGAACATGAGGGAGACGCAGACCTGGGTGGCGTCGCCGATGAAGGCCAAGGTGCAGTCCTCGATCTTCTTGCCCTCGGGGAGGTTCTCGAGCATGGTCATGAGGTCGCCCATCTCCTGCGTTGGATGGTTGAACTCGGACATGCCGTTGATGACGGGAACAGCGGAGCCCTCGGCGAGGCCGACGACGTCCTTGTGACGGTCAACGCGAGCCATCATGATGTCGAGCAGCGAGCCCATAACTCGAGCGGTGTCGCCCAGGGACTCGTGACCGCCGAGCTGGATGGTGCCAGGGCCATAGAACTGAGCATGGCCGCCGAGGTCGGTCATAGCGGTCTCGAAGGAAAGACGGGTGCGGGTGGAGACCTGCTGGAAGATCATGCCAAGGCTCTTGTTGCGGAGCAGGTGCGGATAATAACCGTCAACCTTGATGGCCTTCTTCATTGCCAGGCCAAGATCCTCGATAGCCAGGATCTGCTCTTTGGTGAAGTCGTTGGTGTCGATGAAATCCTTAGGCAGTGCCATGTCGATTTCCTTTCCGCCGGTCTTGCCGACTATTACTATGAGGCGCTCGAACATCACGCCTCGTGTTGACAAGACCATCATTCACCCGTATGCAATTTTTACCTAGTTTATTCGGGATTAAAGACCGTTCACGGAGTTACACCCTCTCTAATCCAATATAAACCCGCAGGTCAAGAGTTTACAGGGGGTTTACTATCTAGAACCGTGAACGGTATACAGCTATCCTGTATCTCGGCGCCTAATCTGCAATGGAACGAAGGGTCGAGACGACTATACCCCACAGGATATACAGGATTCGGCCATAGATTAAATGAGATGGGACGGTGACAGATGAACACTCTGATGTTCTTCTATACCCTAGCAATACTCGTAATCTGTATTGTGACGGCAGTGCTTTCGCTTGCCGCCTATGCCTCGTCTCGTCGACGCTTCTTTATCTATGGCAGCGGCGTATTTATCTGCTATGCCATCGAGATGACCGAGATCTTCTTTTTTGAATACACATTGCAAAACCAGAGTTTTCCGGCCAGCGACTATTACTCAATTACCATGCCTGTAATGCGGACCCTTGTGGCGACCGCTTCGCAGGCTTTTATTTGGCTGATTGCCATGGACCTGCTCGACAAACATTCAAAAAAGCAGTTCGCTATCCCCGTCTTGACGTTTTTGCTGTGCGAGTCGCTGATTATCGTCGCTGTCCCCTCCGGCCCCATGCATCAGTGGCTCTACTACACGATGCGTCAGGTATTCCTTGTCTTTGTGGGACTGTATATCTTTTGGACGGCTCATAAGAGTACAAAAGTTGAGCTGAAGGCACGCGTTAACAACCAACGAAAGCACCTGATTATCGGCGCAATTCTGGTCGGTTGCATCGTTGCCGAGGATTTCTACAACATCCTTGTTGTCCCCATGAGCCTAGCGCCCTCTTGGCTGCAGCTATATCTGTCCGAGCGCAACTTTAGCGAAAACGTCTTTGCGTGCTACTTTGCAATTCTGCTGATTATCTACTCCTACCACGTGCTTTCAATCCGCATGCAGGAGGCGCCCGAGGAAAAGAACGTCAGCGATCTTGATCGACACATCGAAGAGCAAATGCCCTTCTATCGTAACGCCTACAGGCTCTCCAACCGTGAGACCGAAGTCATGCGCCTTGTTGTGCTGGGCAAGTCGAACCAAGAGATTGCTGACGAGCTATTCCTTGCCGTGGGCACCGTCAAGACTCACATCCACAACATCCTGGTCAAAACCGAACAGCAAAACCGCACCACGCTCATCCTCCACTTCTGGAAGCGATAACCTGCCAAAAAGGGACAGGTTTATTTTGGCAGGTTTTATCTGGGCAAACGCCAAAAACCGCCGCGAGGGAGCTACTTTCCCTCGCGGCGGTTTTCTAGCAGTAAAACCAAGTGAGTAGGCTTTTGGCGGAATGCCGAGCACACCTCAAAACGCCACAGCCCTGACCTGCGATTTTATTGAGCACTTGCCGCGATGTGCTCGGCAGATCCAAAAAAGCCTACTCACTTGCATCTGAGATGCTCTAGATACGCAAAATACCGCCGCAAAGGGAGCTGGACTCCCTTCGCGGCGGTTATTCGCTCTGATTTTGCGACGGTTTTGCCCGCTTGTTACTCGCTGTAGCGGGTGGCGATGGCAGCTTGTACCATGCCGGCGCTCATGAGGTACGTTACCAGGAAGTAGCCGCCGTAGGCCGCCAGGAAAATCGCGCAGGTGAGGCCCACGGTGCCGCCGATGCTCATGCTGCCGAATATGCTCACCAGCTCGATAATCACCTTGAGCGCCACAAAGGAGTGCGCCAGGCCCACTGCCAGCGGGAACAGGAAGAATACCGCTTGCTGCGCCATCACCGAATGGCGAATCTGGCGGTCGTCACAGCCAATCTGTGCCAGTACACGATAGCTGCGGCTGCCGTCGGCCACATTAGAGAGCTGCTGGATCGACAGTATCGCCGCGCACGCAACGACCAGTACAAAGCCAATGTAGATGGCCAGATAGCTAATCATGCCGTTCATCTGCGCCGCCTGCGTATACATCTCGGAACGCGTGATGAAGACTCCCCATGACCCCGGCTCCTTGCCGTTAACGAGCAGATTGTCGAGCAAGGTGTATTTAATGCTCTCGTCTGCCCCAGTCGTATCCATCCCCTGTTTGTAATTAACGAGCAGATTACTGGAATACGGCTGCAGATTAAGCTGGGACAGCAGCTCATCGGCTACGACCACGGTACCGGGATTGCTGCCCATCGCCGAGTTGGCGATGGCCGCCGTGTCCTCGTCCGACTTATCGGTTGCGGGCTTGAGCTCATGCCCGCCCAAGGTGAGGGTATGGCCGCCGGCCATGTATTTGGTGTACAGGTCGCCCAGCTCACCGCCCATATCACACGTAAGCAAGTACTGGTCCCGGCCAATGCTCACCGGCTCCTCGCCCATCATCTGGCGCAGTTTGTTGTACTGGCTCGCCGGCGTCACATACAGACCCATCGCATCGGCGTTGCTTCCCTCGAGCGCCTTGGGAAGCTTTTCGCCCATGGCCTTGCACATCTCACCCGCCACTACCGAGGGGCCCGAGCCGCCAAGCGGGTAACTCAGATACGAATCGATCTGCACATGCTCACCGGCAACATCGGCGATATTGACCTTTTTGCCGGTCTCGTCGTTGTTGTCCGCCGACTTGCCCTTAATACCGTCTGCAACGTTATCGGGATCTTTACGATCGCCATGCCATGCAGCGTACAAATCGACCGTTGCATCGGCCAGCACCATGCGATCGGCCTCAGACGGATTGACATACTCCTTGTAGTAGTCGAGCGTTTCGGGCGTGTAATAGACATACGTCTGAGACACGTCAACAGGGTTATAGCGCTCCAGATTCTCGTTCATCACGTTGGCAATCGACATACCGCAGGTCACCGAGGTAATGGCCAAAAACAGAATCATCGCGATGACGCCCATCGAAAAGCACACCGTGTTGACCTTGGCCGCAAGCTGGCGCACAGTAAACATGTTGAGGCCGCGCCAATACACGCCGCGCAAGCTCTGCAGCAGCTTGATAAGCATGCCCGAGAGTCCCCAGAACAGGGCAAAGGTGCCTACCGTGACCATGGCCGTGGTGATGCCAAACTGGCTCATTGCCCCGTCCAGCTTGTCGCCCGTCTCGGTTAGCGGGAACCCATCACGTAGCAGACGGTAATAGGCCACGCCCACAAGCACCACGCCCACAGCAAAGATGGCAATCGCGATCCAGGGATTGCGCGTCTTGATGCTCTCGTTGCGACGCTCGGCACCCATAAGCTCGATGAGTTTGGTACGACGCACGGCGCGAAGGTTCAGCAGCAGCGTGAGCACAAACATTACGAGCATGCAGGCCAGGGTCAGGTTGAACGCATGCACCGAGAAAAAGAAGCGGAAATTGGCGATCTGCGTCTTAAAGAGCGAGGCCGTAAAGAACGTCATGAGCTGGGAGAGCCCCACGCCCAGCACAATACCGGCGACAAAGGCGCCGACCGAAACGATCACCGTCTCGAGCGCCATGATCGTGGCGACGCGCCCGCGCCCCATGCCGAGCACCTGGTACAGGCCAAACTCCTTCTTGCGGCGTTTCATGATGAAGTTATTGGCATACACCATCAAAAAGGCCATGACGCCGGCCAAAAAGTACGTGAGGTAGCCGAGCATGGTACCCATGAGCTCGGATAGGCCCTCCTCCTCAATGCCGGCAATATCGACCTGCATCGAAACGGTGTTAAAGGCATAGAATACGGTGACGCCCAGGGTGAGCGTCAAAAGGTAGACGAGGTAGTCGCGGCCGGCGCGGCGAACGTTGCCCCAAGCGAGTTTACAGAGCATCGGAGCCCTCACCGCCCATCATGGCAACGACCTCCATAATACGGTCGAAGAACTCTCGGCGGTCGGTGTCACCGCGGCGCAGCTCGGTAAAGATCTTGCCGTCGCGGATAAACAGCACGCGGCTTGTGTAGCTAGCAGCAAAGCTGTCATGCGTGACCATGAGCACGGTGGCGCGCAGGCGGCGGTTGAGGGCCTCTAGGCTCTCGAGCAGCAGGCGGGCGCTTTTAGAGTCGAGGGCGCCGGTGGGCTCATCGGCCATAATCATAGTGGGGTCGGTGACGAGCGCGCGAGCCGCGGCAACGCGCTGCTGCTGGCCGCCGGACATCTGGTAGGGATACTTGTCGAGCACCTGGCTAATAGACAGACGCGCGGCCACATCCTGCACGCGGGTCGAGATTTCGGCCGAATTCACACGGGCGATGGTGAGCGGCAGGGCGATGTTCTCGCGTGCCGTGAGCGTATCGAGCAGGTTGGAGTCCTGGAAGATAAAGCCGAGCTCCTCGCGGCGGAACTGCGAAAGCTTGGCCTGCTTCATGCGCGTCACGTCCTGGCCGTTGATGCGGATCGTGCCACTTGTGGCGCTATCGATGGTCGACACGCAGTTGAGCAACGTCGACTTGCCCGAGCCCGAAGCGCCCATGATGCCAACGAATTCGCCGCGGTTGACGGTAAAGCTGACGTCGTTGAGCGCACGGGTCACGTTGCCCAGCGCTCCATATACCTTTTCGAGATGCGCGACCTCCAGTACCGGGGTCGCCATGTGCGTGGTTTGCATACCGAGTCCTTTCTTGCGATTAGTCTACGGCATCTATAGTCGCAAGAAGCCGAGTCGGCTACCATCGATATGGCTTACGCTTGCCTTACCGTTGTGTAAGGTACGGGTAGCTAGCCTGTCACTTGTTGATGTTGAGAGAGGACTCCTGTTGAAGACCGTTCATGTTGCCGCTGGGATCATTCGCAAGGATGGATCTGACGAGCTGCTTGCCGTGCAGCGCGGCTACGGCGACATGCAGGGTCTTTGGGAGTTCCCGGGCGGCAAGCTCATGCGCGGCGAGACACCCGAAGACGCCGTGCGCCGCGAGCTTATGGAAGAGCTGCAGGTGAAGGTCACCAACCTGCGTGACTTCTACACCGTTGAGTACGACTATCCCGATTTCCACCTCTCCATGGAGTGCTACTACTGCTCGCTCGCCGATGAATCCGATGAGCCTCAGAAGCACGACCGCCAGCTCGATATCCGTTGGATTCCGCGCACCTCGCTTGCCACGGTGGAATGGATGCCCGCAGACAAGGGGCTCATCGATGCCCTGATTGAGCTGAAGGAAGACCGGCTCGAGGCCAACGGCACTGTCAACGACGCCGAGGCCGCCACGATCGACGAACCTGCCACCAAGCCCAAACGTAAACCTAAGCGCCGCAGCAAAAAGCGTCCCAAGCCCGGTCTGCTCGACGGCATCGACACCTCGGACCTTTCCGCCGACGAGCGCGAGCTGGTCCGCCGCCGCGCCGCCATCAAAAAGTCCATGAAGGGCAACAAGCGCGCCAACACCAAGCCCGAGCTGCTCGTACGACAGCGCCTGCGCGCAGCGGGCCTTACGGGTTATCGCTTGGAATGGAAGGTTCCCGGCAAGCCCGACATCGCCTTTCCTGGGCGCAAGATCGCCATCTTCGTCAACGGCTGCTTTTGGCACCGCTGCCCCAAGTGCAACCCCAGCCAGCCCAAGCGCAATGTTGAGTTTTGGGAGGCAAAGTTCCGTCGCAACGTCGAGCGCGACCGTGCCGCCGTGGCAGCGCTCACCCAAATGGGCTGGACGCCCATAACCATCTGGGAATGCGAACTCAAAAAGGACCGCATTGACGCCACGATGGAAAAGGTCATCGAGCAGGTGCGGGCCGCAGAGCCGCAGCGCTAACAGCGAGCATTCACACGCTTCGCACGTCCCCGCCACATCCACGTCACAAACCTTAGAAAGCCCTTAAGCTCAAAACCTTTCAAGAGTGTTACTCAATACCTCTGACCTGCAGTTTCATCGTAACACCAAACCAGGTTAAGCCTTTCTTTAGCGCTTCTTTGAACGGTCCGCTGCATAATACTGCCAACGCACGGGACCTAGCAGCACACCCTGTGCGCAACCTTTTGGTGGACATCGAGGAGGCCGCATAAGCATGCATTCTTCCAATGACGCAGCACAGCAGCCATCCCTAAAACATGCAGACCTTTTCTCCTTCCCCCCGACACAGAGAGACGGCCTCCTCGACTCCCTCAACACAAAAACCAAGCGCTCAGCCGATCAGAGCCTCAACTTACGAGCATCCTTCGAAAAGCTCCAAGCATCCCTAGACAAGGCGTTCCCCGAACAGGCAAGAGCAATCTAAGCCCATCGCGCTTTATACTGATGCCATGCGAAACATGGATCACATAGAATTGCACCGCGGAGGACGCGAGGAAGCGTTTCCCGAGACCGCCGAAGACTGGCCCTATATTGCCGAACGCGCAGAATTCGCTCGCTATCCGGGCAATTCCGTCCCCTGGCACTGGCATTCCGAAGTTGAGCTTTTCTACATGGAGCAGGGAGCGATTGACTATCGAACGCGCGCGGCTCATGAGCACGTACGCTTTGAGGAAGGGTCCGCCGGCTTTATCAACGGCGGCGTTTTGCACAGCACGCTGCAATCGCCCAATTCGGCGCCAGCCATTCAAATGCTGCATATCTTTCAGCCGTCGATGCTCGGCGATCCCGCGGGACGTCTCCAAAAGCGCTACATCAACCCATTGCTTCAATGTCGAGGCGTCGATGTGCTCAAATGGTCGCCCACCAACCCCGACGATATGCCCTTTATCGATTTGCTAAAGAGTTCCTTTAACCACGACCTTCAACGGCCGCAGAACGAGATGGCGCTTCGGAATAGCTTGTCAGAGCTCTGGATTCAGATTTACGCCAAGGCCGAACCGCTCTTTTCCTCCGACAACGCCTCTTGGATGACCAACCGCGACGTACAGTTCAAGGCAATCCTGGACTATATCCGCGCAAACTATGCAGCCGCTATAGATGTGCCCCAGATGGCATCTGCAGCCGGCGTAAGCGAAAGAGAGTGTTACCGCATTATCGAAGCTTGCGCAGGAACGACCCCGGCGGCATATCTGCGCGCATACCGCGTAAACCGTGCTTGCGAACTTTTGGCACACACCACGCGAACGGTCCAGACAGTCGCGCGCCAATGCGGCTTTGCGACAGCAAGCCATCTTGGCCAGGTATTTAAAGAACAAATGGGATGCACTCCTTCGAGCTATCGAGCAGCGAGGCAGAATCTCGATAGTACCAGGCAGAAATCCCGCTAGCCCTTCTTCTGTCACTGCATCAAACTTGCAGGCAAACAACAGAGAGGAGCAATCATATGAAGCACTTTGACCATATCGTATTTGACGTTGATGGGACATTGGCAGATACAGAAGAAAGCGTGCTGTCATCGCTTGCCCAGATTATCCAAGAAGAGACCGGCAAAACGCTCCCCCGACACGAACTTGAGTTTGCCCTCGGCATACCCGGCAAGAACGCCCTTGAGAAACTTGGGATCTACTCGCAGGCAACGTTGGATCGCTGGTGCCAAGTTGCCGCCAGCTTTAAAAGCAACATCAGCGTGTTTCCAGGTTTGCTTGAAGTCATCGCAACACTCGCCGATAGCGGCTGCAAACTTGGCATCGTCTCCTCACGTGCGCGCGACGAATACGCAAAAGAAATTGCACCCCTTGGTTTCGATAAGTATTTTGAGCACATCATCCTTGTCGAAGACACAACCGAACATAAACCCGCACCCGCACCCATGCTCGAATATCTCCGACGTGCGGGCGCGAATCCTGGCAACGTCGTCTACGTTGGCGACACCGTCTACGACGAACAATGCGCAACTTCAGCAGGGGTCAGTTTTGCCCGAGCAGCATGGGGATCACACCAAGATATCCCAAACGCCACCTACAACCTCAAAACCCCCAACGACCTGTTAACCCTAACAACCAAATAACCCACGCGTCCCACCCTTTTAGCCCCAACGCCACAAGGGCGATTGAGCAGGACGGTTTGGGCGGGTCCCGTACTTAGTTTCCAAAATCATTCCGCAGCGCGAAGGCTTCTTATTATTTTCAGACCTAACGCCACAAGGGCGACGACCTCGAGTAGGTCAACCTGGGAGGGACGAGGGCTTAGTTCTCCAATCTTTCCGCAGGGGGCAAAAAGCAACGTCTTATTTTTCCGACACTAACGCC
>CATXJW010000004.1 GCA_958370325.1 uncultured Collinsella sp. | reverse complement strand
CCCCGTTGGTCCCCCGCCATCGCCTGCATCGAGAGCACCAAGGGTGCTTATTGCGCCAATTCTTACAACGCCTGGGGCTGGAGTGCCCGTGGCGGCGGTTGGCGCAGCTTTGGCAGCTGGAGCGAGGGCATCTCCGCTCACGTTGCCTATCTGGGCGCCAACTACGGCTCCACCCTTACCCCGGCAGCGGCCAAAAAGTACTGCCCGCCCACGTGGCAGGACTGGTACAACAAAGTCGCCGCTCAGATGAACCGCATCTAAGCGCAACTGCAAAGGGCCCCAATGGGGCCCTTTTCTTTTAGGTAGCGGAGGTATCGACGACGCCGGTCGCATTGGCAACCGCGGCTATGACGATCATGCATAGGAGCAGCACACCCAATGCCTTGAGCCAGAGTTTCGCGAGTTTCTTGCCGCGATAGCTGTCGAGCAGTGCGAATCGCCGACGAAGACGGCGCTTATCGAGCAGCACAAAATGCATAAGCACCATAAGGCCATCAACAAAGAAAAAATACTCGATTATGAGAAACCACGTCGGGTAGCTTTGGTTTGCTCCCGTGGGGTGAAAGACGGCAAAGTGACTTCCGGCAAAGAACACAAGTAGGGAGAAGCAGACAAGCGTATTCCAAATGCGCCCCAGAGACTCCGGAACGCGAGAGAGCAGACCGCATGCAGCGGAGGCGGCAGGCCTAGGAAGCCCTGCGGGGTTCTGGAGCCCTTGGAGCATCAACACCGTCTCCGAGGCCGGAGTACGGACAGGCGCAGGCGCAGGAGGCCGCACGGGGCGGCTCAGATCGTATGCCGTGCGCGTCGCCCGTCCCAACGCTTCCGCACTCGCAAAACGCTTGGCCGGGTCGAGCGCCATCGACATGCAGACGACATCGGCAAGTGGGGTGGGAATGCCACGCGCCTCGCATTGCTCGCGCATGTCGAGCCCTGGTTTAGGGTCGACTCCCGTCAAGCAGAAGAACAACAGGGCGCCCAGTGCGTAGACGTCGCTGCGCACGCTCGTCTGCCCAAACCCATACTGCTCGGGTGGCGCATAGGGTCGCGTGCCGAACTTGACGGTGTCTGCATCGGCGCCATCGCGCCACACGCGCGCGATCCCCAAGTCAATAATCACCAGCGACGAAAACGTCAGGCCGTCATCAGGCGTATAGTTGGCACCTGTCACGATGATATTCGACGGCTTGAGGTCGCGATGGATCACCGGCGCCGACGTCTCCCCCGCCATTGCAAAACCGGCGTGGAGCTCGCCCACGGCATCGCATAGGGCAGGATACAATTCACGCGCATAATCGGGGGTAGCCCCCAGACGGTCCACCAGCGCCCCGAGCGTCTCCCCTTCGATGTATTCCATAACCACGTTGAGCTCGTCGCCCACACGACGACAATCGACGATTCTGGGCAGGTGCTCAAAACGCCTGCCTGCCCGCTGAGCGGCAAGCAGACGCTCGTATGCCCCGCCGATTTGAGCCGAGGCATCGATGCGTTTACGGACAAAGGGGCCGAGCGAACCACCACCGGTTCCTTCAAAGTACACGAGCTCGGTTGTTTCAACGGACGAGCGCTTAAGTACACGCTCCACGCGATAGCTGTCGTCGCGATCGAGCGACGCCAGGTGCTCGGCAAGCGCTGCGGTCAGCTCGTCATCGAAATATGTTGGGGTCTGAGTATCCATAGCCTCCATCATAGCGCAGGGCGCAGACGCTCCATGGCATCCGCGCCCCGTTCGTTTGCATCCTTGTTCGGCAGCTCCGCCGGCTCAGATATCAGCCGCTAACTCACCGTTTCCTCGCCAAAGCGATACAGCTCTTCATTGACCTTTTGGAGGCTACACCCGCGATCGATGCAAAAGATGATAATCGCATCACGGCGATCCTTGCAGTTAAGGACGCTTACCCCGGCAGCCGTCAGTGCACGGTTGGCCTCTTTGAGCGTCAGCGCCATCGCAAAGGCAATCTGCAGCACCTTATTGCGACTCGGGTGACGCGCACCGGTAAAGATCTGATAGCCAAAGGTCTCATTGAGATCGGCCATACGAACCACGCGCGAGCGCTCCAAGCCCTTTTCCTGCAGCAGCTGCTTCAGGTAGTCCGAAAGCGACGGGGCGGCAAAGTCGTGCTCCCTGATATAGCCATCGATGTTCGGCGCATCGAGAAGCTCATTGAGCAACTCTTCGGTCGGCTTTTTATCGGGCATACGACTTCACCTCCCCCAGTGCATGCAACATGCTAGAAACCGCTTACGTCCGAACGCTCCCAGCTAGCAACCTGGTCGGGAGACACCGTACCCAGCGCCTCGAACTTCCAGGAGCCGCCCGCCTTCAGATGATTGGTGTTTGCAAGAGCCGTTCCAACCTGGTTGCCATCGGCATCATACAGAACATACTCAATCTGAATGTAGCTCTTTTCCTTGTCCGTGTTATTGGTCAGCGTGCCCGTGATCTTATAGGCAAACTGACTGGAGGTGTCTTCAGCCTCGTCAGCAATGATATACGGTTCTTGCGGTTCTTTTTGCTCCTCAGCCTGCTGTGTCGCCTCGGCAGGTTTTGCCGAATCGCTCGCAGACGAATCGGTTGAATTGCCGCCCATAGAACCCACGGCACCGACGATAACCAGCACCACGATGACGCCTAGGACAATCTTGCCGATCGGCTTCTTTCCCTCTTTTGCCATTATTCATTCTTCCTACGATCCGGCTACCGTGCCGGCACACAGCACATCGTAGGAAGGATTGAACTTGAATTCATTAGCTGAGAGCTAAGGTTGCCATATAGAAGAGCATGAAGCGCGCGTCCATCACCGATGACACCTCGAGGCTTGCCAACATCGATTTGAACTACTGGTTCTACGGTTGCAGCGCTTTGCCTCGATTTCCGACATGGCGAACCCGCGCGGCGTGGTCCATGCGGACAACGACGCTCTCGAGCATGCCCTACACGCTCGATGCTCGCACGAACTCGACAAGAATCCTGGTAGATGCGGGCTGAGAGCCACCCAAGGGTCACATGGGCTCGACTACACTCAACGACCACATGGCCATCGTGGGCGGCAATGACACAGCCTGCGACTCAAAGCAGACGACGCACGCGATGTGCCGAATAGACCGCGGCGAGCAGGCGGGTTACCTCATAACAGCCGGCAGCCCCTACGGCATAAGCTAGGCAATGGGGTGTGGCGCGTATAGCGAAGACTAAAGCAGGTCGCTTTCCACCTCAACGTCTTCGATGCTTTCGACCTCCGCTTCAGTGGGCAGGGTTCCATCGGGGTCCTCGCCCTCCATGAACATCCTGATGGCGTTCTTAGCAATGATGCTCGTCGATGCCACGTCCACGCCGCCGCCAATCAAGCCACCGGCGAGGGGCAGCATTTTCCCGAGGTTGATGATACCCTTCTCGCCGAACTTCGTGATAAATCTGAAGCCAACCTTCTGGTTGATCTTCACGAGTGCCGACCCGGGAATCTTCTTGATTGCAGCCTCAAGCGATTTCGTCCCAGTCTTGATGAGCCCCATTTTGACAAGATCACTCGCCGTCGTACCCGTGAGGCACATGTAGATCATCGTCTGAACTTGGTCGGACGTAACGTCATAGCCACCCATCTTCGCGATGCAGGCGATCATGCGCATCTGAACGTACATGACGCTGCTTATGTTCGCGGGAATTGCGACCGGAAGCGTAATCAAGCCCCCGAGCCCGGTGACGAAACCTGAGGTTCCGCATTTCATGACCTGCCACTTTGCGAGTGCCCTTGCGGCATCATCGGGCGACTTCGCCTTTCCCGTGTAGTCGGCAACCATCTCGTCGACCGAACGACTCACCTTAGGGACGCCATTCAGTGCGCTCCTGTAGATGGTATCGAGCAGCTTGCCGGCCGATTCCTCATCGATGGGAATCTCGAAGCCTTTGGCCTTTTCAACCGTTTCTTTCTCTCCCGTCTTCTTAGCCATGGCTCTTCCTTTCTCGCAGCTTTGCTTTCTCAATGACCCTTGCAAATTCTGCGAACCGTCCATCAATCTTTGGACATTTTACCTCGCGATTTATAGCGATAATTCAGCTGCCAGCTGATTTGTGGCCGCAGCGAATGATGGGCTCGCAAGTTGGCCTATGTCCTGTTGGTGGGTCCTTATGGAATCTATTGCGATGAGCTGGTATAGGGGCTGGCGATCGCGGCCTGCATCCCCGTGTTACTGGCGGCGGTGCCCTCACGCCAAACACTTGCACATTCGGATTGCTACACAACGAATGGAACTTGTTGATGTGGGGCGCGGTTCATTCAGGGTCCGTCCCCTCGCTTCATCCTCAAGAAGCTCGTCGAAACCTACCCCACCGTGACGGATTCCCCGGTAAAGGTGCTCACAAGCAACAGGATAAAGAAGGCCAAATAGCTGATGCTCAGCAGGTAGGCGATGATCAAAAAGGCAATCCATCCGACATTAGTCTTACCATCGGCACGACGCTGCTCGCGAGAACGGCACAGCCAGACCGTCACGCCGATGGCGGTGATAAACAGTACGAGTGCCGCCGCAGCCAGCCCAGCAAGCACAAACATCACGCCAATGCTCACAGCGATGACCGGAAGCAGTAGCAAACCGCACCCGCATCCACCCGGACTATATACGGAAGACTGTCGGCATCGCCTCATCGCCACCCCCCCCATCATCTTTGAGCACTACAGTGCGATGGCCTGCTGAACAGGAACGATCTTATCGAGTTCCGGTTCAATCCGCCTTTTCTCGGCCTCAAGGTCAAACGCCACCTGAGCGCGCAGCCAATAACCATCCGTCAGGCCAAAATAACGGCAAAGACGGAGGTCGGTGTCGGCCGTCACGCGACGTTTTCCCAAGACAATCTGCCCGATACGCTGAGCCGGAATCCCGGTCTCCTTGGCGAGGCGATATTGAGAAATGCCCATAGGGACAAGAAACTCCTCTTTGAGAAGCTCACCAGGAGTCACCGGCGACAGCAAATCGGCCGAAGTCTCATCACTTGTGATAATCGACGATTTCGACATTCCAAGCCATCTCCTGTCTCCACTCAAAACAGACCCGATAGCGCTCGTTAACACGGATGCTATATTGACCGGCACGATCGCCCTTCAAAGCTTCCAGGCGGTTGCCCGGTGGAACGCGAAGATCATCAAGCGAAGCACAAACCTGCAGTTGGCGAATCTTCCTCAACGCAACACGCTCAAAGGGCACGAACCTCCTGACCCGCATACCCATGGCAAAGCGTTCGGTATCCTCATCTTTATACGATGCAATCATAGTATCGCCTTACGTTAGTAACGTCAAACGTTTCTATAGACTTACATCTCTATTATATCGTACGTTTGTTCGTGTTTTCTAGAACAAATACTCCTTCACGCCTTAGTCAAGCAAAAGCAATCGTTTGTAGACATCGAGGCCTTTGAGTAGGATTTCCTCGTCGAAGAGCATGCTATCGGTATGCAGAGCGCTTGTGGCATAGGCTGGGCAGCCATCAGCGTCGATCGGGTTTTCTTGTCCCTCTGGCACGCCCGTGCCCAGCAAGAAAAACACGCCCGGCAGATGGCGCTGATAGAACGCGAAATCCTCGGCGATTAGCAGCGGCTCGTCCGCAAGTTGCAGCTCGGACAAGGCAGGCGCAATGTGGGCGAACAGCTCGGGGTCGTTATCGACCGGTGGATAGCCCTCGGCAAAATCGAGGTCATATGTGCAGCCCGTTGCGACGCAGGCATCGTCCAGCACGCGGCGCACGCCCTCGCGCGCGCGGTCGAACATGTCGTCCGTAAACACACGTAGGCTGCCGGCAACATGGGCCTCCCCCGCCACCGCATTGCAGACGGTGCCGGCCTGCAGCAGGCCGAACTTACCAATGCAGGGCTCGTCGACACCCAACTCGTCCATGAGCTCGCGCTCGGAAACCAAGAACTTGGCAGCCGCCAGCGCCGCATCGTGCGACTCCTCGACCGGAACGCCATAGGTCTTAGCGATATGGATGCTCGTGCCATGGATATGAATGTGTGTCTCACTCGAACGCGCCAGCAACGGACCGGAGCAGCTCGCCAACGTGCCGGCGGGCAGATCGGGCCACACGTGGAAGCCGAAGATGCGATCCACCCCGTAGCGCTCGAACACGCCGCTCTCGCACACCGTCTTGGCACCACCAGTCGTCTCCTCGGCCGGCTGAAACACAAAGAGCACATTGCGCTTAATGGCGCCCGGCTGCTCACGGATCGTACGGTCGACAAAGGTTGCCGCCGAAAGCGCCATGGCCATGTGTCCATCGTGCCCGCAAGCATGCATCTTGCCGGGATGGGTCGAAGCGAACGCTGCCCCCGTTGCCTCGGCAATGGGCAGCGCATCCATATCGGCGCGAATCGCCGTGGCATGCGCGGCGCCCGTGCCGGCATCGAAGAAAGCGCAAACGCAGCTGGGGCACGGATGGGTCACCTCGCAGGTGAGCGGTGCCAACACGCCCTCGATATAGGCGATCGTCTGCGGAAGATCGAAGTCGAGCTCCGGGATCCTGTGCAAGTCGCGGCGGTAGCGACAGAGTTCTTGGAGCTCGGCCATATTGGTTCCTTTCGTAGGTGCGCGTCGGCTGCTATCTATTGTGCCGCAAGATTGCTACACCCTTATTTCCAGCATATCCCTGCATTTTTTAAACGTTATATACGAATACTCTTGTTTGGTAAAGTGCAACGTGGTAGGGTCGTTACCACTTGATAGAGGCGCGGGCACGAAGAGCCGCGGGCGAGCCGGCAGGCTTTGACCCCGCGGGGAGGCGAAACCCGCCGAACTGGGTTTTTCGGGCACGAACAGCCTGGTGGGCCTGCGGGAAACACCCGCAGGACTGTCTGCAGCAATGCGGGAGCGCTATCCGGACATTGGGTCCACGCTATGCGGATTCGATGCGCAGGTAGCGCCGTCTGGATAGCGAGGTTTACGGGACATGTCATTGACTCCCAACGAGGCATATACGGCCAAGCAGCCGTTTGTGGACAAGGAGACGCTCGAGCATATCGTCGAGCAGTTCCCCACGCCGTTTCATCTATATGACGAGGCGGGCATCCGCCGCAACATGCAAGAGGTGCGCGACGCCTTTGCATGGAACCCGGGCTTTAAGGAATACTTTGCCGTCAAGGCCAACCCCAACCCGGCGCTCATCTCCATTCTCAACGAATACGGCTGCGGCTGCGATTGCTCGAGCTATACCGAGCTCATGATCGCCCGCTCGCTGGGTATCACGGGACACGACATCATGTTCTCGTCCAACGACACGCCGGCTGCCGACTTTGAGCTCGCCGACAAGCTGGGCGCCATCGTCAACTTTGACGACATCAGCCATATCGAGTTCTTTGAGCGTGTCGCGGGGCCCATCCCCAAGACAGTCAGTTGCCGCTTTAATCCGGGCGGCTTGTTCCAGCTCTCCAACGGCATCATGGACAACCCGGGCGACTCCAAGTACGGCATGACCACCGAGCAGCTCTTCGAGGCCTTTCGCACGCTCAAGGCCAAGGGTGCCGAGGACTTTGGCATCCACGCGTTCCTTGCCAGCAACACCGTCACCAACGACTACTACCCCAAGCTCGCACGCATCCTCTTTGAGCTTGCCGTGCGCCTGGAGCGCGAGACCGGCGCACACGTGGCCTTCATCAATCTGTCCGGCGGCGTCGGCATACCCTACCTGCCCGAGCAGCAGGCCAACGACATCCACGCCATCGGCGAGGGAGTGCACGCGGCCTACGACGAGATCCTGGTTCCCGCCGGCATGGGCGACGTGGCCCTCTGCACCGAGATGGGCCGCTTTATGATGGGCCCCTACGGCTGCCTGGTCACCAAGGCCATCCACGAGAAGCAGATCTACAAGGACTATATCGGCGTCGATGCGAGCGCCGTCGATTTGATCCGCCCCGCCATGTATGGCGCCTACCACCACATTACGGTGATGGGCCAGCCGGGCGGCGTGGACAAGACCGCAGCACCCGTCACGGACACCTACGACATCACGGGCAACCTGTGCGAGAACAACGACAAGTTCGCCATCGATCGCGAGCTGCCGCATATCGACATGGGCGACCTACTCGTGATTCACGACACGGGCGCCCATGGCTACTCCATGGGCTACAACTACAACGGGCGCCTGCGCTCCGCCGAGGTGCTGCTGCGCCCCGATGGCTCGGCCGACCTCATCCGCCGCGCCGAGCGCCCGGGCGATTACTTTGCCACGCTCGACGTGCTGCCGTGCGGCCGCGAGCTGCTGGCCAAGTCGCGCGCCGATACTGCCCGCCATCGTGCCCAGGACGAGCGCCTGGCGGTCGCCGCCCAATGGAACAAGCGCATCCAAATCGCGGAAGCGAAGGAGAAGAACATGGACATCCGCAATCTCGAGGGCTCAATCGTCGCCCTTGTGACGCCGTTTAAAAAAGACGGCAGTGTCGACTTCGATGCGCTCGAGCGCCTTATCGATTTCCATCTGCAAAATGGTACCGACGCCATCCTCACTCTGGGCACCACCGGCGAGAGCGCCACGATGACCGACGACGAGGACAACTCCGTCGTTGCCGCAGTGGTCAAGCAGGTCGCGGGCCGCGTCCCCGTCATCGCCGGCTCGGGCTCCAACTCCACGCAGACCATGCTCACCAAGTCGCTCACCTACCAGGGCCTGGGCGCCGACGGTCTGCTGCTCATCACCCCCTACTACAACAAGTCCAACGAAGAGGGCATCTATCAGCACTTTAAGACCGTTGCCGACGCGGTGGACATCCCCTGCATCCTGTACAACATCCCCGGCCGATGCGGCTGCGGCATCAGCGAGCGCAACGTGGAGCGCCTGGCTGCGCACCCCAACATCATGGGCATCAAGGAGGCCTCAGGCAACGTCGCCTACGCGGCCAAGATCGCCCACCTGCTGTCCGATGACTTCCGCATGTACTCGGGCGAGGACGCGCTCACCGTGCCACTCATGAGCCTGGGCGCCTCGGGCACCATCAGCGTGTGGGCCGACGTTCAGCCGCAGCTCGTGCACGACATGTGCCGTGCCTATCTGGACGGCGACGTGGCGCGTGCCCGCGATATCCAAATTGCCGGTCAGCCGCTCATCAATGCCCTCTTTAGCGAGGTCAACCCCATCCCCGTTAAGGAAGCGCTCGCACAGATGGGTATGATCGAGGCAAACTACCGTATGCCGCTGTGTCCCATGGCCAACGACACACGCGCTGCACTCACCGATGCTCTGAAGGGAGCTGGTCTGCTTGATTAAGACTGTCATTATGGGAACGGGCCGTATGGGCTCGCTCATCCGCACTACCGCCGAGGGCATTGTCGACGCCGCCGGCCAGCCCGTTTTCGACATCGTCGCCCAGATCGGTTTTGACCTGACCGAGCTCGAGAGCGCCCCGGCAGCCGACGTGATCATCGACTTCTCGAACGTCGTGACCTTCGATGCCGTCGTTGCCTATGTCGAGCGTACGGACGCGGCACTCGTTTCCGGCACCACGGGTTATTCGCCTGAGCAGATGGACCGCCTGCGCGAGCTGGGTCAGAGCGCCCGCGTCATGCACTCCGGCAATTACTCTATCGGCATCGCCGCCCTGCGCCATCTGGTTGCCCAGGCCACGCGCGAACTGCCCGGCTTTGACTGCGAGATTGTCGAGACGCACCACAACCAAAAGGTCGATGCCCCCAGCGGCACCGCCAAGCTGCTGCTCGACGCCGTCGTCGAAGCCGAGCCCGAGGCGGGCTACCACCCCGTCTATGGTCGCGAGGGCATGTGCGGAGCGCGTGACCCCAAGGAGATCGGTATGCACTCGCTGCGCGGCGGCACCGTCGCCGGCGTGCACGAGGTGAGTTTCTTTGGCCAGGACGAGGAGGTCACGCTCGCGCATCGCGCCACGAGCCGTCAGATCTTTGTCAACGGCGCGCTGGCCGCCGCGCAAAAGCTCGTCACCCGCGAGCCCGGCTTCTACACGTTCGACCAGGTCATGTTTGCCTAACACGGCATCAACCAAATCCACCCAAAGGAGAGACAGCAAATGAGCAACACAGCCGAGATGGATGCACAGGAGATTATCAACTACATCGCCACCGCGCCCAAGAAGACGCCCGTCAAACTGTACGTACGCGAGAAGCCCGATACGGAGGTTCAGTGGGGCGACGCGCACGTCTACGGCGGCCGTCGTGGCAAGACCGTCTTTGGCGACTGGGATGAGCTCAAGGCCATCCTCGATGCCAATGCCGACTCCATCGACTACTACGACGTCGAGAATGACTGCCGCAACTCCGCCGTCCCTATGCTCGACCTTAAGGGCATCAATGCCCGCATCGAGCCGGGCGCGATCATCCGCGACCGCGTCGAGATCGGCGACCGCGCCGTCATCATGATGGGCGCCATCATCAACATCGGCGCCGTCATTGGTGAAGGCTCCATGATCGACATGGGCGCCGTGCTGGGCGGCCGCGCCACCGTGGGCAAGAACTGCCACATCGGCGCCGGCACCGTGCTGGCAGGCGTTGTGGAGCCCGCCAGCGCCACGCCCGTCATCATCGAGGACGATGTCATGATCGGCGCCAATGCTGTGGTCCTGGAGGGCGTGCACGTGGGTAAGGGTGCTGTCGTTGCCGCCGGCGCCGTATGCATGGAGGACGTCCCCACCGGCGCCGTCGTGGCCGGTGTCCCCGCCCGCGTCATCAAGATGCGCGACGAGAAGACCGACAGCAAGACTGGCCTCGAAGAGGGGTTACGCCAACTTTAATAGTTACGCGGTTTTGACAAACCGCGTTTTCGCTGACTTATGCTCAACCTGCGGCGCAATTCATCCCCAAACAAGAAGGCCGAGGCCCCAAGGAGCTTCGGCCTTTGCTTTCCCGCTGTAGGCGTAACGCAACTTATCGATTCTCGATGCTGCCGATGTTTTTGAGCTCGATGGAGATGAGGCCGTTGGGTTCGTTGACGAACTCGATGTACTCGGAGTTCGAGCCCATCTCGGCCGGAAAGCTGATCTCGATGCCCGTATCGGTACGAATCTTGTGGTTGCGCACGGCCGCACGCTCGACCTGCTTGCGCTCCACGGGCACACGCTCGGGCACCTTCTCTTCGGTCAGCGCCGCACGTACACTCTCCTTGATGACCGGCTCGTCCTCAAAGACCTCATCGACGATATCCCAGGGCGGCAGCTCCTCATCGTCCTCGACTTTCTCGGCGACGGCAGCCTTAACCTTGGCGAGCGCCACGGCCGTATTGGCACCGTGCTCCTCGGCGACTTCCTCGACCACACGCGTCACGGTGTCGATGACCTCCTTGCCTGATACGCCCGTGTCGCACTGCAGCAGGCCATCGGGGATAAGCATACGGTCCTCACCGGCAATCTTGCGCTTCTTGTCCACGTAACCGATCTCCATGGTGCTCGCACGCACGATGGCATAGCTCGGCACCTTTTGCGAGGGGTTCGGCAGAATGGCGTAGTGGCGCGCGATGTCGTTGCGCACCTCCCCCTCCTCGCGGCCCACTTCGTGCATAAAAGCCTGCTTGGAGCCCAGCAGCATCACGGCAAACCAGCGGGCATCCTCATCGTCGTCAAAATCGGCCACGAGCACGTCGGTTGACTCGGCTTTCTCGGCTTTGGTGAGCTCGGAGGAGATAAACTCCGCAATCTGCTGCGACAGGTCCACGAACTCGCGCTCGCCAAAGAAATAGCCCTTGAGCTCGCCGCCAAACGCAGAGTTCTCGGCAAACGTGGCGCGTTTATTGTCGGCCGAGGTACGTGCGCGGCGCAGATGCGTGGTCACGAAGTTGCGCACGGTACGGCTCTCGATATCGAGCTCGCGCTGGCTCATAACGTTGACGGCAGAGTCAAAGTCCAGGATATGCAGAATCGCGTGATTGATTTTCATATACGGCATTCCGTTCTAGATCGATTTCGGCACGAACCAGTATAGCGGTCGAGCCCGCCCCAGGCGCATCGAAGCTTGGTGCATCGGGGACAGGTTGCTTTGCACCAATGGTTAGCGCAGGAGCTCGGACTGCCAAGCCTCGAGCTGTTCTGCCAAACTCTTGCCGGCAGCGGGCATGTCGATCTGGGGTCGTTTGGGCAGCAGTGCGCATTTAAGGATTGCCACGATGGTCTGCGAGACAAAGCGTCGCGTATCCTCGTCAAAGCCTTGCGCAGCCTGGAGCATCACGGGCAGGCTCTCGCGCAGATTCCCGGCGATATCCGCAAACCGCTCAGCACCCGTAGCCTCAAACACGGAGAACAACGCATCTACAAAACGCTCGCGCTCGCTAGGCGACACTGCAAGCAGCATCTCGCGAATGGAGCCATCAACGTATCGAGCACCGGCGGACAGGCGCTCACAGTACACGAAGTCGCGACCATCAACCACCCAGCTAAAGGGATTGTGCTGCAGCAGGCTGAACTCGGTGCTCTCAACGATGGCATAGTCCTCCTGTGTCTCGAACATCATGCCAAAGATCGACGACCGAGGTAGCGTCTTGTCGATTCGACCGCAAAGATCGGCAAAGGCGTTGCCGTTCAGAAACTCCTCGACGAAGCCCGGACCATCATGGGAATACACCCGTTCGATTCGCTCGCGGGCGACATCGGAGCACATCGCCGCACCGTACACCGCAAGGTTTCCACCCTTGGAATGACCTCCGCACAAAAGCGGCCCGTCAATCGCATCCGTCGCCTCGTCCACATAACGTACCGCGGATTCCTGGGCCGGCACAGGACACCGGAACGCCATGTTAAAGTCCTCTTTCCAGCCCACAATCGTGCTGTCGGTCCCCCGGAAGGAAAGATAACTGAACCCCGCCGGAAACCGGAACGCCATGGCTGCAAACTGCTCTGTCGCTACCACATCGCTCACGGCACGATAGCCGCAAACGTGCACGCCACGGTAACGAGGGTTTGCTGCCACGGCCTCCAACAAGGCCCTGCTCCCCTCTGGATCCCACAAGTCGTCAATCATGTCCCGGTAGCACTCGGCACGCAGCAGTTCGCGTACGTCTAGGCCCTGCCAGTTCGTCAGCTCCGCCATATCACCCGGCAAACGCAAATAGGACAGCCACGCAAAGACCAGGCTATCCACCGCACAGAACGGCTGCTCCTCAAACGAATCAAACGTCGTCTGGGCATAGGTCAAAAAATTAGAGGAATCCGACATGGCCCTCCCATCAACTATGGTGCATTGGGGTCAGGTTACTTTGCACCAAAAAGGCGCCCGGGCCGTGTGGGCTCGGACGCCTTCATTGTAGCTTTTCGCTTTAGCGAGCTTGATTTAGCAGGAGAAGTCGACGCTGTCGATGATGTCCTTGAGGGCCTTGGCGGAGGCGGTGAGCTCATGCTGCTCGTCATCGTTCAGCGGCACGGGGACGCGACAGACGACGCCGTCGCGGCCAACGACCGTCGGCATGGAGATGGCAAGATCGGACAGGCCATACTCGCCCACCATGAGCGAGGAGACGGGCAGAACGGTCTGCTCATCGCGCATGACGGCGGTGCAGATGCGCTTGACGGCCATGGCGACGCCATAGTAGGTGGCGTGCTTCTTCTCGATGATGGTGTAGGCGGAGTTCTTGACGTCCTCGGCGATGCGCTTCTCGGCAGCCTCATGCTCCAGATGACCGTGAAGCTCGCAGAAAGTGTTCAGCGGCACGCCGGCAACCTGGGCGCTGGACCAAGCGACAAACTCAGAGTCGCCGTGCTCACCCATGACATAGGCCTGGACATCGCGCGGGTCAACCTCGACGTGGGCACCAAGCATCTGCTGCAGACGGCCAGTGTCGAGCACGGTGCCGGAGCCGATGACATGGCCCTCGGGCAGGCCGGACATCTTGATGGCGGCATAGGTCAGAACATCGACCGGGTTGGAGACAATGAGCAGAATGCCGTCGAAGCCAGACTTCTTAATTTCGGGAATGATGGACTTAAAGATGTTGACGTTCTTGTTGACCAGGTCCAGACGGGTCTCACCGGGCTTCTGGGCAGCGCCAGCGGTGACGACGATCATGGCGGCGTCGGCGACATCGGAATAATCGCCGGCGTAGATCTTCATCGGCTCGGCAAACGTCATGCCGTGCGCGATATCCAGGGCCTCACCCTCGGCGCGGTTCTTGTCCACGTCAATGAGGACCATCTCGGAGAACAGACCGCTCTGCATCAGCGCGAACGCCGAAGACGAACCGACGAAACCGCAGCCGACAATAGCGACCTTCTTCTCGTTAACCATTAGAAACTCCCATCTCTCTCCACAAACAAGCCACCCGGGAACGACCCGAGCGGCTTGTCGTAATCCCAATACATCCAATCGGGACTTTGATTATGCTCCTATTCGCAGCCAAAAATCGACCGTTTACCGAAATTGTTTGCAGGATTCGTAAAATAACTGCACGAAATCGGTTTCGAGCTATTGACGAGTCGAAATACCTTTCTAATACAGGCCCGCCTCGCGAATGGCCTCGACAGCCAAAGCAATCTGGTCGGGCGGCAAGACCAGCGCCATGCGCACGTGCCCCTCGCCCGAAGGACCAAAGCTCGCGCCCGGCGTCACCACAACGCCGGCCTTCTCCATGAGCTCCTCGCAAAACGCCATGGAATCGGTGCGACCACCGGGAAGCTTGGCCCACACAAACATTGAGCCATGCGCGTTGGGACGCTCCCAGCCCAGGCCCTCAAGACCGTCGCACAGGGCATCGCGGCGCTCCTGGTACTTCAGACGCTGCGCCTCGACCTCATCGCGCGGACCGTTCAGGCAGGCGATAGCAGCCTTCTGGATCGGGAAGAACATACCAAAGTCGATCTGGCCGCGCAGCTTGGCAAAGGCAGAGACCACGTCCTCGCGGCCGACCAAAAAGCCGATACGCGCACCGGTAACGTTAAACGACTTGGAAAGCGAGAAGAACTCCACGCCCACCTCGAGCGCACCAGGATACTGCAAGAAGCTTCCGCCCGGCTCGCCGTCGAACACGATGTCGGAGTACGCGTTGTCATGGACGATGAGCAGGTCGTGCTCGCGGGCGAAAGCGATGATCTCCTCGTAGACCTCGGGCGTGCCCACCGAGCCGACCGGGTTTGCGGGCAGCGACACGATCATATACTTGGCACGATCGGCCACCTCGGGATCGATACCCGCCACATAGGGCAGGTAATTATGCTCGGCGACCAACGGATAGTACTCGAGCTTGCCATCGGCGATTTTGGCGCCCGCCTCAAAGACCGGGTAGCACGGATCGGGAACCAAAATGGTGTCACCCGGATCGAGCAGGGCCAGGCCCAAATGGCCCACGCCCTCCTGCGTGCCGTTGCACGACTGCACCATAGACGGCGTAATGCCGGAGACACCAAAGCGACGCTCATAGTAATCGCACACGGCTTGCTTGAGTTCGGGCAGGTCGCGCAGGGCATACTTCCACATCTCGGGATCTTGGGCTGCATGCGTGAGCGCCTCGACCACATGGTCGTACGGCTTAAAGTCGGGCGTGCCCACGCTCATGTTGTAAATGGTCTTGCCCTGAGCCTTCAGCGCGAGAAGTTTGTTGTTGAGCGAGGCGAAGACCTCCGCGCCAAAGCGGTCGAGACGCTGCGATGCCTGCATGGTGCCACCTTTCGATATGAAAAACGCGGCGCTCCGACAAGAGCGCCGCGCGATACGGGCCATCAGATTGCAAAAGTGTAACGCTTGCACCCGCTGTTTTGGTTCAATTTGGCAACCTTAGTCCATCGGATTGAGCGCGTCAATCTGGGCGAGCCACAGGCGCGAGCTGGCGTCACTCGGCATGCGCCAATCGCCGCGCGGGCTGAGCGTGACCGAGCCCACCTTGGGGCCATCGGGCAGGCAGCTGCGCTTAAACTGCTGGGCAAAGAAGCGACGGTAGAACGTGCGTAGCCACGTGTGAATGGTCTTGACGTCGTAGACGCCCTCGAAGCTCTTGAGCGCCATGCGGTAGATCTTGCCCGGCTCAAAGCCAAAACGCAGCAGGTAGTAGAGGAAGTAGTCGTGCAGCTCGTACGGGCCCACCAGGTCCTCGGTCTTCTGCGCAATCTCGCCGTCGCCCGTGGGCGGCAGAAGCTCGGGGGACACCGGCGTATCGAGGATATCGAGCAAGACCTCGGCAATACGCCCGCCAAAGACATCAGCCGCATAGCGCACCAGATGGCGCACAAGCGTCTTGGGCACGCTCGCGTTGACGGCGTACATGCTCATGTGGTCGCCGTTATAGGTAGCCCAGCCGAGCGCCAGCTCCGACAGGTCGCCCGTGCCGATGACAAAACCGCCAGCCTGGTTGGCCAGATCCATCAGAATCTGCGTGCGCTCGCGGGCCTGACTGTTCTCGTAAGTCACGTCCTGCACGGCCGGATCGTGCTCGATGTCCTTAAAATGCTGCTCCACGGCTGCATGGATCGAGACTTCGCGGAAGCTCACGCCTAGGTCGCGAGCGAGCGACTCGGCATTCGACTTAGTGCGATGCGTCGTGCCAAAGCCGGGCATGGAAACCGCCGTGATACCCGTGCGCGGCAGCCCCAGCGCATCGAAGGCACGCACGGTCACAAGCAGCGCCAGCGTGGAGTCCAGGCCGCCCGAAAGACCGATGGCTGCAGCCTTGGTGCCTGTATGGGCCAGGCGGGTCTTGAGGCCGGCGGTCTGCAGGTCGAGGATGGTCTCGCAGCGCTCGGCCAGATCACCGTGGTCGGCCGGCACAAAGGGCGCGCGGGGGAAGACACGGTCGATGCCGAGTGCATCGCGCAGGACAGGTTCGTCTGTCAGCACGCCCTCAAACGAAAATTCAACGGTCGTGGACTCCGGTGCATCGTCCGCGCGCGTCCACGTCGTCGAGCGGCGGCGCTCGGCAACCAGGCGGTCAAGATCAACGTCGGCGATGGCCATATCACAGGTAAGCAGTTTGGTGGCGGCGAGCTTGGAGCCGTTTTCGTAGATAAGGTTCTCGCCCACAAAGACCATATCGGTCGTGGACTCGCCCTCGCTCGCATCCGCATAGGCATAGGCACAGTACAGGCGCGCGCTTTGGTTAGAGATAAGGCTGCGGCGGTAATCTGCCTTACCGATAATCTCGTCCGAGGCCGACGGGTTGAGAATCACCGTCGCACCGGCAAGCGCCATCTCGGTCGAAGGGGGCGCCGGCACCCACAGGTCCTCACAGACCTCAACGCCCAGCACCAGGTCCTCGGCGCCCTCATCACAGCAGCGGTAGACAAGCCCCGAGCCAAGCGGCACCGGACCCTGACCGGCAAATTCAACCCACACGGGATCGGCAGGCGCCGGGGCAAACCAGCGGCGCTCGTAGAACTCGCCATAGTTGGGCAGATACTTCTTAGCCGTAAGGCCCAAAAGCTCGCCCGCACAGCACACGGCCGCGCAGTTGTAGATGTTTTCGGCCACCGCAACGGGAAGGCCGACGGTAAAGACAATCGGCAGCTTGCGGGTTTCATCGAGGATATGCACCAGAGCAGCCTCGCAGGCATGCAGCAATGTGCGGTTATGGAACAGATCGGCCGCGGTATAGCCGGTCAGGTTAAGCTCGGGCAGCGCCAGCGCGCGAACGCCGCGCTCGGTAGCCTCGCGAACAGCGGAAAGCGCCACCTCGGCATTACCCTCAACATCGGCAACGCGAATCTGCGGCGACGCCGCCGCCACACGCAAAAAGCCATCGTTCTCAACTTGACCGTTTAGAAAATCGTTCATGCGAGCTCCAGCACATCCGTTTAGCCGCAACAAGCGGCGGCGATAAAGTCCGCTCCCATTGTACTGTCAAGTTCAATCAGCGCCGATGGGGCAGGCTCATGATTAAGGTTGAAAAAGAGGGGCCGGAATGGCGTTTAGCAGTAGAACGAGATCTCGTCCACAAGGAAAAATGCCTTCCATTTAGAGCAAATCAATTCATGCTGAGCGGCGATAATTTCACAGAGGTCGTCAAGTGTGCTCCGGGGAATCTTCGCTTTGTTATTAGCAACAATGCAACCACCCCTGCGAGTCAGCCAGATTTTGGCCGAATTATCTGAAGGTGCACCCTTGCAAACATGAACATGGATTGGCTCGCCCGCTTCGTTGGACCAAAAGAAGACCCGATAGCCACCAATAAGAAACAGGCTAGGCAACTTTAGCTCCTCCGTTTGCGGCGTAGCGATACAGCAGATGGGCGTTATTGCTCAGAAAAGTCTCAAAACCTCGCTTCTCCTCGTCGGTGAAACGCCCCTCCCACATAGTCCAACTGTATGAAGGCAACTCACAGCGAGCGGAGTCGAAACCCTCTGCCGTCGGTCGTTCAAAATGCACGATAACCTTTTCGGTATCGCCATCGGTAATCAAGTCAGAGTGAATGACCTCGGTACCATCTTCGAATGTCATATACGGGTACATCACGTAAACCACCTCGCAATCATAAATCCAGTTTAGCATCAAGCTATTACACCAAAGACAGCGAGCCCCCTTGATGAGTTGATCTTTGATAAGTTGATGGTATCTGTTACCGACTCAAGCCAGACAACCGATGGCTTGCAACCGAGCATGGACGACAAGGCAAACGGCAATGCGTCGGGACCGGGCACAGCCGACAGCAGCAACAGTAGCTCGAGCGGTTCCGCATCTGGCACGGCATCCGACAGCTCAAACCAGGACACGGCTTCGGACAACTAGGTGCCGCATCCCTAAATAGGCAGCCTGGATAACAGACGTGAATCGAGCGACAAGATTTGATAATCTCTCTTGAAGAATCTCGCTTAACACTAAAATGCAATAAAAGATGCTCGGTTTAGTTCTCGCAGATTGGACTAGTCCATTGTAGTTTTCCAATAGACAATTCGGCAATTCAATTTAAGCCTTAAAAAGGGTAGTCCATTCGGCACGGCGATGATAGGCCCCCACAGGGAGGTTTTATTATGTCAACTGATGATTTGCGCTCTATTTGTCTAAATATGGAATCAATATGGAATCGGTGCATCTGATTCTCTTTTAAATAACGTTCCCGGAGCTTCTTATGCCAAAAAGCATAAGGGCGAGCAGGATTTGACTCTCATCCGCTACTAACCTCTTAGCCTAAGTGGCCACTCATACAATCTGAGTCTATTGTCGTCATGCCCCATTACGGGAGGCGCCATGGAACTGGTTATGCTCATTGATGGGCATCCGAAACAAATCGATGCTCGAAGACAAGCTGAGACCTTCTATCAATTCGTTGATTGCGTAACCATGCCGCGAATCCACGAGTTGCTTCGCAATCCCGTTGGAGGTTCTCAGTCATGCCGGTAGTCCTTTGTATCATCGGCATCCTTACCCAGCAGAGAATAGTTGCCCTCACCACCATCGCCATCGCGCATGCCGCTGGCGACGTATCTGCATGCATTGACCCCACTCATTCGTTGATTGTGTTCTGCGTCCTGCTGGCTTCCGTCAGTATCCCTGAGATGTTAATCGAATTCGGAAAAGAATGGTCAAAGTACTGGTTTCTCAATAAGGCCGTAAGCCATGCCGCAACTTCAAACTATGGCGCAACTGGCGCTTTCTTTAACAAGCGCATTAAAACGGAAAAGGAGTCTCACGCTCTCAGGCTGCACGGCGAGCCTCTTTTCTGCAATACGAAAGTGCACCTCAAATTCATGGATTGGAAACTCCCGCTGCTTTAGAGACTGGAGCACGTATTAATCTCGCAAGAGAAAACGCCTCGAAGCGGGCGCAGGTCTGCCTTACGCTCGCTCGAGGCAGGCTCTCCACCCTCACAGCAGTGGTAAGCACCATCCCGTTTATCGTTACGACAATCCATTACTGCCTTGCCCACGCAGACGGCCCCGTCCTGTTAACAACCCTTATAGCCGTTCTCCCAAGGCAGGTATCGATTCTTCAAAACATCAACGTGATAGTTGTATATGCAATCCAGCACTCCGAAAGGACAACGAGGACCGCATTAGTTCGAGGCAACCTGATTCCCACCAACGAAGAAAAACGCCAACATGGACTCATTGAATGGGGCAGGCTGCGGATTATCCCAGCAGAAGAGAATAAGATCGGCGCTGTTCCCAAGAATATGGCAGATATTGAAGCTGCCACTCGAAATTTCTCCCTGGGGAGAACGACGCTACGAGGAGCCAATGACAGCAGCAAAAGCACTCTCTTGGCACTGCTCAAAGAAGGATTGGAAGACGGGGCTTTTCTTCTTCCCTCCCATTCGGAGCTTTATTTCACTGAGCTTGACACGCAAGAGGCTTCAAGCAGACAAGCGGTCGCTCGAATACTCAAACTCTTGAAGTCTGGTTATCTAGAAAAGGACTGCGACGTGGTTCTCTTAGATGAGTGGGGCGCCAACCTTGACGAAAAAGCGCGAACAGCCCAGGACAGGCTAATCGATGATCTTGCCCAATCAAAGTGCATAATCGAAGTGCTCCACAACTCTCGCTAAACGATGGGGATTCGACAGCCCTCGTCAACCCTTTGAAAAACGAAACGCCCATGGAGCCGAGCGAATGAACGCACGAGGAGCTTCCCGAGTCCATACGCACGGTCAAAGGCGCCGAGGTCCAAGGCACGACGGGCGAGGAAAATGTCTGCCGTTATAACCCCAACATGCCCCACGCTAGGCACTTTGATATCAACTCCGACAGGCTCGTACTGGTCGGCTCGCCTTCAGGCGGGCACCCTTCGGTGAGTACCGCATTGTGAATCAGTAAGACGGCGTGCCCGCCTCCGCGACCATTGTCTCGGCATCATTGGTCCCTACGGCGGCATGTGCTTTATGCATGAGGGCGGCTATCCCAACACAGTCGACAGTGGCCCGCCTATGAGTCCCTATGGCTTACTCGTGGGTGATGTCAACTTGCACGAACACCCCGAGCTCTGCCGTGCAGGGTGCGACGCCGACCACGGAGGCCCAGATTTTGGATTCTTCCGATAATCGACCGCTACGAAGCGTTCATCCGGCGTCGCGTGGAGTGGCAGGACATAGGCGAGCGATAACCAGGGCCCACCGGTAGGCGGATTTAGAGCACTAACTGGCCAACAGCAATCATCAACGGCATAGAAAGCATGGATAGAAGCGTGGTTATACAAACCGTTCCGCATGCATATCGATAGTCCTTATCAAGCTGTTGAGAAAAGATCGCCACATTCGCACCAGTGGGCGTCGCCGCTGCTATCAGTAAGGCCAGTTTTATGCCCTTGCCGCAGGGGACGATACTTAAAAGAAGCAGGGAGAGAAGAGGGATGGCAAACAGTCGCACCGCCGAGACCCGATATAGGCTCTTTGTCCCCGCGAGCGCACGTAAATCGGATTGAGCCAAATAGATTCCGAGCGTCAGCATCGCCAACGGGGTATTGAGAGCCGCAATCAGGGAAAGCAAGGAGTCGGCGATAGGAATCATCGGTATACGTGCAACAAAAACGACAACGCCGGCTATAAGGGAGAGGACCATCGGACTCGTCATGATAGCTCGGAGGTTTACGCAGTCCTTCGAGCCCGACAAGAGATACTGCCCGTATGTCCACTGCACCGCATTGAGCAGCGCAATCATGCACGCAATTAAAAAAACGGCGTCTTCCCCAAGGACAGCCCCAACAAGAGGAATGCCGATAAAGCCCGCATTTGAAAACGCGGAGGCAAAGTTATCGATTGGCCACTTTCTAAACAGCATATGAGAAACCACAGCGGCGAGCAGAAGCAACGTGGCAGACAGAAAGAACGTCACGGCCAGCTCGTTCAGCTTGGCAAAAGAAAACTCAGTCCAAAACGATTTAAAGATAATGACGGGAAGCACGAGGCTTATCAGCAGCTTGCCAAAATCCCTTGCTGAACGCGCATCCAATATCTTTCCCCGGGTAAGGCAAAACCCCACGCCCATGAGCAAAAACATGATAAGAACTTGTTGAATAAGAGGTCCCACAATTGACAAATTAGACACTCCAAAAAATCATCCAGTACGCCCGATACCACAACCAAAGTCGGCCCCACAGCACCAACCGACCGGCGCTTTCACCTACTTCCTACAGCAGTGCCCCAACCGCACGAATGACCCTTGAGACAAACTCGTCAGCAAGCCCTCGCGGCGTTCTGGAGTTAAACGTCTCAAAATACTTGCCGTAATCTTCTCGGGGGACCAAATAATTGCAGTATGTATTTGCATAGCCAATAATAAAAACGTTATAGCCAACAAAGGCCCTCTTAAAGTCAAGGCCCAAAGCGCTACAAGTGTCGCAAGGCATAGTAATAAAAATACAGTTTCCTATCACAGCAAATTGGCTCGGCAATTCGAGCTCGATTTTGCCCATGGAACGCTTAAGCTGCTGGCGTTTAAGAAGAAAATCCTTCATGGGATTTGCCTCGCTGTTTTCTACCCGGTCCGTCATCCATTTCCAATCTGGATCGCTGGCCGCATCGTAGACGCTCCGCATGGCAATCGAGCCCCATCTAGGGGTATCTACGCGCAAATCAAGCTTCTTGCGCTTTAATTCGATTTGATCGCAGAGCTCGTCGGCCGTCCGCATGAGCTCCGCAGCTCCATCGCCCTGACGGTAAAAACGAGTCGAAACATCGCCGCAGGCTCCGTTTATACAGAGCACGGGGCACCCGCGCTTGCTTTCCAATCGTAATCTAACCTGGCCGATTAAGTCTGCAGACAAAGCCCTGCTCTTCCCGTTGAGAATGGTTGGATGGGCCGAAATGAACATGACACTGCCAAGAGGCGTCCCTCCGTCTGCAGACAGAAAGGAGAACAGCGTCACGCTCTTGTCTGCGGGCCCGTTTTTTACGTTGCGATTTCCGTACAGCCCGTCAACCTCGAGCGTCTCCATGGAAACGATCGCGTTTTTCCTGTTGACCCATGCAGATACACCGGCATCTACCGCAGAGATAGCGAGACGCTCCGTCAGCTGAGCCTCGGGCAAGGTTTCCTCAAAGGCAAGCTTGAAGTAGCAGGGAGCGGAGTGCGTATGGATACAGGCGACGGTAATATTGCCTGCATCGACACCCGTCTTAGCCGAAACGGAGGCTTTAACCGAAAGTGCAAACTCCCTTGATACCATAATCGAGTCAAGCTCAATAAGAATGAACGGGACAGCATCGATACGAAGAGAGCATGCATTGACCTCAATATCGTCTAGAACATCCGTCCATGTTTCACTTCGGTTGTAACCCCCCATACGACAGGACGACTCAGGCGTCACGTTAACCTTTTCGATCCCAAACTCGACCTTCATGTAGCCATAATCCTTTCCAAAAAGGCGCCTATTTTCCCAATTGATATCAGGATGAGAGCGAGCGCCCCTATAGACGCTCGCCCATCAGCACCAAACGCTATGCGACCGTCAACAGCTATTGATAACAGGAGGGACGCCCAGTTGACGCCCCTCCCGTTTCGCATCCTTATCAGGTGCAACACATCTAAGCGTTAGCGCTCCGAAACGGGACCGTTCTCGAGTTCGTCTTCAGTAAAGCCAAAGAAATACGTGCCCAAGGCGCTTACAAGGAAGCCTGCAGCGGCGGCGATTCCAAAGTTGATGAGGTTCTGGGTCCCACCGCCCGCAAACGCGAGGAACTCTAGGAAGTTAGATGCCGCGCCGGCAGTATAAACCGTGGCCCCGAGAGCGATTGCTAGTGCACCGGCAACAAAGGAGCCGATAATCTTCCAGACAAACACGCGGCGATAGCGCAGCATCATGCCGTAGATGAAAGGCTCACCGACGCCTCCGACAATGTTTGCAACCAAATAACCGAATGCCATATTCTTCTCGTCTTTATCACGCAGTTTGAGCCATGTCGCCACCTCGCAACCGAAGGTCGCCCAAAGACTGACGCCCGTCGCGACCAAAACAAAGCCATCGGACCCCACGGTCATATAGTTGGCAATGGCAATCATCGCAACCGCCACATGCATGCCAGTAATAATCATTGGGCACCAAAGACCCGCCAGAATACCTCCTCCGATAATGGCGACGACACCACCGGAAGTTCCGAGAAACTCAAAACCAGCGGCAAGGGCGTTGCCTGCCCACGAACCAACAGGGGCAAGAGCGCAGAGAGATACAGGAACGGCAACGACCATGGTGAGGAAAGGCGAGAAAACCGTTGAAAGGGTATCTGGCACATATTTGCGGAAAAAGCGCTCAATATAGCTCATCGCCCAAACAGAAAGAAGAATGGGCAAAACCGTCTTGGTGTAGTTTGCCGCAACGCAAGGGATGCCGTATACGGAGAACTGCGCCCCATCCGTTGCCATCTGGATCATGGTCGGGTCGATGAGGATGCCGCCCATAAAGGCACCGAGAACCGGTGTCACACCGATATTCTTGGCCGCGTTGTAACCGAGGTAAATGGGAATGAAGTAGAACGCAGCGTCGTAGACCATGTTCATGAGAACGTAGAGGTCGCTCGTCTCGGTCAGCACGCCCGCCATCGTGGGGCCCAGCACCACGGCGACGGTCTTGAAGAGGCCGGCGCACATGAGCACGGGGATCATAGGCACCATGGAGCTCGAGAGATAGTTGAGGATGTTATTGCCTATGACCTTAGGCGTGAGCTTTTGCTTAGGGGTGTCGAGGTTCTCATCGATGGCATCCTGCTTGGCAAACCCACCAAGCTTACAGAGCTCATCGTAGACCTTGGGCACGTTTTGGCCCACGATCACCTGAAACTGCGTTCCCGAAATCTGGGCGCCCAGCACGCCGTTAATCTTCTTTATCTCCTTGATATCGGGCATATCGATATCCTTAAGATTAAAGCGCAGACGCGTCATGCAATGCGCCACAAACGTCACGTTTTCCTTGCCTCCGACGGCTTCGAGCACATCGGCTGCGATTTTCTTGTTATCAGCCATAACTGAACTCCCTTGCTTTTCCGCCTCGCGCCTGCGCATGCACGAGGTCCGATTACGGCAGGCCTGGCACAAGGCGAATCGAGGGGGCGGGAAGGGCAACATAAACAGAAGAGCCCCGAAGCACAATGCGGACAAGGGAACTGTCTACGTCATGCTTCGAGGCTCTTCTCGAATAACACCTTATGTGACTATGAAACTACATCCAACGGATGCCTTTACGAAAGTCAAAACCGGCAAACGGTCGAATCTCAGCGGCGAGCGGTCGATTAAGGCCTGGATCCCGCACAGACGCGATTGACGTGAAGCATCAGGTAGACTTTCTCTTCATCGGCAAGCGCGGCGCCAAAACGCTCTGCGATAAGCGCAGCCATGCGATCGACGCACACAGCCACATCGGGATGCTGCTCACAGAGCGGCCCATAGAGCGCGCCGTTATCCGTGTTGAGGGGCTCTCCTGTCTGTACGCGTTCCAGCAGGTAGCGGACGTGCGTGGCATAGCGGCAAAAGTCAAAACCGTCACGGTCCACGCAAACTCCCAGCTCGGACTCGATGATCTTGGTGAACTTCTCGAGCATCGCCTCGTCCTTGCGCACCGTATTGGATTTGGCCTTTGAAGACGAGGCGACCACGCTGTTGACGATGCAGAGCGCGATACCGCTCGCCTCCCCTGGCGGCATCTTGATGTTGAAGCCGCGATTGATGCCCTCGAGCGCGAACTTGGCGATCTTATACTCGATGGGATACATCTGCTGCACGTCATAGGAGAGCGGCATCTGCACAAACATATGCTCGCGGCAGCGCTTGATGGCAAAAGCGACATGGTCGGCCATGGTAAAGGGAAGGTTTGCCGAGAGCTCACGCGAGATGTTGGAACGGGCGATATCCGCGATCTGAGCGGAGAACTCCATCACCTGAGGGTCGATCTCGTCGAGCAGCGCCAGGTAGCGCGAGTCGACACCGTAGAAGGTTCGGTCAATCTTGTCGAGCGCGACCTCGTCGGGGCCACCGGGAAACCCGATACCGCGGCCGAGCGCAACGAGCTCGCGCCCTTTTGCATTGACGCAGATAACCGTATTATTGTTGATCCGCTTGAGGATTTTCATGACGCTCCCTACCCGGCGCAAGCACCAGCGCCGCGAGCTCGATTATTCCACGGGAATTCAAATCCGGTCAACCTTCCTTCCGACAACCGGACGATTCTCCCCGTCTCCCCGTCTTCATTTGACAAGCTTGAGGAGAAGCTTCGCGGCTTTGGTGAGTTGGTGATGTTGCGGGCGAGTCCATCTTCGGTCCACACGAGATGGGTACCCTTGGGGCTAAACAACTTGTTGTAGCACTAAACGAACCGGGAGGACCCCGTATGACAACCAAGTACACCGACGCGCCGCGCACGCGCGTCATGACACCGGCCGCGCTCAACAACGGCGTTCACGAAAACCATTCCATCGGACAGACCATGGCCATCGCGCCCAAAAAGGGTCTGTTCGACGACATTTCCATTCCCCAGATCATCGCCGGCGCCGCAGCTGCCGCCACGAGCGTCGCACTTGCTTCCAAGATCGGTATCGCCGGATCGGTGATTGGTGCCGCCGTGAGCTCGGTCATCACCGTTGTGTCCTCGCAGGTCTACCGCCACTTTATCTCTGCCAGCGCCGAAGCCCTCAAAGGCACGCACACCGCCGTCGACTACCCCGCCGGCGCCTATGAGCCCGTTGAGTTTGATGCCGAGGAGCACCTGGGCGGCGCCGCGACTACGCAGGAGATGCGCCAGATTGCCGGGCGCGCGACCACGGCGCGCGTCGCCCCCAACAGCCTGCGCGCCAAGGCGGCGGCAGAGCGCAGCCAGATGCAAAAGAAGGTCATCGTCTTCTCGATCGCCATCGCCATCGTCGCGGTCATCGCCTGCACCGGTGCCATCCTTATCACCACCGCCGGTGAGGGTCTGGGCGAGCGACCCGAGCCAATCCTTTCGTCGCGCACGACCGAGCACGACGCGGATAGCTCCGGTCAATCACAAAGCCAACAGGACGACCCGCAGGGCACCCCCGCATCCGCCGACTCGTCCTCGAACACCCCTGATCAATCGCAGGGCGTCGATTCCTCTACGGCCAACAGCGGCACGCAATCCGGCACGACCGACTCAAGCCAAACGACTGACGGCTCTCAACCGAGCACGGGCGGCCAGACGAACGGCAATACATCGAGTGCGGGATCTACCGACAACGGCAACACCAACAGCTCGAGTGGAACCGCGTCCGGCACGGCATCTGACAGCTCGAGCCAAGGCACGGCATCGAGCAACTAAGCACGTTTGCTTCTCATAGAGAACCGACCTGTATAGCGGGCGCGAACCGGCAACGGTCGCGCCCGTTTGCCTTGAGCGCCGAGGTAGCACGCCCCGTGCGATGGTAAGATGCTTTGGTGTGTAAAGAGGAGATTTGCCATGAGCAAGACAATAGTTAAGCCCACGCTATCGCTGGGCAACCACATCTATCTGTATCGCCTGCTGCGCGACGCGATTGGGTGCGGTAAGCAAACGTTTATGACGCAGGTCGAGGAGGCGCTCGCCGCCGGCAACATGACCGCTTATGACCTGGGCTTCGAGTCCACGCGCGAGTTGCTCGAGGAACTCGACGACTGCATTAAGCTGACCGTCTTTAAGGGCGGCCGCCTGTATGCCACCGTCATCGCCAACGAGGCTTGGGATACCGCCCTTGCCAAGGGCGAGGACAAGCCCAAGGCAGCCAAGGGCGCCAAGCAGTCCTACAAAAAGAAAAAGCGCGGCGAGAAGGACCTGAAGGCCGTGCGCCCCAAGCACGTTAAGCGTCCCGAGCCCGTGGCCGAAGTCGCTCCGGAGCCCGAGCCCGAGACAGAGATCGAAGTCGCTATTGAGATAGCAGCAGAAACCGAAACCGAAATCGCCGCCATGACCGATCCCGAAGTCATGTCAGAGCAGGAAGCCGCTGCGGAGCTCAACGAGGCCCCCAAGTCGACAACCGAAGAAGCCGCCAGCCAACCCGAGACACCTGCGTTCCAAAACAGCGATGTCTTTGGCGACGAGGCCGAGGGCGATCAATCCGACGAGCCCGCCGATCAAGACGCTACCGAGTCGACGCCGGACCCCGAGACGCCGCAGCCCACCATCTCGCTTACGGTCGTCTATGACCCCGAGAACGCCAACGCCGGCATCACCACCATGGCATCCACGCCCATCGAGGCAAAGTCGAGTGTCGAGAACGGGAACGCGACGCAGGTTGAGGTTGAAACCGCAGCTGCAGACGCGCCCGTCACCGTGAAGTCCGCAGATTCCGCGATCAAGCCGGAAGCGACGCCGGAGCCCGCACCCGTCATCGAGTCCGCATCCGAACCTGTCTATGACCAGATTCCCGCACCGGCACCGGCACCGGCTCCGGTCCCCGCTGCAGTACCGGCCCCCGCACTTGCAGCGCCCGCCATCCCCGAGGACTTCCCCGTCGATTTCGCAACCGAGGTCTTCTGCCCCGGCCCGCTTCTGCACCAGCTGTCGACCTATCTCCCCTACGGCGCCGATACCCTCGGCATTGTCGGCGAGTACTACTGGATCGCCCGCGAACGCGGCACCATCGAGGCCGCGCGAAACCGCGCAATCTTCCCCCTGCGTTACACGCAGGCCGGCGAGCGCCGCGAGGTTGCCGTGCGCATCCGCCGCAACACCACCGGAGGCCTCGGAGCCGCCTGGACCATCGATAAAGTCGAAGCCCCGGTCGAGTAAAAAACGGCCTCGGATAGCCAATTGACCATCCGAGGCCGTTTGAATTCAGGCCTTTTAGTTGTCATCGGCGCATATAGACACCAGAGAAGCAAGCTCACCCTCAAGTTGCGGAGCAAAGTATCTAAAAGAAACCTGCGCTCCAGTCGGTATCGACTCAATCATATTCGCAGCATTATCTGAAACTCGGTACGATGCAGTTTCACCTGTCTTCAAATCCTCTATTGAGCAGACAGCGTCTTCAGCATCAATCGACCTAAGCACGCCTTTTCCTTGTAACATCACATCGGCATGCCCGCCAGCTATTTCTAATGAACCTGAGTCTGTCGCAGTCACTTCTCCAGAACCTCCGCGCGATATCTCTTCCTTTGTTGAACAGCCCACCAATGAAGCCATCAGCACCAAAGACAGAACTAGACGAATCGCCCTACTTCGAAAAAGTCGTTCCATAAGTCCACGCATAATAGCTCTGATCATACTTCAGGAAGGATAAAGATGAATTCCAGCCGTCCGCTATGCCAATCATCTGCCTTGTCTCTCCAGTTTTCTTACCAGTAAGTGTGGCGTAAGCCTCCGCTGTTACAGAATGGGCTGATCCGTTGTACAAACTCGCATGTAAAACATTCGGTCTATTAGAGTTAATCTCATTTTGAATGCTCGCGATAGCCGGAGAGGAGACAGTGCGGGCGATAAGAGTACTTCCTCTGCTTGCGCAGTAATTTGTAAACCCCGTTGCACAGGTTGATATCGGCGTTCCGCCCAAAACAACGCCGGGAACAGTCTGTTTTTCATCGGAAAGAGCATGGGTATTGGTGTAATTCCATATCTGCATATATTGCGAAGGGTCGCTATATAAATTGGCAATGCCATACAGTTCCGCAACGTTCGAAAAAGCTGTCACCATACAAGCATAGTGGGCAGTAAGCCTCTTAATCTCGCTTTCATCATATGACATAAACTGAGAAATGGAACGAAATCCAGATACTGTGTAATCCTGCATTTGAGTTGCGTAAATTACGACATCGTTCCAGCTTGAAGGTTTATTCGATAAAACGACAGGCCGTCCTTCTATGGAAACAGCCGGGATTGTTCTTCCGCAATTTGTTGTTATTGAGCCGTCCAAAGATTGCACACCGAATTCGAATGGATTGATCATTACGACTGGGTTATTGAAAGAATAAGACTCAACACCAAGATCTCCTCCCCGATCCATAGGGCTGACTAAGCCGTCTCCAAAACGATATCCCGTAAGTATTTCATCATCTGAAGCATCTAAAACCAAATAGCCCGCGGCTCTATTGAATGTCACAACCGGAACAATGTAGCCAAGCGGGGACCCATCAACGTCTACAAAAGGAATAGGGTCAGAAGGCGTATACGAAGAGCCGAGGAGTCCCTTTATATATTTATCGGCAAGCTCTTGCGCAATTTCAGAAGTAAATTGTATCTGCTCACCATCAATATTGCCCGTCGAAGCAAAAACCTCTTTCGGACGTGCAGCTAAGGCGACAATTGAAGACGCGACAAGTTGCAGAAAACGACGACGCGAAAGCATATGTTCCTCTTTCTAGAGGAGCGACTTATAAGATACTCCTATTCTATAACCTTTTTTGAAACGTTACAGCACTGGTTATATTTCAATTCGATTTGCTTATGTCCTTGTAACCCAATACGTCTTTACGTTTTAAACGGAATTAGAAAATCACTCATAGCAAAAACGGGCTTTAATCCCAAAGAGATGACTTTGATTATGAATCAAACCAGCAGCCAGGGCATAGCTGCAGTGCAATTGCTACAAGAAAGGCCGCCCTTGCTGGCGGCCTTTCTACTTGCTACTAGTCACGCGTCAGCTTGCGGTGAATGCGATGCGGCTGGGCTGCGTCCTCGCCCAGGCGCTCGATGCGGTTGGCCTGATAGGCCTCGAAGTTGCCCTCGAACCAATACCAGTTGCCCGGATTCTCGTCGGTGCCCTCCCACGCCAGAATGTGCGTGGCGACGCGGTCCAGGAACATACGGTCGTGGCTAATGACCACCGAGCAGCCCGGGAACTCGAGCAGCGCCGCTTCGAGCGAGGACAGCGTCTCGACGTCGAGGTCGTTCGTGGGCTCGTCGAGGAGCAGCAGGTTGCCGCCCTGCTTGAGCGTAAGCGCCAAGTTCAGACGGTTGCGCTCGCCACCGGAGAGTACGCCAGCGCGCTTCTGCTGGTCCTGGCCCTTAAAGCCAAAGCTCGCCACATAAGCGCGGCTCGGAACCTCGGTCTCGCCGACCATCATGTGGTCCAGGCCGTCCGAGACGACCTCCCATAGGTTCTTGTCGGGGTCGATGCCGGAACGGTTCTGATCGACGTAAGAGATTTTGACGGTCTCGCCCACCTCGAGCTCGCCCGAAGTCAGCGGCTCCAGACCCACAATCGTCTTGAACAGCGTGGTCTTACCGACGCCGTTGGGGCCGATGACGCCCACGATGCCGTTGCGCGGCAGGGTGAACGAAAGGTCATCGATGAGCACACGGCCATCGAACTCCTTATGCAGATGATGGGCCTCGAGCACCTTGTTGCCCAGACGCGGGCCCACAGGGATGCGGATGTCGGTCCAGTCGAGCTTCTGGCTTGCGCGGGCCTCGGCCTCCATCTCCTCGTAGCGAGCCAGACGGGCCTTGTTCTTGGCCTGACGGGCCTTGGGCGAGCTGCGCACCCACTCGAGCTCGGCCTCCATGCGTTTGGCGAGCTTGGCATCGCGGTTACCCTGAGCCTCGATACGGGCGGCCTTGGTCTCCAGATACGTGGAGTAGTTGCCCTTGTAGGGATAAAGGTGACCACGGTCGACCTCGCAGATCCACTCGGCAACGTTATCCAGGAAGTAGCGATCGTGCGTGACGGCCAGAACGGCGCCCTGGTAGTTGTGCAGGAAGTGCTCGAGCCACAGGATCGACTCGGCGTCCAGGTGGTTCGTGGGCTCGTCGAGCAGCAGCAGGTCGGGAGCCTCGAGCAGCAGCTTGCACAGGGCCACGCGACGGCGCTCGCCGCCGGAAAGCACGTTGACCGGCATGTCAGAATCGGGCAGCTGCAGGGCGTCCATGGCCTGGCCGAGCTTGGAATCGATATCCCAGCCGTCGGCGGCATCGATCTCGTCCTGGAGCTTGCCCATCTCGGCCATGAGGGCATCCATGTCGCAATCCGGGTCGCACATCTCCTCGCCGATCTTATTGAAGCGATCGACCTTGGCGATCATATCGCCAAACGCCATGCGCACGTTCTCGATGACGGTTTTGTCGTCGTCGAGCGGCGGCTCCTGCTGCAGGATGCCCACGGTGTAGCCGGGGGTAAGCCTGGCATCGCCGTTGGAGACCTCCTCGATACCGGCCATAATCTTGAGCAGGGTCGACTTACCCATGCCGTTGGGACCCACGACGCCGATCTTGGCACCGGGATAGAAGCTCAGGGTCACGTCGTCAAGAATCACCTTGTCGCCATGGGCCTTACGAGCCTGATACATCTGGTAGATAAACTCCGCCATTTGCCTGTTTTATCCTTTCTACCTGCTGTTTCCCTATTCTTGATTCGCTTTAGTGGAAACGAAATGAGGAAACCAGCTCTGAAGCTTAACGAAAAAGGGGCATGGTTGCCCACACCCCCTAATACTACCTGGGAAAAGTCCCCCGGAACATACTATGAACTGCGTACGCTAGTTTTCCGCAACCTTAGCGAACGGCTCGCTGCGATTTGCGCCACAGCAGATACGAATAGACGTAGGCAGCTCCAGCTGAACCAAACGCCAGAACCGCAATCACCGCGGCGACGACTTCACTCGAAAGCATGCTACCCGCCACGCCCATCACAATCAGTCCAATACCCAGCACCATAAAGCAGGCACCGCCAAAACGCTGCGTACGGCGCCAGTTCTCGGGATCGGCAAGCGCCCAGGGCGTCTTGATACCGAGCGTATAGTTCTGCTTCACACGCGGCAAGTAGTTGCCTACGCCGATGAACAGCAAACCGATAGCACCGGAAATCAGCACGTTGACCGAACCGACCGCCGGCACCACGCCCCAGACCGTAAGCTCACCCAACCAGCTTATGGCACACATGAACAAGGTGAAGGCGATTACGAAGCCCTGATAGAACTTGCCGGAGGTTCGATATGCCTCACCTTTGGGATCGATGCGCGGCACCACGCAGAACATTGCGAGAAGCGCCAGAGGCAGCACGCCGAGCGCGGAGGCCATCCAGCTAGGGCCCCAACCGTCGACGGCGCCGTTCGCGCCCCAGTGTGTGGGAATCTGCGCAGGCAAGCTCGGCATCACTATCAGATGCGCTGCGACATTGGCGACGCATAGAGCGACCAGCGCAATCCACACGCGCGACGATACCCCCGTGGCGTGAATGCCCTTGTTTTCGTTATTCATCCTCATCACCTTCAGTGTTTGTAAAGCCCATAAACCAACCGATCAAGTCCTGCATGACGGTGGTGTTTAAGCTGTATACGATGTTTTGACCATGGCGCTCATCGGTCACCAACCCGGCGTTTTTGAGCGTTGCCAAATGATGGCTAAGGGACGGCTTGCTGATGTCAAAATGCTCGGCAAGCTCCCCTGCCGTGCGGTTGCCCTCGCGCAGCAGCTCCAAAATGCGCCGCCGCGTTGGATCCGCCAGCGCCTTAAATCCCTCTCCCGGCATAGAACCTCCTCTCACTATCTTTCACGACGCGCACACTATACTCGATATTTAGATGCTTGTCTAATTATCTAATCTTACACTCAAAAAATAGCCGCCCCGCGTAATGCGAAGACGGCTGCTTCTCACGCTACAAACGTGTTTCGGAGTTGGCTAACCCGCGGCAACGGGTGCCATCTGCTTCAATCTTATGCGAATCCCTGCCTCATTTCAACAAACGCCGAGGGCTCAAATGGAATCGCGATAATACCTATAATGGCGATAGTTAAAACATGAATCGCTTCCCCATCGGAGGATATCTATGGCCGAAACTGCTGCACTCGTCGAGACGCGCGATACCAAGCTCGAAATCATCATGGGCCGCGAGGCACTCGACAAGCTCGCCGATGCCACGGTGCTGGTACTCGGCTGCGGAGGTGTGGGCTCCAACTGCTGCGTGGCACTTGCCCGTGGCGGCATTGGCCATTTCGTCATTCTGGACAAGGACATCATCGCGCCCAGCAATATCAATCGCCAGGCCATCGCCTTTCACAGCACCATCGGCAAGCGCAAGGTTGACGTGATGGAAGCCATGATTGGTGATATCAATCCCACCGCCACCGTTATCAAACGCACCGAATACCTGCTGAGCGACAACATCGATGAGTTCTTTGCGAGCGTTTTGGAGCAGACGGGCGGCAAGCTCGACTACGTCGTCGATGCCATCGACACCATTTCGGCAAAGCTTACCATTGCCAAATATGCTCAGGACCACGGCATTCGTTTGGTTAGCTCCATGGGCGGGGCCAACAAGCTCCATCCCGAGTGCCTCCGCTTTGCCGACATCTTCGATACGGTACGTGACCCCATGAGCCGCATCATGCGCAAAGAATGTAAGAAGCGCGGCATCAAGAGCCTACATGTACTGTTTAGCTGCGAGGAATCGGTTAAGACACAGCCCCGCGACCCTTCCAATATCCACGAGCGCACCGAGTTGGGCACCGCCAGTTTTATGCCGCCCATCATGGGTCAGATGATCGCCGGCGAGGTTATCCGCCAGATCAGCGGGCGCGGGTGCGAACGCGTGCGCGCCGACGGCCAGCGCTTGGACTAACAGGGTACGCCACGATGGAGCTGCAGCTGTTTGATGCGCACTGTCATCTCGATTTAATGTCTCACCCGAACGCCGTTGCCGATGAGGCAACGACGCTGGACCTGGTTCTATTTGACTGCGGCGTCGATCCGCGCGACTTTGCACGCGCCAAGAAGCGCGCTTGCAACCGTTCAAATATCTTTGCCGGCATCGGCCTCCATCCCTGGTGGCTCGCCGACGGACGATGTGGCAACGCTGAAATCAATCTGCTTTGCGAAGTCGCTGCACAAGAACGCTTGATCGGCGAGGTCGGGCTCGACTTTTCCGCTAGTTTTGCCGGAAGCGAGCCGCTACAAGTACAGGCATTTGACCGGCTCTGCGATGCACTCGTGCAGCACCCTCTTGCCGGGCGCGTGATATCAATTCACGCCGTTCGTTCGGCAGGAACCGTGCCGGACGTCCTCGGGTCACATGAATTGCTCACCCCAAGCCCCGACTCCCCCGCTATCATCTTCCACTGGTTTAGCGGTACCTCGAACGAGTTCGTCCGCGCGCGAAACGCAGGCTGCTATTTTTCCGTGAACGAGCGGATGCTCGCTACCAAGCGCGGTCGTGAATACGCCCGACAGATCCCACTCGACCGTCTGCTGCTCGAGACCGATGCGCCGGCCGAGCCAAACACAGAAACAAGCGCGCAATCGCTCATCAGATCGCTCACAAGGACCTCAGAACGCATCGCCTCGCTCAAAAAATGTGACATAAAGCGCATCGAATCGGCAGTTTTAGCAAATGCGCGCTCTGTTTTTGACCTTCGCTAACCCCTGTGGGCAAAAATGCCAAGGGACATGCGAATCGCACAACGCAGTCCCTATTGGAAGGCGGTACAGTTCGGCGGCATTACACCAATTCGTGCATGAGATCACGGTTGCGTGTATACAATTCGTCAAAGATATGACGGCGCGACGCATATAGCTCGTGGGCAGTCATATCGGGCACGATTGTTTGCGCAACGCCAAGGACTCGGGCGAGTTCATCCCATGATGCATAGGCGCCACCTGCGAGAGCTGCCATAATGGCATCACCGAAGCATGCGCCCACCGTAACCTTGGCAACCGAGACCTCGCGCCCGCATACGTCGGCGATAGCTTGCATCCAAATTGGATTCTTGGTTCCACCTCCGACAAGCATAATGCGCCCAATTGGCAGTCCATGCTCTCGCTCGATAATGTCGACATGGGATGCAACGGTATACGCGACGCCTTCCAAGGCGGCGCGAACCATATGGGCTCGCGTATGCCTTCCGGTCAGGCCAAAGAAGACGCCACGCGCCTCGGGATCGTTGAGCGGAGTACGCTCCCCCGCAAAGTACGGCAGACACAGGAGCCCATCGGCACCCGGCGCCACATCGGCGGCATCATGCGCCATAACCGAATATGCATCGGGGCCACCGTGGCCCTCGGCCTCTACGGCGTCGCGATACAGCTCTTGGCGCAGCCACGATGTGAGTGCACCCGCTGTATTGGTCCCCGCGCAGATCCCGTAAGTTCCGGGAATGATAAACGTCCCTGGCCACAGGCGAGCATCATCGACCATATGATCAGCTAAGTAGATGAAATACGCCGTGCTCCCCAACTGAACCATCATATCGCCGGGACGGAATACACCCGTCGAAATGGCCTCGGCACCAGAGTCGCCCGTTCCCACCAAGACAGGTGTCCCTGCCACGAGCCCCGTCGCCTCAGCCGCACGCTGCGCAATCACCCCGGCAATATCGGTAGCCGACATTACCTCCGCCATCTGGTCAGGCCGGCAGAAACGATCACATTCCCGAGCATCAACCTTCCAAGTGTAGCGATCGTATAGGGGAAGAAAATCCTCCGCCAAATAACGGTCCACCGTAAAACGCCCCGTCAACTTCGCGCACAGAAACGATGACGCCGTCAGGAACTTCGCGGCACGTTCGTGCACCTCGGGCATATTCTCCTTAAACCACAAGATCTTTGGAGCAATATCTGACGAACAGGGATCGTGCCCGAAAAGCTCGCGTGCGCGATCTGGCCCATATTCGGAAAGAAGCTCGTCAATCTGCGGCTTCGAACGTGCATCGACTCCATATAAAATCGCGGGCGCCAGCGCGTTGCACTCGGTATCGACCGGTACGCAGTCGCAACCCAATGCGGAAAGGCCCACGCATCCAATCTGCGCCGCATTAACCCCCGATCGCACCACCAGCTCGCGCGACAAGCGGCAAAAATCTCCCCACCAAACTGCCTCCGCATCATGCTGGTACCATCCATCACGCGGGTTGTCCGTCTCGTGTCCACAAGAGGCCTGGCAAACGATGTTGCATCGATTATCGATTAAAACGCCTTTAGAGGCGCTTGTCCCAATATCAATACCCAGATAGAACGCCATAGGTGCCTACTCCCCTCGCGCCGTACGAGCGGCAGCCATAAAACGAACTACCCGCTCAACATCAACCGGGGCATCCAGCTTTCCGTCGTGCTTTAAGCAGGTGCCGACAAACGCGCCATCGTAGTGAGCAAATACGTCAGCCACGGTATTTTCGCGACAACCGGTGCCACATACCACAGGCACTTCGCCAACACGCTCGCGGACCTCATCGGCAAGCTCGCCCGAAGCACCACGACCGGCAGCCGAACCGCCGATGACCATCGCATCTGGAAGGCAATTAAAGAGAAGTGAATCGGCAATGTCCGCAGTCGTGCGGTCGTTGAGATAAACCTCCCCCTCGCTCGTGATGAAGTGAAAAAGCTTGAGGTCGTCCAGGCGCAGCGCCGTCTTGCGACGCATGGTATGAGCGAAATCTCGGTTAATCAGCCCGAGATCACCGGCCCAGGCACCGCAAAAATTGCAGCGCGTGAACTGCGCATCGACGGCAGCGCACAGCTCGATTGTGGCATCACCATCGTAAATAACTTCAGCTCCCCAAGGGGTCGACAAATCATGGGACAGAGCCCCGATTACATAGCCCATCGATGCAAGGGTTGAGGGAGAAACGTGCTGCTCATAGGGCATCGAGAGCTCATTGGTAATCAAAATGCCATCGACACCGCCCCGTTGCAACGCTTCGAGATCGCGCTTGGCGGCTTCCACGACCTGCGACACGCTTCCGCCCGGGTAATACAGTGGATCGCCCGGCAGAGGACGCAGGTGCAGCATTCCGATAACCGGCTTTTCGGTCTTGAACATCGAAGTTAGAAACGACATGACGTGCTCCTTCATAGGGTTATCGCGGGGACGTTACTCCCCCAGCACCTCGACGTACACTTTTCGCTTCTGCGGACCGTCAAACTCCGCAAGATAGATGTTCTGGGCACCTCCACACACGATGTGGCCATCTTGGACGGGAAAGAAGCAGCTGTTTCCACAAATCATGCTCTTGATATGCCCACAGGAGTTGTTGCCGGTGGCTCCATAGCTCGGCAGGAAGTGTGCATGCGCATAGGGGGCATCTAGCGGGGCGATGCGATCAAGCGTCTCCATAAGATCCGTCTCCACGCAGGGCAGCCCCTCGTTTACCACGATTCCACAGGTCGTATGCGACAAAATAATCGCTGCCAAGCCATTCGTCACCGAGCTGCGTTCAATGGCAGCGTGCACGTCTTCGGTAATATCGATGAACTGGTCCGGAGCAGTCGATAGATAGCTCAATGTCTCGAGCGTCACCATGTTCACTCATCCCCTTCAAGAAAACGCAGGGCATTACCCCAGTAGAGCCTTTCTCGCGCATCATCGCGCATGGACACGGTATCGAGCGCCCGTTTGAGTTTGAACGCACGGAAGCGCGGCGTATTGCTGGCGAACATCACTTGATGCGATAGCGCGCGCTCATACCACAGCGGCCCCATATCGACCGTGAAAAGACGCTGCATCATCTCCTCGGGCGAATCGATGTAAGTGATAGAGGTGTCCGTGTAGCAGTTGGGATACTTGAGCAGCATCGCCACGGTCTCGCGCACCCAGGGCCAGCCAAAGTGGGTCAAACTAAAACGCACATTTGGATGCGTTGCGATTGTGTGCTCAAATACAAGCGGATTACTGCGCGAGAGCTCTGCGCCCGGCTCCCAAGACATACCGGCATGGAAAACCACCGGCTTGTTATAGCGCTCGCACAGCTCGTAAAGCGGCTCGGCCACGGCATCATCGGGAGCAAAACCCTGCTTTGCCGGATGCAGGCAAAGCCCCTTTGCCCCCAACTCGGTAAAGGCGCGCCCCAATTCGTCTGCGGCACCGCTCACCTGCGGATCTACGCTCGCAAATCCCCACAGACGATCGGGATGCGCGGCAACCAGCATGGCAATCTGGTCATTGGTGCCAAAATGCCCTCCGCATGCCGTGGTTACATCGAGCGGCATGAGCACGCTCTTCTGCACATCGCAGACGTCCATCTCGACTTGAAGCTCATCCCAATCCATGGGGCCCATATGCCCCATACCAAATTCTCGTGACCAAAAACCGAATCCATCAGGCTCATCACCCGGCGTATAGATCTCGCCGTAGAGCATGGGCTGGACCAACATGTCGATAACCATTTCGCACTCCTTTCCAAGCATTTGACCCTAGTACGGCTCAAAAGAGCCGATGACGCGGGACGAAAGCTCGGCGCCCGCCTTCATACACGCCGGAATATCAAGGCCATCAATCACGCCCTTGGTAAACCCGGCGATATACGAGTCACCGGCGCCCACGGTGTTAACGACCTTCTCCGCCGGTACGATCCCGCACTCATAGAAGCGTTCGCCGTCAAAGGCAATGCTTCCCTTCTCGCCAAGTGTGGCAGCTGCCACCCGCGGCCCCAACTTCTGTACGTGACGTACCCAATCACGCAGCTCCGGAGTGTCCTCTTCAAACGACATAAACGCATAGTCTACGTAAGGAAAATGAGCCTCGCAGGCATATTCGGGATCCTGGCTGAACACCGAGAAGTCCATAACCACCGTCTTGCCCGCATCATGCCATTCGGGCAGGAGGTCCAAACAATTGCCAAACAGGTCGGTATGAATGATGTCATGCTCTAGGATAAACGCCCGGTCATCTTCATTCGGTCGATATGTCTCCATTACGCCATCGATTGCCTCGAGATGCACGCGATCGACGCCGTCTTTCAATGCCATGAGCATCACCGAGGTGTCGCCATCCTCCACCCGCAGATGTGAGATATCGAACCCCTCAGCGGCCAGCGCCTCTCTCATCTTGTCTCCGTACTCGTCCTTGCCGACAACCGACACGGCGGATACCGAAACTCCCATTCGTGCAAGATGGATACCCCAGTCAATGCCATTACCAGTCGGATAGAACACGCCGATGTTTTGATAGACGTCCGCACAGCAAAAACCAGCCGCGCACGCTTGAATACCCATGGTCTTCTCCAATGTTCAAAAGGGGACCCACCACATGGCGAGCCCCCTTTTCGCGTTTCGCTTATTGTTTTGCATCGGCCGTCCAAAGCCTCATAGCCAGACCGCCGTACGCTTTCTTAAGCTATTCGACGATTGGTGCTCCGTGGCCCCAAGAACCTTCCATGCCGCACACGGTCGAGGCAAACCCGGCAGCAAAGTCGAGCGCACGCTCGATGGCCTCGGCGCCATCTTCACCACGCTTGGCGGAATCGAGATAGCACATCAAAAACGAGGTGAGGAACGAGTCGCCCGCCCCCATGGTGTCCTTCATGTCCGTTACCGGTTTAGCCAGCTGGCGGTAATAACGCTCGCCGTCGTAAGCAATGCAGCCCTCGGCGCCCGCCGTAGCCGACACAAAACGCGGACCCAAGCCCTTCACCCATGCCAGACGCTCGCGAATCTCGTCCTCACTCGCGGCATCCGCCGCACTAAAGAAAGCGAAATCGACGTAGGGCGCAATCTGCTCGTAGTACTCGTCGGTGGAGTCGTCCGAAAAGTCAAAAGAGACCGTGACGCCCGCAGCCTTCAGCTTGGGCAGCTCGCGCTCGGTAAAGCAATAGTTGCCCGAATGAACCACATCGAACTGCTTCATGTACGAAAGGTCAAAGCGATCGAGGACATAGCGCGCATCGCCACGGATACCGCCCTCGTTGGAGCCAAGGAAGACACGGTCACCGTCAACGACGGTGACGCGAGCCGCTCCGTTCTCGCCAATCATCTGCTCGCACTTGTCAAGCTCGATACCCTCATCCTCGAGGCTTGCAATGACATGCTCGGCAGCGGCGTCATTGCCAAAAATGCCCATGTATGCGGAGCGTGCGGCACCGCATTTCTTGGCATAAACGGCGAAGTTCACCGCATTGCCGCCAGGATACATGGTATGGATATGCTCGTAGCGATCGACGACGTTGTCGCCAAATCCGAGCGCGTTAACGTTAAATGCCATGGCCTTTGTCCCTTCTAGTACTCGACAACACCCATATAGCGACGGAAATCGGGATCGTGATCAAACACCTTGCCGCGTGCAGCACGCAGCTCGCAGTTCATGGCATAGAACAGCACCGGGTCCAGATAGGCACGGACGCTCGCCGGCACGGCTTCCATACCGTACTCCTTGGCATCGAGCACCATCAGCGTATCGGTATGCGTCTTAAGGAACGCCAGGGCGCGCTCGTCCATAGCACGGCACTCGCTGGAGCCCATCTGCAGGAAGTAAAAAACGCCATCCTGAGTAGCCTCGAAGGGGCCATGGAAGTACTCGGCAGAGTGGATGTAGCTGCAGTGCTGCCACTGCATCTCCATAAGAGAGCAGATAGCGAAACCGTAGGTCTGGCTAAAGTTGGGACCGCTGCCCAGAATATAGAAGAACTCGTGCTCCTGGCAAAGCTTGGCAAAGCGATCGCCCAGCTCGGCATTTACCTTCTCGCGTGCCGGGGGAAGAATCTTATCCATCTCGGCGATACCGGCATACATATCGGCAAGATCGGCGTAGCCCTCCTGCTGATCGAGCAGCTCTGCCGCAAGCGACAGCGAAATACCAGCGGGGACCTCGGCCTGCGGCACACCCTCGCCCCACGGGTAGACCCACGTGGTCCACTTGCCGGAGTCGATCTTAGATCCAGCGTTGTCGGTCTGGGCGATCACCGTAGCGCCGGCAGCAAGGGCAATCTCGCAGCCCTCGACGACCTCGGGGGTGTTGCCACTGTGGCTACAAGCGATGACCAGGGACTTCTCGCCCAGACGACGCGGACGCATAATGTCGAATTCACGCGCGGTATAGATATACGAAGTGAAGGTGGTTGCCTCGCGCTGCAGAAGCTCATGAGCCGGGATCAAATCGATCATGGAGCCACCGCAAGCAATCCAGTAGACGCTGTCGAACTTGCCCTTCTCGGCAATTGCCTCTTTGATCAGATCGTGTGCGTTCATATCCAGTTCCTTTCTTGTTTGGTCCGCAATCAATGAGATTGGCTGCGTGGCCGATAGTTGTTTTAGTCAATCAGATATTTCTCGAATGCGGCCATGTTCTTGGCATCTGCCGCCGCCGGGTCATCGTAGTAACGACCGTCCGTGATTTCCTGGCCCAGCATGCCGTCAAAACCATGGGCGTTGAGCGTGGCGACGAAGGCGTCCATATCGTGCTTGCCATCGCCCCACACCAGATGGCCATACGGGTCACCGTCGATAAAGTGCATCTCGTGAATTGCCCCATCACCAAAGGCGGCAAACCAGTCCTCGAGCGTCTCGCCTGCAACGCCCATCGCGGTTGTATCAACCATGGGCTGTAAGTACGGGCTCGCGACCTCGTCAATCATGCGCTTCGCATCGGAAACCGTCGTCACAAGGTTGCTCTCCTCGGGACGCAGGCTTTCCATCGTAAGCACCAGACCGTGCTCGCCGGCATACTCCGCCAGAATGGACAAGTGCTCGCGGCTGCGCTTCCAGGCTTCCTCGCGATCCTCGTCCCAGTCGCCCCAGCCCGAGTTGACGGACATACGGTCGCACCCAAGTACCTCGGCAAGCTCAATGCCGTGCTTAAAGTACGCCAGGCTGCGCTGTTCATGCAGCGGCTTGCGTGCGCAGTATTGCCAAGGATAGACAACATTCTCGGGGCACAGAGTACGATACCTAAGCCCACGGTCTGCAGCCTTTTTCGCCAGGACCTCAGCCTCAAAGTAGCCCGTGTGGTCGAGCGTCACATGCGGCTCCGCACACCACAGCTCAATGGACTCAAAGCCCAAACGCTGCTGCACATCAAGGAAGTAATCGAGCGACCACATGATGTAGTGGATATTCATGCCCGCAATCTGCTCGCGGCGCAGCGTCGGCTTGGATTCAGACATCTTATGCCTCCTTATTTCGATCGAACACGATTTGTCCGTCCGACATCGTCATATCAACCGCAAGATCGCGTGCGTCGCGATAATCGAGGTCAAACACATCCCGATCGAGCACGCAAATATCGGCAAGCTTGCCGACCTCGAGCGTACCCAGCTCGTCTTCGCGCATCAGGTCGTACGCGCCCCCGGCAGTCCAAGCGCGCAAGAGCTCGACAAGCGTCAGCACGTTGACCTCATTCACGGGCAGTCCGTCGTCGAAGTATCCGCCGCACGCACTGTAGATTGACTCGCCCAAGCTCGGAATCAACAGCGGTAAATCCGTGCCACAGCACACTGTGCATCCGGAATCTTCCATGCCGCGGCGATTCCAGCTATGCAAAAGTCGCGTCTCGCCAATTTGTCGACGCATCATCGACAGGCAGTCCTCGCGCCTGTCCAGCGTCAAAATCTGCGGATAGACCTCGCAAATTCCACCTAACTTGCCAAACTCGACAAGATCGGTCGGGTCAGAGTTCTCGAGATCGGTAATCGCATGGCGGCGAAGCATCCGTCCATGCTCGTCTCGAGGCAGCGAGGCATAGAGCGCCACGGTGCGGCGAACGGCGCCATCGCCCTGGCAATGCAAGGAATATCGGAAGCCGTCAGCATCAATTGCACGCAGCTCGTTCTCAATCAGATCCCACTCGGGCTCTTCGACAACCGTCTTGCCGGCAGCTCCCGCATCGGCCGTGTCCTCATAGGGGTCAATCATCTCGGCAAGCCCCGCCCATACGCCGCGATCGGTCATACGGTTGAAGCCAGAAAAGCGAACGAACGGTCCCCGGAAGCGCTCTCGCGCCTCGCGGGCATATGCCAGATTTGCACCGGCACCCACCGGTTGCGACATCATAGAGACGCGAACCGTCAGCTCACCAGATTCCTCACGGCGAGCCATTTCGTCGGCAAAGCCGTAGTAGTCATCAAACGCCATCTCCTTGATGGCGGTAACGCCGCGCTCGTTAAGCATACTCATGTAGTCCGAATACCCGGCGCGCACCTCGGGTAGCGCGAGGAAATCGCTCATCATGCGCCAGATCTTCTCGGCATAGCACGCCTGGGGCGTAAAGCCGTATCGCACACTGGCGGCAGCATTGAGAACGCAGGTCTCCGCACCCGGTGTAAAGCAGACGACAGGGATATCGCCAAAACAATCGTCAAACACAGCTGCCGTATTTGCGTTCTCGGCATCCGATGCCAACGTTTCGGGTAGGTTGTGGCCAAAAGCCGCCGCGCAATCCGGATGATCTTCTTTCCATGCACGCAAGAGCGACACGGCCTCTTTGGCATCAACGATGCCGGACAGATCAGACCCCAACGTCCGCAGCGCCCAGCCCGTATAGAAGGTATGCACATCGATCAGGCCAGGCATGACGGTGCGGTCGCCCAGGTCAACTACCTCGTCCGCCTGGGTCAAATACGAAGCCACCTCGCACTTGGCGCCAACAGCCTCAATTCGATTGCCACGGACCGCTACGAAACCTTCAAACGGCAGGTCCCCCGTACCGGTAAAGACGCTCTTAGACGTCAGAACCGTCAAACGATCGGACATTATAACCACCTACGCCGGAAGCATGCCGGAAATGGCAGTAATGACCAAGCCAAACACGACCATAAAGATGAAGAACTTCCAAATGGTCTTCCACCATTGGCCAAACGAAATCTTAGCCACGGCAAGGCCGGCGACCGTCATGCCCGCCACGGGACTGATGGTGTTGATGGTCTGGTTGGCAAACTGGAGCGCGGTAACGGCCGCCTCGGGATTGAGGCCCATGAGCTCGGTCAGGGGGCCCATAACGGGCATGGTGAGCGCCGCCAGGCCAGAACTCGAGGGAACCAGCAAAGAGAGCAGGCCAAGGACGATATACATAAACGTGGTGTAGACGGCGGCGGGTGCACCGGCGAGCGCAGTAGCGAGCGCCTGGAGAATGGTGTCGATGATCATGCCGCCCTCGGCAATGACCAGAATACCGCGAGCGATACCGATAACGATGGCAGCGTACGCAAAGTCGGCGAGACCCTTAACGAACTCCTCGGCGATCGTCTGTTGGTCAAGACCGCCCAGGATACCGGCAAGCAAGCCCATGCCAAGGAACACAGCGGAAATCTCATTCATGTACCAACCCTGGGTAACAAGACCCCAGACGATAATGCCCATACCGCAAGCAAAATCGATAAGCACGAGCTTCTGACGGATAGTGAACTCTTCCTCGATGGAGGCATCGGTCACGGAAAATTCGATACGCTTGAGCTTATCGTCCTCGTATGTAATGGACGACTCGGGGTTTTTCTTGACGCGCATGGCGTAGCGCATGGCCCATGCGATACCGACGGCAGTGAAGATGACCCAAGAAACGGCACGCAGCCACAGTTGCGGATTACCCTCGATGCCGATGATGCCTTGGGCGATCAAAACATTAAACGGGTCGATGGTCGAAGCACAATATCCCAAGTTAGGACCAAGGAAGCAGATGATGAATGCCGTCATCGAGTCATAACCGATACCCATCATGATGGGAATGAAGATGGCATAGAACGGCAGGGCTTCCTCAGACATACCAAACGTAGTGCCGCAAATGGACAGCAACGTCATCGTGATGGGAATGATGAGGATGTCCTTGTTCTTGAGCTTTTTAATCACACGGCTCATGCCGGCATTCAAAGCGTTGGTCTTGGTGATGATTGCGAACGATCCGCCAATCAATAAGACGAACGCAACGACGTCGGCAGCCTCTTGGATACCCTTGGTGGGCGCTTGCAGGACCGCGAAGATATCCTGGCCCAGATTGATGGTCTCACCGGTCTCGGAATCGGTGTAGTTCTTATCGACCTGTTCATAGGTTCCAGCAACGGCGACTTCACGCTCGCCCGCCGCTGTCGAAATCGTCTTGCGCTGATACTGACCAGAGGGAACGATCCAAGTCAGGACCGCAAAGACAACGATCAGCAAGAACATAATCGTATAGACATGCGGTAATTTGAACTTAAAACGTCTGTTTGTCTTCTTCGCCTTCGTATCTGACATAGATACCTCCAAAGAACTCGAGACTGCATCGCATCTCGCTTCAACGTTTGTACAATACAAACGTTCTATGACGTCCTATAGATTACCAGCAGCTTTTTCCTTCATCAAGATAATTTCAAACTGATTGCCGCAACGCGGTTGAACGGTTGCGTTTGCGCCGTGAACGGTATAGAAACGCCCGGTGAGATGATCCACCGGGCGCTTCCATTCGCAATGTCCTAGATGTCAAAAACGTAGCGAGACCCAACGATTCGCTGACGACCGATGATAAACGGCCGCCGCTGCTCATCGAAAAAGAAGGCTTCCATATAAAACAAGGGTTCGCCAACGGGAACTGCCAACAGTCGAGCGACCTCGGGCGACGCGCACGCGATCTCGAGCGTGCACGGGTCGGTAAACGCGGGCGCGCGGCCCGTCCGGTTGCGCACGAACTCAAAAATGGATTGGTTAGATAGAGGTGCCGTTGATAGATAGGCGTTGTCCTCGTAAACATATATGTTGTTCTCGAGCATGACAGGGACGCCATCGGCAGTGCGCACGCGCTCAACGCAAATCAAGTCAGTTCCAACGGGAACACCAAAGAACTGTGCTTCGGTGGAATCCGCCGGCAGCATCTTTCTCGAAATGACACACGCCCCCGGTTCCATTCCGTTAGCGCGGCATGCGTCCGAAAAACTCTGAACGTCATCCTTCTGGCGAATCTTGCGCTTGAGCTTGGGGGCATTGACAAACGTGCCTTTCCCCTGTCGCTTCGTTAGATAGCCCTGCTGGACGAGCTCCTCAATAGCGCGTCGCACGGTAACGCGGCCAACTTTATAGCTCTCAGCCAATTCGAATTCGTTGGGTATCCGCGCGCCTGCCTTGTAGGCGCCGGAGTTGATTTCGTTTTTAATGATATCAATGACCTGTTGGTACAGCGGTATCGCTGCTTTACCGTCAGTCGGCCCTTCAGTCGGTGGCATATACCCTCTCCCAGCACAATTAATTCTAAAACGGGCTTAAGGGCATTCAACAAGCCCTTAAGCCCGCATTAGCTTAAAGTATGCTAGGTGTCGCACCAAAATGTTGGCTATTTACTCATCAGACCCGAAAAACGCGCAACTACCGCGCTCCTAAGAAAGCGTGAGCAGGTCCGGCAGCTGATCGATAATCTTATCCGCGGCGTCCTGACTAAAGCCAAAGCGCTCCTCACGCTTGGCGATTACTATCAGACCGGCGCGCTTGCCGGCAGTGATGCCAGGCACCGAATCCTCAACGCAGCAGCAGCGATTCGCGGGCAGCCCCAGTAGGTCAAGCGCATGCAGGTAGATGTCGGGCTCGGGCTTGCTCTCCTTAAACTGCTCGCCACTCACCACATACTCAAAGGCATCCGACAGCCCGCACGCATTGAGTACTTCCTCGATGCTATCCATGGGCGACGAGCTGGCAAGCGCCACGCGAACGCCGCGGCGCGGCAGCTCTCGAATCGTATCCACGGCGCCTGGGTTAATCAAAGCCTGATAGTCGCGCGGACGTTTATGCGCCCACTCATCCCAACGGGCCAACGCTTCCTCGCCAGTAAAATGCCCCTTACCGGCACGCTCAAACCAATCGACCAGCATGCGGAGAAAGAACTGATGCGAGGTACCGACCTGCCCGTTCAGCTCCTCTTGGGTCAGGTTCAACCCAAGCTCCTTGGCAAACGCGGCAGTCTCGCCCAGGTAGTAATACTCGGTATCGACAATGACACCGTCCATGTCAAAGATAACGGCGTCGAACGGAAATGCGGACACGGCACCCTCCCTAACAAAAAGGCGCCCGCAAGCGGACGCCCGAACCATGCACTATCGGCGATTCTAACCCAGCAGCTGGTCAAGTGCCACTGCAATGCCGTCTTCGTTGTTATTGGCGGTCACCATCTGGGCCACAGCCTTGACCTCGTCGACGGCGTTACCCATGGCAACACCGGTACCCGCCCACTCAATCATGGACTTGTCATTCTGGCCGTCGCCAAACGAAGCGACCTCGCTGGCATCGATGCCCAGCTTGGACAGGGCGCCCTCGAGCGCACGGGCCTTGTCGATACCGGGCGCCGTGTACTCAAAGTACCAGTCGGCCGTAAACATGCCCGAAAGCGTCTGCTTAAAGGGCGCATACATCTCCTCGTAATGCGCCTGCAGGTAGGCTGGATCGCCCGCCGTCAGCAGCTTGTCCACGGGATAAGCGTCCACGACCTCATGCAAGCTCTCGACCTCACGGATCTTAAGGTCGCACGCATCGCGCTCATACTTGACGATATTCTTCTGCGAACCGTCAGGCAGTGTGATCATGCAGCGATACGAGTCCACGACGTGCAGGTCCCGACCGAGCGAGATCATGGGAATCACGTCGAAATTGCGCAGGTGATCAATCAGGCGATGCAATTCGTCGGCAGGCATAGCCTGATCGAACAGCACCTCATCGGTCTGAGCGTCGACCACATGCGCGCCATTAAAGGCAACTAGCAGACCATCATGGTTCTGAAGGTCGAGCTCCTGCGCCAAGGCGTGCAGCCCCCATGCGGGGCGACCCGAAGCCAGGATGAGCTTAATACCCGACTCCTGCGCCGCGAGCAGCGTCTCGCGCGTGCGTGGGCTGATAACCTTTTGATCGTTGGTGAGCGTACCGTCGATATCCATTGCGATGGCTTTAATTGCCATATGCGCCTCCTTGCATCGTTTTTCCGTGCACCATCTTATCCGAGCCGGGGCACGTTCGCACGGCGCAGCGCATGACGGTTGCAAAACCACCCCATTTGAAAGAAGTAAAAAAGTGCTTGCAAAGACGCATCCCGACATTTAAGTTAAAAAGGACCGCCGTTGCGGTTTTAAGTAGATCGAGCATATGCAGTTTGAGTTTTAGCGTGTAAGAGAAGGAAGATCGGCAAAGTACAGCCCCAAGCGAAATGACAACTTAATGAGGTAACTGCCATATGTGAGGCACCCCGGGCATTGCTGTCTCGATTTTGAGCACGATGCCTTCCGCCTTGCATGGGCAGTCCCACCCCGCCCCTGCAGCAACCGCCTCACGGGCTCATTGAAAACCGCATAGCACCCCAACGTCAGCACATCACCCACGGCAAGCACATCACTCACGTCAACCAACACATCAACAAACAGCACGAACATCAACCGATTGGAGAAGCTATGACAAACCACCACGCTGAAGACGGCGATAAGAAAAGCATTCTGGATGCCCGCATTGAGCGAGCGTATGCAAACGAATATGACGCCGCCTTTGCCGCCGCGACCATCAAGAACTACGCGTCGCTACCGCTCGCGACGATCTTGGCCGATCACCCTCAACTGCTGAAGCGCTGCACAAAGATCATGGGCGACCCCGACATTCGCAAGCTGACAGACCCCTATGCCCCAAAACGCGACAACGACTCGTACGTTCTTACCGTAGGCTGCCTAGCCCATATGCTTACGGCGCTCGACACGAAACTCAAGCTCGAATGGGAACCCGACGAGCGTCATGAACTCGAAAGCAAGCGGAACACCCTGCGCACCGCACTGTTCCTTCCGTTGGACGGCCTCAAGCGCTGCAACGTCGAGCTCAATACACAGGCGCGGCAAAAGCCCGGGACCACGGGGCAGAAAACTCCAAGACCCCATGCTGCCATCGTCGACCGCGACCGATATAACCGCATGACCGCGCACTTTTCCGCCGAGGGAGCAGCCATAAGGACGCTGATCGACCTGCTGTGCCTCCTGAGCATCAACGAGCTATTTGAGGGCTATCTCGCCCTTGTTCCCGCGACGGCACCCAAGTCGGTAGCAAAGATCATCGAGACCTGCAGACGCCAGTTTGAGCGCCATCGCAATGGCAGCGAGATGAACGCCAGCATCGCGCAGTACTACGCGGCTCATTACAAAAATGGCGAACGCGCCCCGGTGGAGCATCAGCTACGGCTCGTATACACCACGCCCATCGCAACGCTCCATCGCTTTGGAGCTCTTGGCGCTTGCGAGCCGCACGAACAGGTAGCCTGCCCCACAACCGAGCTCGATCTCAGACTCGGACGAACCCTGTAGCCCGCCAGCCCCTCCGTGGGCAGCAACCCATCCCACAACCCAACCAACCAGAAAGGAGTCCTCATGGACACTTGTCAATCCCCCATCATCAGCCCCCTCACCATGCGCGAATCCGCCCGAGGCATCACGCTCACCAGCATTTACGATGAGATGCTCGCCCGCCGCGAACTCTCCGTCACGGGAAACATCGAAACCCCGATGGCCCACGACCTTTGCCAGCAGATCCGCCTGCTCGATGCCGCCGACCCCTGCCGTCCCATCACCATATTCATCGCCAGCACCGGAGGAAGTGTGCGAGCGGGTCTTGCGATCTATGACACCATGCAGCTCGCATCGTGCCCCGTCCACACCGTCTGCCTCGAATTCGCTGCATCCATGGGCGCCGTGATCTTTATGGGCGGCGACGATCGCCGCATGGCTCCCCATGCAGAGCTCATGATTCACGACCCACTGATCCCCCAGGGGGCAGGCGGCTCGGCGCTTGCGATGCAGCAGACCAGCCGGCGCCTTATGCAGACCCGCAAGACCCTCACGCAGATCCTCTCGGACCGCAGCGGCCTCCCGCTCAAGCGCATCCAATCCCTCACCGCAAAAGACACCTACCTTTCGGCCGAGCGCGCCGTCGAGCTCGGCTTTGCCCACGGAATCCTCTCGACCACCAAGGAGATCGCCCATGTCTAACCTCGCCAGCCGACTCACCGCATCCAAGTCCGCATCGACCACCATCCTCGCCAAAGGTCGTTCACTGTCCTGCGACACCCGCCAAACGGGGCTCAACAACAACGCGCTCGTGATCGGCCCTTCGGGAGCCGGCAAGACCCGAAACGTCCTCAAGCCCAACTTGCTGCAGATGAATGCAAGCTATATCGTGCTCGATACCAAGGGCACGCTCTGTCGCGAAGTGGGTCCCGTACTGGCGGCCCACGGCTACCTTGTGCAATGCCTCAACTTCGCCGATCTTAACAACGCCCCGGCCCTTGCGCACGGCATCGAGCGCTGCGGCTACAACCCCCTGAGGCATATTCGCCGCAAGGCGGACGGCAGGCCCAACCAGCAGGACATCCTCTCGGTGGCAAAGGCAATCTGCCCCATCGAGGACAACAACCAGCCTTTTTGGGATCATGCGGCAGCAAATCTGCTGTCGTGTTTCATCGCCTACGTCACAGAGCAGCTGCCCGCCGACGAGCAGACGATCTGCTCGGTCATCAAGCTCATCGAGCACCTGGAGGACGGCGCCACGGGCCGATTGTTCGATGACCTGATCACGACCGACCCCCAAAGCTATGCCCTCTCGCTCTGGCGTCGCTACGCCATTACGCAAAGCGCCGAGCGCATGCACGCAAGCATCGTCGGCATTCTCGCCGAAAAGGTCATGTGCCTGGGGTTCGACGGCGCGACACAGCTCTATCAGGAATGCCATCAGGTGGACTTCGCCTCCATGGGACACGCCCCTTGCGCCCTGTTTGTAACCGTGAGCGATATCGACCGCAATCTCGACCCACTGACCAGCCTCTTTATTACGCAGGCGTTTATGGGTCTCATGCGCGAGGCCGACAAGCAGCCCGACGGCAGCCTGCCCGTGCCCGTGCGCTTCATGCTCGACGATTTCGCAAACCTGCAGATTCCCCAGATCGACAACGTGCTCTCGATTATCCGAAGCCGCAACATCTGGGCAACGCTGCTGCTGCAGTCGACCAATCAGCTCGATGCGCTCTACGGCGAGGCACGCGCACGCTCCATCATGGGCAACTGCGACGCGCATCTGGTGCTGGCGTTCCAAGACCCCGAGAGCGCCCGAGTGTTTTCCGACCGAGCCGACGCATTGCCCAGCACGCTTATGGCGACGCCGATCGATCGCTCATGGCTCTTTGTGCGCGGTCGCGCCCCCGAGCAGGTCGAACGCTTTAGGCTCGAGGACCATCCGCTGTACGGGGAACTACCCGAAGCGCAGCGAGGCACCACCCAGGTCGAATTCGCCCATTAACAACGCCGCGCAGTCCGCCACGCTCGACCACAAACAGCAAGAGCCCGCATCCCAACGGATACGGGCCCTTGTCAGCTATGCGTTACTTATCGCAGCGAATCCTACTTGCGGTGAGCGCGGTAGAACTCGATGAGCGCCTGGGTCGAAGCGTCCTGCTCGGCCTTGGCGGCGTCGTCGTGGAAGGCCGGGGTGATCTGCTTGGCAAGCTGCTTGCCCAGCTCGACGCCCCACTGGTCGTAGGAGTCGATGCCCCAGACCGTGCCCTCGACAAACGTGATGTGCTCGTACAGGGCGATAAGCTCGCCGAGTGCGAACGGGGTCAGCGTGTCGCCAAAGATCGAGGTCGTCGGACGGTTGCCCTCAAAGCAGCGGGCCGGGACGATCTGCTCGGGCGTGCCCTCGGCGCGCACCTCATCGGCCGTCTTACCAAAGGCGAGCGCCTTGGTCTGGGCCAGGAAGTTGCCCAGGAACAGCTCGTGCACGTCCTGACCGCTGTCGGTTGCGGGGTTGGCGGTGTTGGCGAAAGCGATAAAGTCAGCCGGGACCACCACGGTGCCCTGGTGCAGCAGCTGGTAGAAGGCGTGCTGACCGTTGGTGCCGGGCTCGCCCCAGAAGATCTCACCGGTATCGGAGGTCACAGCGCTGCCGTCCCAGCGGACGTGCTTGCCGTTGGACTCCATGGTGAGCTGCTGCAGGTAGGCCGGGAAACGGTGCAGGTACTGGCAGTACGGCAGCACGGCGTGGCTCTTGGAACCGAAGAAGTTGACGTACCAGACGTTGAACAAACCCATCAGCGCGACGGCGTTGTTCTCGAGCGGGGTGTTGCAGAAGTACTCATCGATGGCGTGGAAGCCCTCGAGGAACTGCTGGAAACGCTCGGGGCCGAGCACGACGATCAGCGACAGGCCCACGGCGGAGTCGACGGAGTAGCGGCCGCCGACCCAGTTCCAGAAGCCGAAGGCGTTGGCGGGGTCGATACCGAAGGCCTCAACCTTCTCGAGTGCAGTGGAAACGGCAACGAAGTGCTTGGCCACGGCCTCGGCGTTCTGCTCATCGGAGCCATCGATGGCGCCCTGAGCCTTGAGCTGCTCGAGCATCCAGGTCTTGACCTCGCGAGCATTGGTAAGGGTCTCGAGCGTGGTAAAGGTCTTGGAGACGATAATCACGAGCGTGGTCTCGGGATCCAAACCCTTGAGCTTCTCGGCCTGATCGTTGGGGTCGATGTTGGAGATATAGCGGCAGTCGATACCGGCGTCGGCATAGGGACGCAGGGCCTCGTAAGCCATGACCGGGCCCAGATCGGAGCCGCCGATGCCGATGGACACCAGGTGCTCGATCTTCTTGCCGGTAACGCCCTTCCACTCACCGGAGCGCACGCGCTCGGCGAAGGCATACATGCGATCGAGAACCTCGTGCACGTCGGCGACAACATCCTGGCCGTCGACGATGAGCTGTCCCTTCTCGCTTGCCGGGCGGCGCAGTGCGGTGTGCAGGACGGCGCGGTCCTCGGTGGTGTTGATGTGCTCGCCGGAGAACATGGCGTCGCGGCGCTCCTCGAGCTTCACCTCGCGGGCAAGATCGCACAGCAGCTTGACGGTCTCATCGGTCACCAGGTTCTTGGACAGGTCGAAGTGCAGGTCACCGGCGTCAAAGCTCAGCTTGTTCACGCGCTCTGCATCGGCAGCAAACCAGGCCTTAAGGTCGATACCCTCGGCCTCGAGCTTCTCCTGATGGGCCTCGAGCGCCTTCCAAGCGGCGGTCGACGTAGCGTCGATAGGTGCGGCAACAGTTGCCATAAAGTCCTCCTCAACATACGGGCGCATACCTCCATGCGCCCGGATAATCAGATGCCCCTATTCTAACGCAGGTCAAGACCGTAATCAGCGAGCGTTGCCAATCCGCCCCCAAACGGCGACCGGCCAAAAAGGGACAGGTTTATTTTGGCAGGTCAAACGCTTTACCAATCAAAAAGAACCTATCCCTTTATGGTAAATATTAGGCCGCGGCGCACACGCTGCCGAGCAACTCACGCAGAGGAGACCCAATGCCCTCCAGCAGTTCGGGCGCGATAATGGCGAAAACGGGAACCTCGCCGGCACCCACAACGGCGGGCACTTTTCCCTCGGAGACGATGCATCCATAAGGCACAAAGCCGTCCTCACCGGCATCGAGCGCCGCCATACGACGGGCGAGCTCGCGCGCAAAGCCGGCAGTATCGGCATCGCCGATCGCCAGGACAAAGTCCACGCCTTCGTCGGTCGCCAAGGCCACGGCTTCGTCGATCAGCTCGTCTCCCCCGTCGCCCCCGACCAGACCGCAGCGGAAAAGCACGCGCTCGAGCAGGGCGCGATCGAGCGAGCCCAGCGCCGCCGAAACGAGCTCATCACGCGTGTGCTTGTCGCCTCCCAGCACGACCAGTGCCTTGGTGCCGCCATAGTGGGCAACCAATCGCCCGCACCAGCGAGCCACATCCCCATCTGCAACCAAGCGCGTCGGCATACCAAACCCATAGTTGACCATTATCCCCACAACCCTTCCGTGCGTATAGGCGGTATCAATCGTTAGGCTCATGCTACGAAGCGAGGTTTTCTGAGCTGTTTCGCGCTCTTTAGAGCTGCGTTAAAAACCCGATGCAACCGCACGACCATACCCGCCAAAGAGGGACAGGTTTTGACGATGTCCGCGCAAGCGGGTATTATCGAACATGTATTCGATAAGAACATGTGTTTGATGGGAGGAAGCGTGGCGCACGAGCAGCACACCTACATCTGCATCGACCTCAAGACGTTTTATGCCAGCGTCGAGTGCGTCGATCGTGGGCTCGATCCGCTCACCACCAACCTGGTCGTTGCCGACGAATCGCGCGGGCGCACGACCATCTGCCTCGCCATCACGCAGTCCATGAAGGACCTCGGGATACACAACCGCTGCCGCCTGTTCGAGATTCCCGATGGCATCGACTACATCAAGGCGGTGCCGCGCATGCAGCACTATATGGAGGTGTCGGCGCAAATCTACGGCATCTATCTGGAATACGTGAGCCCGCAAGACATTCACGTCTATTCAATCGACGAGTGTTTTATCGACGTGACGCCCTATCTAGACCTCTACCATACCGATGCCGAAGGGTTCGCCTGCATGTTACGCGACGAAGTCCTCGCGCGTACCGGCGTCACGGCGACGGTCGGTATCGGCCCCAACCTATTCCAGGCCAAGGTAGCGCTCGACATTACCGCCAAGCACGTACCCAGCCGCATCGGCATACTCGACGACGAGACCTTCCGCAAGGAGATCTGGCCCCATCGCCCCATCACCGATATCTGGGGCATCGGCCCCGGCGTGGCGGCGCGGCTCGAAAAGTACGGCGTCTACGATCTGATGGGCGTCGCAGCGCTCGACGAAAACCTGCTGTACGATGAGCTCGGCGTCAATGCCGAATATCTTATCGACCACGCCTTTGGGCGTGAGCCAACGACCATCGCCGATATCCAAGCCTATCGCCCGCAAGCGACCTCGACCACCACGGGGCAGGTGCTCTCGAAGGGCTATGCCTACGAGCAGGCCTACACCGTCTTGCGCGAAATGGTCGATGCCGCCGTGCTGGATTTGATCGACAAGCACGTGGTGTGCGACAGCATCTCGCTCTTTGTGGGCTATGCAAGCGAGCGCGCCGACATACGCCGGCTCAACGCCAGCGGCACGGCGCAGTATATAGACGGCTGCGGACACCTGCGCTCGAGTACCTCGGGCATCGAACCCGCAGCGACCGACGGCCCCGAGCTCGCGCCCCGTGCTCCCAAGCCCGTCCAGCGCGATGACGAAAGGCGTCGCCTGGTGCGCGAAGCGCAGGCAATCGATGGCATCTTTGTGGGCGAACACGGCGGCAAACCGCGTGGTGGCTATGCCGCGCTCTTTGCGCACTCCAACGCCTCGCGCAAGCTGCCCGAGCGCACTAATTCGTTTAAGAAGCTCATGGGGTATTTCGATGGCCTTTGGGCACAAACGGTCGATCCCAAACGACCGGTCAAGCGCATCAACCTGGGATTTGGCAACCTCATGCCCGAGGAATTTGCCACCATCGATCTGTTCAGCGATATCGAGGCCGATGAGCGCGAGCGCGACCTGGCGCGCGCCGTCCTGGCCGTGAAAGGCAAGTACGGCAAGAACGCGCTCGTCAAGGGATTAAGCTTTACCGCCGGCGCCACCGCGCGCGAACGCAACGACCAAGTTGGAGGACATCGTGCCTAAACCCAAGCAGCAGCCCGTGCGCCCGCCGACCGCCTTCGAGCGCCTGGCGGACCCCGAGGGTAGACGCCGCGCCGCCGACCCCAACCTCACTGCCAACGGTGCCGTGCGCGCCAACCGCGCCGCACAGTTTATGCCCTTTGCCGCCCTCACGGGATACTACGAACTCGTGCGCAAGCAGGAAATCACCGTCGAGCCAAAACGTGAGCTCACGGAAGAAAAAGCCCTCGCGCTTTCTAAAAAGCTCGAGGGTCTCAAGCGTGGCGACTTGGTTCGTGTCACCTATTACGATACATACGGCTATCGCAGCCGCACCGGCATCCTCGACGAGGCGCTCCCCGCCTTCAAGCTCCTCAAACTCCGAGACATCGCCATCGACTTCGACGACATCCAAGACATCGAACTGCGCGGACGAGCCTAGCCAAGGAAGCGCATCCAGGGCGGCGCTTACAGCGTCATGACGTAGTAGCCCGCGTCTTTCACGGCCGTCTCGAGGACACCACGATCAACCGGCTGCTTAGAGCGCACGCGTGCCGTGTGGTCCGCATACGTCACCGTTGCCCACACGCCATCCAGCGCATTGAGGGCATTGGCTACGTTCTGAGCGCAGCCGTCACAGCTCATGCCGCCGATGAGCAGCTCATCGCTATAGGGATAGTGTGACGCATCGGTATCCACCACAACAACCTTTTTGGCCTTCTTGCCGCTCGTACCATCGCTGCAGCAACTCTTCCCGTGTGTCGAAGCGGCAATGCGACGCAGTCCAAAAAACATGCCGACGGCAATGACGGCCAGCACGATGAGATTCGCAGGGTTGAGCAAGTCACTCATGCGCTCCCCTTTCAAGTAGCACTATCTAGATACCCCCATGGGGTGTCCCCATCTTAACCCAAAATCATGTCCGTTCGGTCAATTAGTTTCCCTCTTCAAACTTTTTTGTTGACCATGACTTACTTTCGTGTATAAGTTTTCCTAGGCTAACAGTTTAGATCCGTAAGGAGCGCCGTGACTCGAACCATAGACATCCCAACGTTTCAGGCAGCAGTCGTGCGCAACTGCTCTCCCACGCTCGCGGGCATCAAGCCGGCATCGCTCTTTACCTATCCAGGCACCTACGCCCACGGGGACGGCTCGACCACAACCGATACCATCGCAGAACGCCGAACACGCCTGCTCAACGTTATCGCCCAGTGCAATCGCGAGCTTGACCCGCTCGGCATCCACCTGAGTGTTTTGGTCTGGCGGCCCTGCGGAGCGCTCGTGTACGCGTACCGAGCCAAAAGCCTCACCACCTATTTCGCAGACCCTCGCGCCCAAACGGCGCTCACCTCGGAAGGCTACGACACGAGAGACCTTTCGACATGCCTTGTGCATTTGGCATCACGCATCACGCTCGCGAGCAATAACGTCGCGGAATGCGCCTGCAGCCAGACTCGATGTGCACTACCCCAGCAAGCTAGCTGCAGCAAAGACTGCACCTGCGAGTTTCCGCACGAAATAGGCTACTTCCTTGGATATCCCTACGACGACGTGCACGAGTTTATCGTCCAGCGTGGCGAGAACTACAAGGTCTTTGGGGCCTGGAAGGTCTACGCAAATGTCGAGCAGGCGCTTGCGACGTTTGATGCCTACCGTGCCTGCACCCAATACTTCACTTTTATCTATCAGCAGGGCTGCAGCCTGGCGCAACTTGCCCAGGCAACCCGATAGAATGTACAAGCCGCGGCAAGCGCCGCACGACCGAAAGGACAAAACATGAGCAAGATCGCCGTCGTCTACTGGAGCGGCACGGGCAATACCGAGGCCATGGCAAACCTTGTCGCCGAAGGCGCCACGTCCGCGGGGGCCGAGACTGAGGTCATCCCCTGCGCCGACTTCTCTGCCGACAAGGCCGCCGAATATGATGCCTTCGCCTTCGGCTGCCCCGCCATGGGCTCCGAGGAACTCGAGTACGATGAGTTCCAGCCGATGTGGGATGAGGTCAAGGAGACTCTCGGCGACAAGAAGGTCGTCCTCTTTGGCTCCTATTCGTGGGCCGAGGGCGAGTGGATGGACAACTGGAAGGCCGACGCCGACGAGGCCGGCGTCAACGTCGTGGACTCCGCCATCTGCTACGACGCGCCCGACGACGAGGGCGAGGCCGCCTGCAAGGCCCTCGGAGCCGAGCTCGCGTAACGAAACCAGACCTCCAAAAGAGCCTGTATCACAGCGCATCCCCATCCCTACAAAAGAGCGGGGGCTGGATTCAAGTTGAACTGCCTCCCATTTCTTGGACACGAGAAATGGGAGGCTTTTTATGCGTGTCGACTTGAGGGTGAAGCACGACATCGAGGCCAGGAGGGCGGCGATCGGGCTCTTCGAGCGAGGCCACGGCTCCGAGTCGGCGGCGAAGGCGCTGTCGGTCCCGCGCGACACCGTGAGACAATGGCTCTACGTATACCGGTCGTTCGGAAGCGAGGTGCTGCTATCCATGGACGGCAAGCAGACCAGGTACACATACGAGCAGAAGGTCGCCGCCGCCTCGGCCGTGGTCGACGGCGGCATGGGCAAGCAGGACGCCATGAAGGCGTTCGGGGTCATGTCCCTGGCGCCGCTCAAGAGATGGTGCGCGCTCTACCGCGAGGGCGGCGCCGAGGCGCTCAGGCCCAAGCCCAGGGGCAGGCCGAGGGGGTCCGGCCCCAGGTCGCGCGAGCGCACCCGCGAGCAGGAGCTCGAGGAGCGCTGCCGAAGGCTCGAGACCGAGGTGGCCTACCTAAAAAATTGCGTGCCCTGGTCGAGAGGGACGGGCTCTGACCAGGGCGAAGGTCGAGGCCGTGAGCGCCCTGCGCGCGGAGGGGTGCAAGCTGGGGAGCCTGCTGGAATGCGCCGGCCTGGCCCGGTCCAGCTACTACTACGCGCTGTCGCACCCGGCCAGGCCGACGCGCCCGGAGCTGCGGGACGCGGTGGCGGAGATCTTCTCGCGCACGGCCAACGGGTGCGGCCACCGCCAGGTCGCCATGTGCCTGCGCGCCGAGCTGGGCGCGCGCATAGCCTACAAGACCGTGCTCAAGATGATGCGGGAGATGGGGGTCCGCTGCGGCATCCGCCGCGAGACCGACTACCATAGGTACAATTCGTACAGGGGCGTCGTGGGCGAGACGTTCGAGAACGTCATCGGGCGCGACTTCGCCGCCGACGGGCCGTGGCAGAAGATGGGCACCGACGTCACCGAGTTCAAGCAGCCCTGGGGCAAGGCCTACTTCGCGCCGGTGTACGACTTCGGCAGCAAGGAGATAGTCGCGTGGTCGACGTCGACCAGCCCGGACATGGCGCAGCAGGCCGAGCTGCTCGACCAGCTGCTGGCGAAGATGCCCGAGGGCGCGACGCCGGTGCTTCACAGCGACATGGGCTGGCAGTACCAGCACGCCGCATGGTGCGGGAGGCTGAAGGAAGCCGGGATCGTCCAGAGCATGTCCAGAAAGGGCAACTGCATCGACAACGGCGCCACCGAGCAGGTCTTCGGCCACATGAAGGACGAGTTCTTCCGGGGAAGGGCATGGCCCGACTTCGAGTCCTTCAAGGCGGACCTGGACGCGTACGTCGCCCATTGGAACACGAGGCGAAGGCAGGTTAAACTGAAGGGGCTGACCCCGGAGGAGTTCCGGAACCAGCCCCTTGCGGCGTAGTTCTTATTTAAGCCGTCCAAGTTTTGGGGTGCAGTTCAAGTCCAGCCCCCGCTCTTTTGTAACGGCAGTTACATCAACCGGCTACGAAATATTGCCCAAGAACGCCTTGGTGCGCTCGCTCTTGGGGTGGTCGAAGACCTCGCTCGGCGTACCCTCTTCCACAATGACGCCGCCGTCCATAAAGACGACGCGGTCGGCGACATCGCGGGCAAAGCCCATCTCGTGCGTCACGACGATCATGGTCATGCCTTCGCGCGCCAAGTCGCGCATGACGCCCAGGACGTCGCGCACGAGCTCGGGGTCGAGCGCCGAGGTGGCCTCGTCAAAGAGCATGACGTGCGGGTTCATCGACAGGGCGCGGGCGATGGCAACGCGCTGCTGCTGGCCGCCCGAGAGCTGGCTCGGCATAAAGTCGATACGCTCGGCAAGACCGACCTTGGTCAGCTCCTCGACGGCAATCTTCTCGGCCTCTTCCTTGCTGCGCTTGAGCACCTTCTGCTGCGCAAGCATGACGTTCTTTTTGACTGACAGGTGCGGGAACAAATTGAACTGCTGGAACACCATACCCAGATGCGTGCGCACCTTGTTAAGGTCGACGCCCTTGGCGCACACGTCCACACCCTCAACGACAATCGAGCCACTCGTGGGATGCTCAAGACGGTTGATGCAGCGAAGCATCGTCGACTTACCCGAGCCCGAGGGACCCAGAACTACGACGACCTCGCCCTTATGCACATCCAGATCGATATCTCGCAGAACGACGTTATCGCCAAAGGCCTTCTGGAGGTTCTTGATGCTGACGACAACCTCGTTCGAGTTATTGGTTTCGCTCATGATAGGACCTCCTTACAGACCGGCGATGTGATCGGCGGGCGTCGCGACGACCTGCCCGGCGCTCTTGGCGGGACGCTTCTTCTTGGTTTCGGCCGTACCCAAAAGCCTCGCCTCAAGGCCGCTCACCAAGCGAGCGAGCGGCAGGGTGATGACCAGATAGAACAGGGCGGCAACCACGTACGGCGTAATGGAGCCCGTCGTGGCCACGATGGTGCGGGCGTTCATGACGATCTCGACCACGCCCACGGCCGCGAGCAGCGACGTATCCTTGTAAAGCAGGATGAACTCACTGGTCAACGTAGGCAAGACATTGCGGAACGTCTGCGGAATCATAACGTAGAGCAGTGTCTGGAAGGCGTTCATGCCCAGCGAGCGCGCGGCCTCGTTCTGGCCCTTGGGGATCGACTGAATACCGGCGCGGAAGATCTCGCACAGGTAGGCGGACGAGTTCATGGCCATGACGATGACGCCGAGCACATAGTCGTCAACCTTGACGCCGGCCAGCGGCAGACCGAAGAACGCGATGTAGATCTGCAGGAACGCCGGCGTACCACGGATGATATTCACATAGATACCGGCAAGGCAACGCAGGATGCGCGACTTGGAGATGCGCATGAGCGACAAGGCAAAGCCGAAGGGAATTGCCAGCGGAAACGCCACGAGCACGATCGAGAGCGACATGAGGAAGCCTTTGAAGACGATTGGCAGGCTCTGGACCAAAATGACCGGGTTCAAGAACAGGCGCAGGAACATGTTGGAATTCCATGCCTCGACCCACGGCTGCTCCTTAAGGTCGGCCAGGAAGTTATCGAATGCCGTCACGCCCTTGATCTCCACCGACGGAATCTTGGAGATCTTCTTGGTCGAACCATCGGCCAAAGTGTAGGTGCCGCTAAAGGCCTCGTCGCCGCCCTCGACGGGGAAGGTCACGCCGTAGACCTCGACGCGGAAATAGCCGCCGGCCGGAGCCGTCTCGCCAAAATCGATCTTGAGCGTCTGGCCGTCGACCTTGCACGTAGGCTTCATGGGCGTACGGTCCATAAGGTCATCGCCCGAGAGCATCGTCAGACGCGTGTCGTCCGCACCAAAGGTCGTGCCATCGGCAAACGTCAGCGAAAGACCGCTCAGTTCCTCGTCGGCATCGGCCTGAACCTCCCAGGTAATGCGCGTCTCGGTGCCGCCGACCACAGCGCTGCCCGAACCGGTGTTGGGTCGGGCGGTAATCTTTGCGGTCTCAAGCGCCTGGGCGGTCGTGGGCGCATATGCCCCCGCGCAAACCAGCGCGAGCGCCACGGCCATGACGCAGGCTAGCTTTTGGAGCAAAGCGGGCAGTGGAAAACGCTGCTCCGCGGCCCCTTTGTTCAGTCGAGACAAGGTGGCTCCTATCGTAGAAGTTGCCGACAAAACGAGACGGAAACGCTCTCCGTCAAGAGAAGCGCAAAGGCCCTCTCCGCAAAACGGAAAGGGCCCGCGCGCAATCGAGTGACTATTTTACTTGATGTTGTACTTAGCCATAAGGGCGTCAACGGTACCGTCATCGGTCAGGTCCTTGATAGCCTGGTTGATGTCGTCCTTGAGCTTAGTGTTGCCCTGGTTGATGGCGATGGCGTACTCCTCGCCGGTGCTGATCTGCTTGATGGTCTGGCAGGTGTTGAACTGCTCGGCGGTCAGCTGGCTGGCGACGGAGCGGTTGGTGACCACGGCGTCGCCCTTATCGGACTGCAGGGCGCTGAAGCACTCGGTAGCGTCCTTGTAGGGGACGATCTTTGCCTTGGGGAAGTTCTCCTGGGCAAAGGCCTCGGCAGTCGAGCCAGACTGGACGATGATCGTGGCGTCGGCGTTGTTGAGCTTCTCGCTGTAGTTGTCGGCCGTGATGTCGGTGTTATCGACCTTGGTCACGATAGCCTGATCGTCCATGTAGTAGGAATCGGAGAAAGTGACTTCCTTCTCACGCTCGGGCGTGTCGGTGATAGCCGCGATGGAAACGTCATATTTGGCGCCCGAAGCGACGCCCGGAACCAGCGTGTCAAAGTCATTGTTGACATACTCGACATCCAGGCCCAGCTTGTCGCCGATAGCCTTGATGAGCTCAAGGTCAAAGCCCTGATAATCGCCGTTGTCATCCTTGTACTCAAACGGAGCGTACTCGGCAGAGGTGCCGACGGTCAGCGTACCGTCCTTGACGAGCGCGTACTCCTTGGAGCCGTCGACCTTCTCGACCTTAGCGTCGTCAGAGCTGCTGGAACCGGCATCAGAACCAGAGGTGGCGTTGGACGAGCCGCAGCCCGTCAGAGCGAGGGCGAGCGCCATAGCACCCGTGGCGGCAAATGCGCCAAGCTTCTTCAGCTTCATAATCAGTCTCCTTCCAATGACCCCACGTGATTCAGAGGTCTGCAAAAACTGAGGGTTATTATGCACCCGCTTGGAAGAATCTGCAATTAGAAAACTGATTGAAACAAACCCATAACGTGAATGAAGCAATCAGCTTTGTGACAGTTATTACTGCTGCAATGACCTTAATAGTTTGATTTCAGCTGCATAACCTGCAAGTTCGTTCGGTGTCTCCAAAATGAACGGCAATGCGCGCAAACGGCCATTCGATACAATATTCTGCATAACCTGCATACCGCCGCCAAATTCCTCACTGCCAAGGTATCCCTTGCCGATGCACTCGTGGCGATCTTTATGGGCGCCACAAGGGTTCTTCGAATCGTTGATGTGTACGGCATGCAGGCGATCGATACCCACCACGCGGTCGAACTCGTCGAGTACGCCGTCCAGATCATGGATGATGTCGTAGCCGGCATCGCTCACATGGCAGGTGTCCAAACAAACGCCCAGCTTATCGGACAGCTCTGGGCACTTGGCGGCAACGCCCTCGATAATGCACGCCAGCTCTTCAAAGCTACGGCCCACCTCGGTGCCCTTGCCCGCCATGGTCTCGAGCAACACCGTCGTCTGCTGTCCCTCAAACATCACCTGGCACAGCGTGTCGACAATCATCTGAATGCCGGCGTCTGCCCCCTGTCCCACATGCGCACCGGGATGGAAGTTGTAGTAGTTGCCGGGCAGCGCTTCCAGACGCTGCAGATCTTCCGCCATAGCCTCCAAGGCAAACTCGCGCGCCCGCTCCTTAGCGGAGCAGGGGTTATAGGTATACGGGGCATGCGCCACCAGCGGTCCAAAGTCGTTTTGCGCCATAAGCTCGCGCAGGGCCGCCACGTCATCCATGTCAAGGTCTTTTGCCTTGCCACCGCGCGGGTTGCGCGTAAAGAACGCAAAGGTATTGGCGCCAATGGACAACGCCGTCTCTCCCATTGCCCGATAGCCCTTCGTCGTCGAAAGATGACACCCGATCGTTAGCATCTCCAACTCCCCCTCATCAGTTGCGGTGAAATACGGTTTATTGGTGCCTTATTTTGGCGCAAACAGACCGTATTCCACCGCAAGATATAAAAGGGGCATCGGGGGCACGGTCCGCCGAGCCTTCTTGAGCACCAGCACCGCAGCCTAGAGCGTCAAGCGAATCGCATCGATGATCTGCGCGCAGCGCTGTGTGGCGGCAAGAGGCATAACGGGGCTTTCAAGCTCTCCCGTCTGGACGAGCTGCGTCGCATGCGAAGCTTCGCCGTAAAAATCATCGACCTCAAACGGGGCATTAATTTCGAGCATTCGTCCGTCGGAGTACTTCACATGGGCGAGCTCGGGGCGATGGAGGCGCTCGATTTCCACCGAACCCCGTTCGCAGGCAATCGTTAAGCGGCTTTCATATGCTGCTTTGCCGTCGCACACCATATGAATGGGTATACCGCCGACACTCATATGGATCTCATCGGCCCAATCCACGCGGCCGCCTAATACGTCACGCCAGCGAACTTCACGAGACGAAACATCGCACGCACCCGCAAGCAGATCCTCAAACCACCCGACCGCATAGCAGCCCATGTCATATAGACAGCCACCCTGCAACGGATCGAGCAGATAACTCGAAGGGGACTCACCATAATCGAGTTTTTGCACGCTTTCGATCGAGACGATACAGCCGAGCTCGCCCGACGCAAGCAAACCCTTCACGCGAGTACGCATCGGACAAAACCGATTTTTTCATCGCCTCCATAAACAGCACGCCGTACTCGCGAGAGGCGGAGGCAATCGAGAGAGCCTCTTCCTCACTCAAAACGGCCGGCTTTTCGCACAGCACGGCCTTTCCGACGCGCAGCGCGCGACAGGCCCAACGCGTATGCATGCCATGCGGAAGAGCCAAGTAGATTGCGTCGACATCGGGGTCGGCAATCAGCGCGTCATAAGCCGCATCGCCGCTATCGTCAGCCGTGGCATAACTGTGCGCGGCATCAATCGAAAACGCCCTGCAAAACTCCTCAACATGCGAAGGGGTGCGACCGGCGGCAGCCACAAGCCGTGCCCCGTCCACCTCCTTGAGCGACGATGCAAATCGATGCGAAATGTGCCCAGCGCCCAAAACGCCCCAACGAACCTCGCGCAAATCATCACATGAATCCCGATGGCCCACGACAGCCCCCTTCAGTTGCGGTGGAATAATTCCTGTTTAAGCCCCATTCTGCCGCAAACAGGAACTATTCCACCGCAAGTTATAAAAGGGTCATGAGGAGCGCGTTTTGCCGAAGGCCTTGAGCACCGCCGTCACGGGGCCAGGCTGAAAACGGCGGCGTACGTCGTCCAAGCGCCCGGGGATATCGATGTGCTGCGGGCAGTGACGTGCGCATTTGCCGCACTTGACGCAATTGCTCGCCAGCTTGGGCTCGTTCGTCCGCACCGCGCTCGCCGTAAAGTATTGAGACAGCCCCGTAAACCAACTATGCGCATAGCTTGCGTTGTAGGCGGCAAAGCAGCCGGGAATATTGATGCCCTTGGGGCATGGCATGCAGTAGCCGCACCCCGTACAGGGCACGCGATTCGATTTCTCAAACTCTCCCAGCACACGTGCGATGGTATCGAGCTGCTCTCTCGTCATCGAATTCGGCAGTGCGCGATCCGCCAATGCCGCGTTCTCGTCCACCTGTGCGGTATCGGTCATGCCCGAAAGCAGCATCGTGACCTGAGGATGGTTCCACACCCACGAAAGTCCCCAAGCAGCCGGCGTCTTCAGGTATGGATCGAGTACGTCATCGAGCACAGCCCGGGCCCGCGGCGACAGCTTGCTCGCTAAACGCCCGCCCAGCAGCGGCTCCATCACAAACACCGCGAGCCCGCGCTCCGCAGCCGCCATGAGTCCCGCCGTTCCCGCTTGGTAGCGCTCTCCAGCGTAGTTGTACTGGATCTGGCAAAAATCCCAGTCATACGCGTCAAGCATCGTGAGGAAGTCCGCGGCGCTGCCGTGGTACGAAAAACCAATCTGGCGAATGCGCCCCGCCGCCTTTTGACGCGCAATCCAGTCATCGATACCCAACGCCACCACGCGCTCCCACTGGGCGGGCGAGGTGATGTTGTGCATGAGGTAATAGTCGATATGATCGGTTCGCAGGCGGCGCAGTTGTTCGTCGAAAAACCAGTCGAAATCCTCCGCGCACTTGCACGAAGCATGCGGCAGTTTGGTCGCCAGCAACACCCGGTCGCGTAGCCCCAAGCGCTCAAGTGAGGCGCCCACGCACACCTCGTTACCGGGATAGAGATACGCGGTATCCAGATAATTAATCCCCTGCTCCACCGCACGGGAAATGATGGCATCGGCTGTCTTCGCATCGGGGTGTCCCGGCGCACCGGGAAATCTCATGCAGCCCAGACCCAGAGCGGATATTCGGTTACCACTTTTGGGGTCAACGCGGTATTGCACGGCCCCTCCTTTCGCCATCAGCGCCCCGGCAAGGCGAAACACAATGGTCACGCGGCCGAAACATCGTGGAATCGCAATCGAGAACGTATCGTAACGCAGCAGAAATCGAGCTGTCACGGCACCGCTTTAACATCAGCAAAAAGCCCGATGAAAGGAGCCACCCATGCCCACGCTCGACCTTTGGAATCTCGCATCCCAGCTCAAAAGCACCGATTATCGCTGGGTAGACCTCACCCACACGCTCTCGTGCGACACTCCGCACTGGTTTGGCTTTAAGCCCTTTGAGTCCACCAAACTCTTCGACTACCTGCCCGACACGCCCAAGGACATGCTCGCGCCCATGCGTTGCTTCCAGTATTCGGTCGCCTCGCAGTACGGCACCCACGTCGACGCGCCGCGCCACTTCCATGTCGAGGGTCGTTCCCTTGGAGAGATTGAACCCATCGAATTTATGCATCCGCTCTGCGTGATCGACAAGCACGAGGAGTGCGCCGCGAATCCCGACTACGTCCTGACCGTCGAGGACCTCAAAGCCTGGGAGGATGAGCACGGTCGCATTCCCGAGGACGCTTTCGTCGCCTTCCGCTCCGACTGGTCCAAGCTCGCCGACCTCGAAAACAAGGACGAGGACGGCCAGCCCCACTACCCCGGCTGGGACCTCGACGCCATCAAGTGGCTCGTTGAAGAGCGCAACATCGGCGCCATCGGCCACGAACCGGCTGACACCGATCCGGCGAGCGTGACCACGCGTGAGGACGCCTACCCCTACCCCGGCGAACAGTACATCCTCTCGGTCGACCGCTATCAGATCGAGGTCATGGACCATCTAGACGAGCTTCCCGCCACGGGCGCCGTCATCTTCTGCACCTTCCCCAAGGTGCGCGATGGCGTTGGATATCCCGCGCGCGTCTTTGCGGTCTGCCCTGCAGCGTAGCGTCCAGGCAAACGTTTCTTTTTCATAACAGCCGCTCCGCGCATCCATCAATCACCCTAGCAGCATACAATCCATCAGGCGCCCCTTACGCGGGCGCCTTTTATATGGGGAGATGATTCATATGCAGATCAACAAGGTCGCCTTTATCGGCAAGGGTGGCGTCGGGCTACTCTACGGCAGCATGATCGCCCAGGCACTCGGCAACGATGCCGTCGAATACGTCATGGACGACGCTCGCTTTGAGCGCCATGCGAACGATGCGCTCACCGTCAACGGCAAGCCCTGCGTACTCAAGTCCGTCCGCGCCAGCGAGGCGACACCCGCCGATCTGGTCATCCTCACGGTCAAGACAACCGGACTCGACCAGGCGCTCAAGACTATGGAACACATCGTGGGCCCCAATACGCTCATCGCCTCGCTGTGCAACGGCATCACCAGCGAGCAGAAGATTGCCGAGCGCTTTGGCTGGGAGCACACCGTCCTCGGAATCTGCCAAGGCATGGACGCTGTGTTTCTCAACGGCGCGCTCACCTTTACCAATGCGGGCGAGATCCGCTTTGGTGCGGCCGCCGGCACCGACCCCGTGACCGTCGCCGCCATCGACGAGCTCTACACGCGCTGCGGCATCGCCCACACCGTCGAGGCAGACATCGCGCACCGCATGTGGGCCAAGCTTATGCTCAACGACGGCATCAACCAGACCTGCATGGCCTACGGCGGCACGTACGGAAGCGCCACGGAACAGGGCTCCGAGCAGCGTCGTTGCTTTGTCTCCGCCATGCGCGAGACGCTTGCGGTCGCCAACGCCGAGGGTATCGAGCTCACCGAAGCAGACCTAACGCAGATGGTGCATCTCATCGAGGGGCTCGACCCCGCCGGCATGCCCTCGATGGCGCAGGACCGCGTCGCTCAACGCAGAACCGAGGTCGAGGAATTTGCGGGTACCATCTGCCGCCTCGCGGCCAAGCACGGCATCCAGGTGTCGCAAAACGAATGGCTCTATTCGCGCATCCGCGAAATCGAGGCCAGCTGGTAGCGCCCGGCGTGCTACAGCCTACAGCCTCAATAGCAAAGCCGCCGCAAGGGGCGCTCCCCTTGCGGCGGCTTCCTTCTTCATCTATGGGCAAAACCAGCTTCACAACGGCTAGCGCCGCACCTGCGGCATCTCGTCCTCGTCATCGCGGCAAAGGGTCACGCCCGCACTTCCCAGCAGTGCTGCTGCGATGAGCGCGCCGACCACAATAGGAGCAGCCCCGCATGAGCCCTGCATGCCTGCGACAAGCGCAGCCGTAGGGCCAAGACAGCCAAGTACCAATGCGACGGCGGCGATAGCGATATCTCGAGCGTTCATGAGACCACTTCCTCCACGGGAAAGACTTTGTTTCTCATGACTTAGTGTGCCCCGCGCCCATATGCCCAACGTAGTGCCACGGTAAGGGCTCTGTTAACCCAAATACAAATATAAAACGAGCGCCTTTACGTTGCCCGAAAGCTCGGTGAAGACGCCCGCCCATCATGTGCCTATTTTGCTCTGATGGCAGATTACCAACCGGTGTAGTAGTCGGTGGTTCCGGCGGCGCAGCCGGAGTCATAGACCTTGCAATCACCCTTGGAGCCCGTAAAGGTCGAGCCCTGGGCCATATCGCCCGCGGCAACAACGTAATAGCCGTCGGAATCGCGCCAGAAGCCCTCAGAATCCTGAGTCCATTCGCCCGTGCGATAGTGATAAAGCACATTGCTGCTGTAATAGGTCTCGCGGCGCCCGTTGTAGTTATTGACACCCGCAGAGCGCGTCAGGCCCGATCCGTTCGCGTAGGACGCGGCAGACGCGTAGGACGGAGTGTAGCCGGCGTTGTAGTACGAAGCCTGGGCGGCCTCGGCAGCCTCTGCCTCGGCGGCAGCGGCCTCGAGCGCTTCGCGCTTGGCATTCTCAAGCGCAGTGCGCAGCTCATCGAGCTCGGTCGACTTCGCGTCGACCTCCCCCATCGTCAAAAGGCTGCCCGCACCATCGATACAACCCTGCAGCACAGCGCGCTCGTCATCGGTGGCATAGTCACCATACATGTTTAGGATAATCTGAGCGCGCATTTCAAGGGAATCGCGCTTGGCCTCCATCGAGGCGTTCCACTCCTGCATAGAGCCATAACCATCGCCGCGATAATCAACGGGCTGTACCAGCGTCGTCTCGGACGGCGTAGATCCAACCGTATCGGACAGTGTTGCGGCGTGGGCATCAGTTGCACCGGCGCCCGCCAAAAGTGCCACGGTCAGAGCGGCGGAAAGGGCAGCGGCTTTCGGTTTTCGTGAATCGATCCTCATGTAGCTGGAAACCTCCGTAGTGCGTTTTTGCTGCGTTTGAGCTGCGTGTGATTCGATCGCGCTGCATAGTACCTCGAGCAAATCGCGACCTGCGGTTTTACTCAAAAGGCGCACGTCAATTGCGTAAAACTCACATCCTCTCAACAGGAGTTTTCCACAACTCGAATGCATAAAGCATGCCAAAAACCCTGTAATAGCGCCCTTCCTATGCAAAAAAGGCGCCTGCGCAACCATTGCTTGCACAGGCGCCTTGAGCAGGCATTTTATGCAGTTATACCTATCGAGTCGCAAGGGGTCCTTGCACAAGTCGCCTTACTCGTCCAGCGCGGCGAAGGCCCGCTTCAGATCCCAAATGATGTCCTCGGCGTTCTCGGTACCGATGGAAAGACGGATCGTGGAGGGCGTGATGTTCTGCTCGGCGAGCTCCTCGGCAGAGAGCTGGGAGTGCGTGGTGGTAGCCGGGTGCACGACGAGCGACTTGACGTCGGCCACGTTGGCGAGCAGCGAGAACACCTGCAGATGATCGATGAACTTCCAAGCTGCCTCCTGGCCACCCTTAATCTCAAAGGTGAAGATCGAAGCGCCGCCACGGGGGAAGTACTTCTGATAGAGCTCGTGATCGGGGTGCTCAGGCAGGCTCGGGTGGTTCACCTTGGCGACATGGCTGTCACCAGCCAGGAACTCAACGACCTTCTTGGTGTTCTCGACATGGCGGTCGACGCGCAGCGACAGGGTCTCGGTGCCCTGGAGCAGGACCCAGGCGTTGAACGGGCTGATGCAGGCACCCTCGTCGCGCAGCAGGATGGCGCGGACATAGGTTGCGAAGGCGGCGGGACCGGCAGTCTCGGCAAACGAAACACCGTGGTAGGAGGGGTTGGGCTCGGCGATCTGCGCATACTTGCCGCTCGCCTTCCAGTCGAAGTTGCCGCCATCGACGATCACGCCGCCCAGCGAAGTTCCGTGGCCGCCGATGAACTTAGTTGCGGAGTGGACAACGATGTTGGCGCCATGCTCCAGCGGACGGAACAGATACGGGGTACCGAAAGTGTTGTCGACGACGACCGGCAAACTATGCCTCTTGGCGATCTCGGAGATGGCGTCGATGTTGGGAATGTCGGAATTGGGGTTGCCGAGCGTCTCGAGGTAGATGACCGTGGTGTTGTCCCTGATGGCACCCTCAACCTCTTCCAGGTTATGAGCATCGACAAACGTGGTCTCGACGCCAAACTGGGAGAGCGTATGCTCCAGCAGGTTGTAGGAGCCACCGTAGATGGTCTTCTGAGCCACCACGTGGTCACCAGCCTGGGCAAGAGCCTGCAGGGTATAGGTGATGGCAGCGGCACCGGAGGCGACGGCAAGACCGGCCACGCCACCCTCGAGCGCGGCGATACGGTCCTCAAAGACGCCCTGGGTGGAGTTGGTCAGACGGCCGTAGATGTTACCGGCGTCGGCAAGACCAAAGCGGTCGGCGGCGTGCTGGGAGTTGCGGAACACATAGCTCGTGGTCTGGTAGATAGGCACGGCGCGGGAGTCGGATGCGGGGTCGGCGCTCTCCTGGCCAACATGAAGCTGCAGGGTATCGAAACCAAAGGTGTGCTCGGGGTTGTTGATGAACTGGCTCATGATGATCTCCTTGATCGAATGTAAGTACCTAAGAGTAAGAAAAGTAAGTCGCTGTCTCCTGATCACGCCAACGGGCGCAAACAGGAGCCCGGCATTCGTCTTGGCAAGCAGTTCATATGCGGTCCTCCTTTTGACATCCCGGTTCCGTGGTCGGCTTAATTACCTACCGCCTTTGTGTGTTTTGAATAGTACGAGCATTGTTTCGCTCGGTCAATCACTTAAAAGCGCTAACCTGTTATCGGTTTTTTAGATAGCTATCGAAAGGACGGGCACCGATGACCCTCCAGCAGCTTCGTTTTCTTATCGCCGTGGCAGAGTCCGGCTCAATCAACGCCGCAGCTCAGCGCCTCTATACCGCTCAGTCCAACATCTCAAACGCCGTCAAAAGCCTAGAACAGGAGCTCCATCTGGAGATCTTTACGCGCTCCAGCCGCGGCGTCACGCTCACCAACGACGGCACCGAGCTTTTGGGCTATGCGCGCCAGGTCGTAGAGCAGGCCGACATGCTCGAGGCACGCTACGAGGACGGTGGCACCCCGCAAGCCCGCCTCGCCATTTCCGCCCAGCACTACGCCTTTTCGGTCGAGGCCTTTGTCAACGTAGTCGAGCGCTGCCGCGACAGCAAGTTCGAGTTCATCATGCGCGAGACCACCACATCGCAGATCATCGATGACGTCCGTGCGTTTCGCAGCGATATCGGCATTCTGTATCTGGATGACTTTAACGCCCGCGTTCTGCAGAAGGCCTTCGCCGATGCCCGTGCAAGCTTCCATCCCCTATTCGACGCGACGGTCCACGTCTTCGTTAGCGAGCGCCACCCGCTCGCACGCCGCCCGCAGCTGTCCCTTGCCGACCTCACGCCCTATACGCGCTACAGCTTTGAGCAGGGAACCTCAAACTCCTTCTATTACGCCGAGGAACCTTTTAGCTATATCCCTTGCGACCGCAACATACGAATCTCGGACCGCGGAACGCTTACTAACTTACTTATCACGTCGAACGGTTACACCCTGTCGACCGGTGTCCTCTCCAATGAAATGCAATGGGGCATGGCATCGATCCCGCTAGCAGACGCCCCAACGATGCGCGTTGGCTACATCATGCACGACGAGCGCAAGCCCTCTCTCCTCTTGCAGCAATACCTCGACGAGCTCAACCGCATCATCCATGCCAACTAACAGTCGGAAGACGGGGTAGAAATCGTAGATTGCTGGCCCCCGGCGGGCATGGCGCTACAATGGTCACTCACATGAAATGCACTCAACGAAAGGAAGCCCGTGAAGGTCATCATCTACACCGACGGCTCGGCCCGATCAAATCCGGGACGCGGCGGCTACGGCGCCGTGCTCAAATACACCAACCCCGCCGGCAAGACCTTCACCTCCGAGCTTTCGCGCGGCTACGCCAAGACCACCAACAACCGCATGGAACTCATGGCGGTCATCGTGGCGCTCGAGGCGCTCAACCGCCCTTGCGAGGTCGAAGTCCATTCCGATTCGCAGTACGTCGTCAACGCCTTTAACAAGCACTGGATCGACGGCTGGAAAAAGCGCGGATGGAAAACCGCCAACAAGCAACCCGTCAAGAACCGCGACCTGTGGGAGCGCCTACTCACCGCCAAAAGCAAGCACAAGGTTGAGTTCATCTGGGTTAAGGGTCACGCCGGTCACGAGCTCAACGAGCGCTGCGATGAGCTCGCCACCACGGCGGCCGACGGCAGCAACCTCGATATCGACGCCGGCTTTAACGAGAGCGACCTGTAATAGCGTTTTCGCGCAGCTTTATATCCCCACGCGCTACACTCATCCTGTAGACCAAACAACGCAAGGGGGACGTATGCTGCGCATCGCGACCATCGGCACATCCATGATCACCGACGACTTTATCCAAGTCGTCAACGCCAACGACCAAGCCGCGTTTGTGGGCACGCTTTCACGCGATGCCAATCGCGGTGCCGCCTTTACCGCCGAGCGCGGTGGCGAGCGAAACTTTACTTCACTCGATGAGCTCGCGGCAGCCGCCGACGTCGACGCCGTCTATATCGGCAGCCCTAACGCACTTCACTACGAGCAGGCCCTTGCCTGCATCGCCGGTGGCAAGCACGTCATCGTCGAGAAGCCCTTCTGCGCCACCGAAGCGCAGGCGCTGGAAGTCTTCCGCGCTGCCGAGGCAGCAGGTGTCGTGGCCCTCGAGGCCATGCGTCCCCTCCACGACCCCGCCTTCCACGCCATCGAGGACGCCCTGGGCGAGATCGCCCCCATCCACCGTGCCTCATTGCGCTTTGGCAAATATTCCTCGCGCTACAACGAGATTCTCGCGGGACGCGCCACCAATATCTTCGATTGCAATATGGCATCGGGTTCCCTCATGGACATTGGCGTCTACACCGTCGAGCCCATGGTCGAGATTTTCGGCATGCCCTCCGGCCTTACGAGCATGGCTACTCTGCTCGACCCCGCCACGCGACAGCTCACGCACGGCCCCATCGACGGCTGCGGTTCCATCCTCGCCAGCTACGGCGGTGGCCGTATCTCCGTCGAGCTCGCGCACTCCAAAATAACGAATGACCTGCTGCCCTCGCAGATCGAAGGCGAGCGTGGCACTATCCAGATCGACCATCTGTCCACGCCCCGCAACGTCCGCATCGACTATCGCGGCGATGTCGTACGCGGCTCGGCAACCGAGGTACCGCGCGAACAGGGCGACAACGGCCGCGTGCTCGACCTGCCCAAATCGAGCAACACTATGGAATACGAACTCACTGACTTTATCACCGCCATCGGCGGCATCGATAACGTTAAGGAAGAGATTTGGGAGACCCCGGCGGGACGCCACGAGCTCGGACACTACCGCGATGTCACGCTCGTCTCATTGCGCATCATGGATGCCGTGCGCCAGCAGGCCGGCATTACCTTCCCGTCCGACGCAGGCAAGCAGGCCTAGCGATGGGCTTCTTCGATGCGTTCTTCTCCAACGTCACCGGCGGCAGTCGAGAGCCTCAAAAACCATCAAACGTCGAGCTCGAGCTGCGCCGCAGGCTTACTGTGCTCGCAAGCGACGAGGCCACTCAAGACACTCCCCTGCGCTATTTCCTGCGTTGGGCGGGGCAAGTCCAGGGCGTTGGTTTTCGCTTTACCAACACCAACCTCGCGCAGGCACGCGCACTCACCGGCTGGGTGCGCAACATGGAAGACGGCTCGGTCGAGATGGAGATACAGGGAGCTCCGGCAAACATCCTATCTCATCTCGAGGCGCTTCATACCTCCTACGAGCGCATGGGAACGCGTTTTCGCCTCGTAGAAGCCCAGGCCCAAGCCCCACTTGCCAATGAAGACAGTTTCATTCCTCGTTATTAGTATTGTGTGCTAAATACGGTATCATTTACCTACGACCGTTGATAGAAAAGAGGCGAGGCGCATGGCGGTGCAAAGAAGGAATACCAGGCAGCGAAAGCTGGTTCTTGACGCCGTGCGCCAAAGCTACAACCATCCCACCGCCGACGAAATCTACAACGTCGTGCGCGCACAGGATGACAAAATCAGCCGTGGCACGGTCTACCGCAACCTCAACCTCCTGGCCGATGCCGGGGAGATCCTCTCCATCAAGACACCAGGCGGCAGCCGCTTCGATCGCACGATCGAGCCGCATGCGCATATCATCTGCACCTCGTGCAGCCGCGTCATCGATGTACCGCTCCCCTTCGATGCCCAACTCGACACCAAGGCGTCCGAGCAAATCGGCTGGCACGTCACGTCGCACTACACCATCTTCGAGGGTCTCTGCCCCGACTGCCGGTAGATGTTTGGGACATGTCTACTCAGCAAGTAGACGACGCAGCTCTTCTTCGACCGTGCACACGTAGCGGACACGGTCATTGACACCGCGCATGGTGGGGTTGCAGCTCTCCATCAGATAGGGATGGCCCACCACGTTGAGCATGTCGCGATCGTTTTCGTTATCTCCAAACGCCATCATTTCGTCAGGCGAGATCCCCAGTGCACGGCCATAATCGGCAAGCGCGGACCCCTTGCCCGAACCGAAACCGATAAAGTCCGTCCATTCGGTTCCCGACGTCATCACGTCAACACGGTCGCTAAAGAGGCACTCAAAATACTCCAGCGCCGCCGGCTGCTCCGCCTCGGGCGTCTGGAAGGCAATCTTAATGACATCCTCGTCAATGTCTTCGGGACGGTCGACTACCGCCACATCACAATGGACCTCATAACGCAGGTGATCAACAAACGCATCGTTGCCGCTCATGCTGTAGAGGTGCCCCTCACACGAAAGGGTCACGTCGGCATGGGGATACGCAACCACGGCGTTCGCGATATCCATAGCAAGGCTACGCTCCATGGAACGCTTGACAACGGCACGCCCCTCGCTCATCACCAGGGCTCCGTTTTCGCATACATAGGCGAGCTCATCGGCCACCGGGGCAAACAGGTAGCGCAAGCTCGCATATTGACGGCCACTCGCCGGCATAAACACGATACCGCGACGATGTAGCTCATCGATAAGCTCAAAGGCCTCGGAACGCGGCTCGCGCTCCCCCGGATGCAGCAACGTGCCGTCCAAATCGCATGCAATCAGCTTGATTCCCTCAAGACCCATATGCTTCCCCCAAAGCCTCCTATCAACAGCAAGACGGACTTTGATTGGTCGCCCCTCAAAGCCCGTCTTACGCATACGCGCACTTAGCCGCGCGTCTTTTTAACGATGGTAAAGTCGGGAGCCATGCTCACGACGACCTCCGCCGCACTCGACGCAAAGCGCCGGTCCGCATCGAGTTCACGGGTAACCACCGAGAGCCGAACACCCTCGACACCCCGAAGCATGCGGCCCAAAACAGGCTGCACCGGCGTATACATGCGCACGGTATGCTCGTCCGAGTCACCCCGGAAGAGCGGCGCATGCATGTTGCCGATCTCCCAACATGCATGCGCGAGCGCAATCGGATCCATGCGGTCGACTTCGACCAAATAAACCTCGGCGCTGCGCAGGCGCACGACAACCGCCACGGACACCACGCCCGAACGGTCAATGGCGAGCACGTCGCCATCGGCAAGACGACCGCCGTCGGCAGTATCCAGCCGAACATCGATCGTGCGCCCCAGCTCCGTCACACCCACAAACGCGCATACATCAGCCTGGTCCCAATCGAGCAGCAGCTCGTCAACTTCAAAGACACCGCCCAGCTCCCGGCGAAGCAGGAGTTCATAGGACGGATCGTTGAGATTTCCCAAGCATGTCGTCGAAACCAAGCGTTCAGGCATACTCTAGCCCTCGACCTCGACGAGCTCGATATCAAAGTTGAGGTCCTTGCCGGCCAGCTCGTGGTTGGCGTCGAGCGTCACGGCCTCGGGCGTTACGTCAATGACCACGGCGGGGACGGGCATACCGCTCGGCGTGGACAGGAAGAGCTTCATGCCCTTCTCGATCTGCTCGATGTTGGGAACCTGTTCGGCCGGGAAGGTCAGGACCATCTCGGGGTTGTGCTCGCCGTAGGCATCAGCAGCAGGAATGTGCACGGTCTTCTTCTCGCCCACCTGCATGTCGACAACAGCGGCGTCGAAGCCCTTGATCATCTGGCCGGCGCCACAGGTGAACTCCAGCGGCTCGCCGCGATCGTAAGAGCTATCGAACTGCGTGCCGTCGTCGAGCGTGCCACGATAATGGGTCTTGACCTTCTTGCCCTGGTTGGACATGGAAACCTCCGTATATAAGGGCGGTGCACAACGCAAGCCGCCGTGAACATATGGCGCTAACTATACCCTAGTCATACAATTCAAAGACAGTTTGCAAAGAAACGCTGCAACCGGAGGAACTATGGCATATCCCGTATTTGACCTACACTGTGACACCGCCGACCGCATCGGCTGGGCCACGCTCGATCTCGACCTGCGCTTTACCGCCGGCACCGACGGTTATTTCCCCGGCGACGAAACGCATCCGCAGGATTTCGACCTCATCGAGGGCAACGCCTGCGCCATCTCGCTCGCAAAGATCGGCAACACGCCGTGGGCACAGTGCTTCGCCACGTTTGTCCCCGACGAGATTCCCACCGCCCACGCCGCGCGCTTCCAGGCGCAAATCATGGCGCATATGAGCGGCCAGGCAATGCTCAACCACGACCGCATGGTCAACGTACGCAGCGCGGCAGACATTCGCCCTGCGCTCAAAGACGGCAAGGTCGCCTGCATCCACACCATCGAAAACGCCACGTTCTTTGCCGAGGACCCCGCGCTGATCGAGGTGCTCAAGAGCCTGGGCGTACTCATGTCATCACTCAGCTGGAACGCGCAGGGGCCGCTCGCGAGCGGCCACGACACCCACGCCGGCCTCACCGCCGCCGGCATCGAGGCCCTTACGCAGATGGAGCACGCCGGCATGGTGCTCGACGTCTCCCACCTCAACGATGAGTGCTTTGACGAGGTTGTCGCCCACGCCACGCGCCCCTTCGTCGCCAGCCACTCCAACTCCCGCGCGGTTTGCGGCGTCAAGCGCAACCTTACCGACGACCAGTTCCGCACCATTCGCGACATGGGCGGTATCGTCGGCCTCAACTACTGCAGCGAGTTCCTTTCCAACGACGCAACCAACAAGACCGCCGCAGACGTCACCTTCGACCAGCTAGCGGCACATATCGAGCACTGGCTCGACCTGGGCGGCGAGGACGTCATCGCACTCGGTGGCGACTGGGACGGCGCCACTGTGCCCGCCTTCCTCTCCGATGCCAGCATGATGCCCGAGTTCCAGAACATGCTCTCCAAGCATTTTGGCAAGACCGTGATGCAGAAGCTCTGCAGCGACAACGCGCTTGCCTTCTTTGAGCGCTATTAATTTCACATCCCTTGAGCGGGCCGGCATGCCGAACGGTCGACATGCCGGCCCGTCCCCAATCCAAAGGACCGCTTTTGACGCAGCAGTTTACGATTTCCGTATCCCGACCGGATGGGACGCCCATCCCCGTCGTCGTTACCAAAAAGCGCGTCAAGAACTTCAACCTACGTGTCACATCGAGCGGTGAGGTCCATGCCAGCGCACCGCTCGGCGCCAGCCGCGAGCGTATCGAAGCGTTTGTGAAGCGCAACAGCGCCTGGATTATCAGCCGACTTGCCCAGCGCGAGCAACGTCAGGCAACGGCGCGAGAGCCGCTCAGCCCCTCGTCCATCATTGCACTTTGGGGCAAGCCCATCACGGTACAGGATGCACTCGATCACAACTTTGCATCACCCGCACCGCGACCCAAACAGGCCACCTTCGCAAGTTTTATGGGCACCGATGAATCAGACGAAGGCCCACAGGCCAAGCGGCACGCAATCCTCGACGGTCTAACGTCCGATGAGCTCCAAGCCCGTATCGACCAGCTCTATGCAACCGAGGCCACCACGGCGCTGTACGATATGGTGCACGCGTACGAAATCGCAATGGGCGTCACCGTGGCCCGCGTCTCCGTGCGCAGCATGAAAACGCGCTGGGGATCATGCACGCCCAAGACCGGCGCCATTCGCATCGCACGCGAACTTGCCGCCTATCCCATCGAATGCCTCGACATGGTTGTCGCCCACGAGCTCGTCCACTTGCTCGAGCCAAGCCACAATCAGCGATTCCACGCCCTGCTCGACACGTACTGTCCCAACAATAAAGCTCTGTCGCAGCGGCTCAAGCAGCCACCCCTCAACAAGCTCTAGCGTCGACTAGCGCACGCGCTCGATCTCGACGCCGCAGCTTGCCAGAGGCAGGCCAACAGGAGCCCACGGCTTATCGAGCTTTATGCGCACACCAAGCAGCGAGGGATAACGGCGCAGCAGCATCTGGGCTGTCCCCTCGGCTGCCGCCTCGATGAGCTTAAACGTATGCTCGCGCAGATAGCCATCGACATCGTGGCACACCGAGCCGTAGTCAATCGAAGCATCCAGGTTATCGTGCTCCCCCGCCGCGCGCAGGTCGGCATAGAGCACCAGAGAAACGATGAACTTCTGACCCAGCGCATTCTCCTCGGGATACACGCCATGGTTGGCAAAAACCTCAAGGCCGTCAATGACAATACGATCGGCATGGCGCAGATCGTCATGGCTCACGTGAGGCACCGCCGTTGCGGTGGATATTTCGCTCCTTCCACGGCGGGCGAGCTCAGCACCTTCAGTCTTGGTTGCATTCTCGGGCAGTTTCTTGTTACTCAACGCGATCGTCTCCTTCGTTTAGAACCCCGACCGCGCAAACTAACTACACGCGAATCGACAGGTTCTTTTTATCATCGCTCCAGTTGCAAGCGTTGCGCGCGGGGCATGCAAAGCAGGCACGCGACGCTTTGTCGGCTGCATAGAGCAGACGCTCAAGCGGTTGGCTGTTCACGCGCAGCTTTCGATGGCCCAGAATGGCCGTCTTAATGGCTGCGGCATCGGCCGGCTCAAACGCCACGTCATCGGGCATGCCGCCGAGAATCGCATCAGCGACGCGTTCGCTTGCAACATCATGGGATATACCCGATTCATACTGTTCATCTTTGCCGATATCGTGAAGAAGTGCCGTGGCGTAGATGACCTCGCGGTCAAATTCGAGCTGCTCCTCGAGATTCTTGATCCACATAATGCGAGCGACATCGAGCAGATGGCCAATACCGTGGCGGCAGAAGATGCGCCCCGATTCCAACTGTACGATGTTGCCCAGGTGCCGCCGGAACAGGCCGTTGGCACAAATGTAATCAATGCGAGGCATGGCACCAAAGGGGGCCAGGCCCGAAGCCATAAAACCGCGACGCGGCGTTCCCTCGTCAGTATTCGATGCAAAGTCGTTAACGACTCTCATGGTTAGCGGCCCAGCATCCTAAAGAAACGCTCCTCGAGCGCGGAATCGGTCTCAAAGACGCCGCGGCGAGCAAGCGTCACGGTCTTGGTGCCGGGCTTTTGCACGCCACGCATCGTCATGCACATATGCTCGGCCTCCATCAACACAATCGCTCCCTGGGGAGCGAGATAATCCATGAGGGCATCGGCAACCTGTGCGCACAGTTGCTCCTGCAGCTGAAGACGGCGGGCATAAACCTCAACCGTGCGGGCGAGCTTGGAAAGCCCAGCCACCCGACCGTTAGGGATATAACCAATGGCGGCCTTGCCATAAAACGGCAGCAGATGATGTTCGCACAGCGAGTAGAACGTAATGTCGCGCTCGATAACCAAATCGTTCGAAGCGACGGCAAAGGTTTTGGACAGGTGCTCCTCGGCACTCTGGTCCATGCCGCCGGCGATCTCACCATACATACGGGCAACGCGCGCCGGGGTCTCCAGCAGGCCCTCACGAGTTGGGTCCTCGCCTATGCCCTCAAGCAACAGCTTAATAGCGGCCTCGACTTTTTCCTGATCGACCATCTGGGCCTCACTTTTCCGATTTCACGTTCGCGCTATGGTACCACGCCCTCCGGCATCGACCACAAGCTACATAGTATGGGTCGAATAGACCGGATCGTCCCGCCAAAGTTCAACCGCATCACAAAGCGCAACACCCTCGCGCTCAGCACGGGCGCGCGTAGCGTTCATATCGATCACGCGCTGGTTGCTCGAGCCCCTAAAGCGCAGCGAGATATCGTACAGATCTTGAACAAACGGGCCGTCCACCAACATGTCGAGGCAGGCAAGAATGCGGTCCGTCACCTCGGTATGATGACGACCGCCCGGCATAAGCTCCTCGAGCACGTCGCCGGTAAAACACCAAATGGTCTTTCCTGACCCCACAGGATAAGCGGCACGAACACGCTCGACAAACTCAACGAGTCCCGCCTGATTCTCAGGTTCCATAGGCTCGCCGCCCAAAATCGTCAGACCATCGATAAAGGGATGGTCGAGGCTCTCAATAATCTTGTCCTCGACGGTGCGATCAAACGGCTCGCCCGCAGCAAAGTCCCACGCGACAGAGTTAAAGCAGTTCTTGCACCCACGACGGCACCCGCTCACAAACAGAGAAGTACGAACGCCTTCCCCATCAGCAATGTCGAAATACTTAATGTTCGCGTAGTTCATAGGTAACTCTCCCGGGAGGCCGGGACATATCATCCCGTCCTCAAACATTCTCGGCCTGCGGCCTGCGAAACTGCGGGCGGGACGATATGTCCCGGCCTCATGCAAAGGACAACTCAATGAACGAAGCGAACATCGAGCATAGGGTTAGAGATCCAATAAAAACTGGGTTGCGGCTCAACCGTCATCGCAAGTAAATCGCAGCTGCAACTCGAATTATTTCCGCTAAGAACTTCGAGGAGTGAGCAGACTGCGCGCTGCATCTCAGCTACATCAACTTGGCTGAGCCGAAAGGGCCGCTTGGGCTTTTGCTCGATATGAGTTCCGCACGCAAAGAAGGCCACTTAATGTGGCCTTCGTCTTGCGCAGGACTGTCCGAAATAGCGAGCAAAAGCCCAAGCGGCCCTCTCGGCTCAGCCCCGGAGCGGTATTAGAGATGCAGCACGCGGTCGCGGATCTCCTCGGTTCGACCCTGGTTCCAGAACTGGGTACCGATGTAGCCGCACGTACGACGGGCGACGTTCATCTTCTCCTGGTCGCGGTTGCCGCAGTTGGGGCACTCCCACACCAGCTTGCCATCGTCCTCGACAATGCGGATCTCGCCATCGTAGCCGCACACCTGGCAGTAGTCGCTCTTGGTGTTGAGCTCGGCGTACATGATGTTGTCGTAGATGTACTGCATCACGCGAATGACAGCCTTGAGGTTGTCCTGCATGTTGGGAACCTCGACGTAGGAAATGGCACCGCCCGGCGAAAGCTGCTGGAACATGCCCTCGAACTTGAGCTTGTCGAATGCGTCGATCTCCTCGGACACGTGGACGTGGTAGCTGTTGGTGATGTAGCCCTTGTCCGTCACGCCCGGGATGATGCCAAAACGACGCTGCAGGCACTTGGCGAACTTGTAGGTCGTCGACTCAAGCGGGGTACCGTACAGCGAGAAATCGATATCGCTTTCGGCCTTCCACTCGGCGCACTTATCGTTCATACGCTGCATGACGGCCATGGCAAAGGGCGTGCCCTCCTTCTCGGTGTGGCTGTGGCCCGTCATGTACTTGACGCACTCATACAGGCCGGCATACCCCAGGCTGATGGTGGAATAGCCGCCCACGAGCAGCTTATCGATCGTCTCGCCCTTCTTCAGACGCGCCAGGGCACCGTACTGCCAAAGAATCGGTGCGGCATCCGAAAGCGTACCCATCAGACGCTCATGACGGCACAGCAGGGCGCGGTGGCACAGCTCGAGGCGCTCGTCGAAGATTTTCCAGAACTTGTCCATGTCCTGATGCGAGCTCAACGCGACATCGGGCAGGTTGATGGTCACAACACCCTGGTTAAAGCGACCGTAGTACTTGGGCTTGTTCGGGTCATAGTTCAGCGCGTTGGCGACATTGTTAAAGCCGTTGCCCGAGCGGTCGGGCGTCAGGAAACTGCGGCAACCCATGCAGGTGTAGCAATCGCCGTTGCCGGCGGTCTCGCCCTTCGACAGCTTGAGCTCGCGCATCTTCTTCTCGGAGATGTAGTCGGGCACCATGCGCTTGGCGGTGCACTTGGCAGCCAGCTGGGTCAGGTAGAAGTACGGGGAATTCTCGTGAACGTTATCGTCCTCGAGTACATAGATAAGCTTGGGGAATGCCGGGGTAATCCACACACCGGCTTCGTTCTTAACGCCCTCATAGCGCTGACGAAGCGTCTCCTCCACGATCATGGCAAGGTCGTGCTTCTCCTGCGCTGAGCGAGCCTCGTTGAGATACATAAAGACCGTCACAAACGGCGCCTGGCCGTTTGTGGTCATAAGGGTCACGACCTGATACTGAATCGTCTGGACGCCGCGACGGATCTCGTCACGCAGACGGTCCTCAACGACCTCACGGACCTTTTCGGCAGATGCCGAAACACCGAGCTCCTCGAGCTCGCGGGCAACCTCGCCGCGAATCTTTTGACGGCTCACCTCAACAAAGGGGGCGAGATGGGTCAGCGAAATAGACTGGCCGCCGTACTGGGAGGAAGCAACCTGGGCGATAATCTGCGTCGCGATGTTGCAGGCAGTCGAGAAGCTGTGCGGCTTCTCGATCAGCGTGCCCGAGATAACGGTGCCGTTCTGGAGCATGTCCTCCAGGTTCACCAGGTCGCAGTTATGCATGTGCTGGGCAAAGTAGTCGGAATCGTGGAAGTGGATCAGGCCCTCATTGTGGGCATCCACGATCTCCTGGGGCAGCAGCACACGCTGAGTCAGGTCCTTGGAAATCTCGCCGGCCATATAGTCACGCTGGACGGAATTGACGGTCGGGTTCTTGTTAGAGTTCTCCTGTTTGACCTCTTCGTTATTGCACTCGATCAGCGACAAAATCTTGTCGTCGGTCGTGTTCTTCTGGCGCTTCAGGCTCTGAACATAGCGATAGATGATGTAGTGGCGAGCAACCTCGTAGCAGTCGAGACGCATGATCTCGTCCTCGACCAAATCCTGGATCTCCTCGACCGAAACGGTGTGGCCCGCGTTCTCGCATGCCTCGGCGACGTTTTGTGCCGCATAAACCACCTGGCGGTCGGTTAGACGAGAGCTCTCCTCGACCTCCAAGTTGGCGGCGCGGATGGCATTGACGATCTTATCGATGTCAAAGACAACCTCGGTGCCGCTGCGCTTGATGATCTTCATCCTCTTGCCTCTTTCGCGTCGTAGTCTCATTGCGCTTCAGAGCCAAACGATGCCCGGCAGGGCCTGTCCCTGTCTTGCGGCGCCGTCGCGCAATCTGTGTTCTCGATAAACCATAAGCCTCCATGCGGACATTCCCAGGAGCCGATCAAGCGGCTCAAGGACACGTTCAAAAGAGGCAGTTAAGGTCTTCGTTCTCTGTCCGCCATCTATCATACGACAAAGAGGCATCTATATCCTGTATTCTTTTTTTAAGTCAAACACAACATATAGTGTTTCAGCAGGTCAAAGCAATTAGTCATTTTGCAGACGCATTAAAAATGAAGGGCTCTTGGCAGAGTGCTAAAACGTTATCAGCTCGACTACCTGCACGGCAGTTTTGAAACCCCCTCAACCGCGCCGCTGACAAATCCTACCAAAACCAAGCCGCTCACGCCAAAAGAATCCAAAAGATTATGCTTGACCAACATGTTGCGGTCACGATCGGCCAGGACGTATGCAATCTGCCGGCACCTCTACGGGATGCGAAGACCATCGCGTACAGACCTTGGATCAATATTTGGCGGCTTATTTGGCGGCGTGCTTGGTGGCAAAACAAAACAGCCCAGAGGACATAGCCTCTGAGCTGCGAACATTTGGTGGGCGTTAGAAGATTTGAACTTCTGACCTCTTCCGTGTCAGGGAAGCGCTCTCCCCCTGAGCTAAACGCCCAAATGGAGCGGACAACGGGGCTCGAACCCGCGACCCCAACCTTGGCAAGGTTGTGCTCTACCAACTGAGCCATGTCCGCTTACGAGGATTAATCTTACGTGATACCCGCATCCTATGCAAGAACTTTTTTTGAAAAGTTTTGCGACGCCCTCGCGAACCTCGCAAAGACATCAGCCACCACGTAAGGCGCAGGCAAACGCAAACTCGCCGCAAGAGGCCCCTACAACTCAGCGAGCATGATCCAGGCAAAACTGTCCTGCGCGAGCCTGCCGTCTGCAAGCGGTGATGAGGTGAGCAGGACCCTGCCCGCCGGCAGCTCCACGGGTGCTGCACCGAAGTTCGTCACACACGTCCAGCCGCTGTCGCGGCGATAGGCGATGACGCCGCCCTCAGCGCCCTCGGCACCATCCGCAAGGCCGGTGCGCCCGTCAAGATCGAGCCACGCGAGATCGTTGGCGCACCCGCGCAGCTTGCGCCGCAGCCAGAGGGCGTCACGATAGAGCGCAAGCATCGATGTCGGGTCCGCTTCTTCCCTATCGGCAGCGTAATCGGAAAACCATGCAGGCTGCGGCAGATGGGGCGCCGCATCGGCGTCCGCCGGTGAAAACCCAAACGATCCGCCCTGCGCGGGATCGTCCGCCGCCACCCACGGCAGGGGCACACGGCAGCCGTCGCGCCCCTTCTCGCGCTTCGGTCCGTGCGTATTGGTCGCAGTAGGATCTTCGAGTGCAGCCCACGGAATGTCAGCCACCTCAAAAAGGCCGAGCTCCTCACCCTGATACACGTATGCCGAGCCCGGAAGCGCCAGCTCGAGCAAAAGGGCCGCCCGCGCGCGGCGCTCGCCGAGTTCACGGTCCTCGTCATAAGACGACCCGTCGCGTAAGAGCCAGTCGAGCGCAATCTGGTGGTAGCGCGTCGCCTTGATCTGCGGCAGGGCATAGCGCGTCGCCACGCGCGGCACGTCGTGGTTGGAGAGCACCCAGGTCGAGGCGGAATCGGATTCTATAGCTGCCTTCAAGCCCTCCTCGATTGCAGCGTGCATGTCATCATAGGTCCAAGTGGCCTTGGCAAACTCAAAGTTGAATGTCTGGCCAAGCTCGCTGGGACGCGCGTAGAGATACTGGCGCTCGGGCAGCACCCACGCCTCGGCAACGGCGCTGCGTGGCGGATCATAGCGGTCGAACACGCGGCGCCACTCGCGATAGATCTCGTGGACCTCGTTGCGGTCCCACAGCGGATGGGTGCCGTCCTCAACCATGTCATCGCCCTCGGCGAGATGCCACCGGTCGAGGTCATCGCGGTCGAGATCTTTGGCGAGACCGTGCGCCACATCAATGCGAAAGCCATCGACGCCTCGATCGCTCCAAAACGCCAGGACGTCGCAAAAGAACGCGTGAACCTCGGGGCACGACCAGTCAAAGTCCGGCTGCTCGGGCGTAAACATGTGCAGATACCACTGACCGTCCGCGACGCGCGTCCAGGCGGGGCCGCCAAAGTTGGCATTCCAATTGGTGGGAGGCAGCTCGCCGTGCTCGCCGCGACCATCGCGGAAGATATAACGGGCGCGCTCGGGCGATCCGGGGCCGGCGGCAAGAGCGGCTTTGAACCAGGGGTGCTGGTTGGATGAATGGTTGGGCACGATGTCGACGATGACCTTGATGCCGCGCGCGTGAGCCGCAGCGATCATGTCATCGAAGTCGTCAAGCGAGCCGAGACGTGGGTCGACATCGCAGTAGTCCGCCACATCATAGCCGCCATCAACAAGAGGCGATGGGTAAAACGGGCTCAGCCAGATGGCCTCGATACCCAGCCGCTCAAGATAGTCCATCTGCTGGGTAATGCCCGCGATATCGCCCAGACCCGAACCAGTCGAATCCTTAAACGAGCGCGGGTAAATTTGATAGATCGCGGCATCGGACATCCATGAGCGCGACGAGGACTTTTCTATAGCCATGGGATGAGCCTCCCTTGCAACGAGGTTTTGCGAGATGCCCACGATGATACGCCCAAAGCGGACATTCGCGGCAAACAACGCCACAGCCACGCCCCAAACGCTCGCTCCCGAGAGGGGGCGAGCCCGGGCGATGGGTACGAAAAAGCCCGGCTACCGTAGTAGTCGGGCTGCTGCGTTTGGAGCGGACAACGGGGCGTCCGCGTATCCGCTTCGCGGATCCGCACCGGCTTCGGCCGCCTGCCGGCGTCCTCGCCAGCTCGCTACAAACGCTCCGCGTTTGCTTAACGCTCGCTCCCTCTCGGGTTCGAGCCCAAGCGATGGGTACGAAAAAGCCCGGCTACCGTAGTAGTCGGGCTGCTGCGTTTGGAGCGGACAACGGGGCGTCCGCGTATCCGCTTCGCGGATCCGCACCGGCTTCGGCCGCCTGCCGGCGTCCTCGCCAGCTCGCTACAAACGCTCCGCGTTTGCTTAACGCTCGCTCCCTCTCGGGTTCGAGCCCAAGCGATGGGTACGAAAAAGCCCGGCTACCGTAGTAGTCGGGCTGCTGCGTTTGGAGCGGACAACGGGGCTCGAACCCGCGACCCCAACCTTGGCAAGGTTGTGCTC
>CATXJW010000003.1 GCA_958370325.1 uncultured Collinsella sp. | reverse complement strand
GTCGTTTCCGTGCCCTCGGATTGGGTCATAGTGTCTGTCGTTGCCAAAACATCGGGGCTCTCGCTGCCGTTGCCCAGTCATTGGGGACAGACATAAATGAGTGGTCATTGGGGACGTTCTTAAATGACTACTCAGGATGAGCGTCCAAAAATCCGCGCTCGTTCGATTGGCGCATGTCTACGCAGCGTAGGTTGTCGAGCCTGGCCTTCAAATGGATACTGACTGTCGAACCGGTTCACTCCATTTCTTCAATTTGATTGGACAGCCCATGAACCAGACACGGCAAACCAATGCTTCCCATACTTTTTTGGCAGCGCATGTCATCAAGCGGCTGCGCGAAGAGCGCGGCCTCACCCAGCGCGCCCTGGCGGAAAGCCTTGGCGTGACCGATAAAGCCGTCAGCAAGTGGGAATCCGGCCGCGGCCTTCCCGACATTTCCCTCGTTGAGCCTTTGGCCCAGAGACTCGGCATAAGCGTGGCTGAGCTTTTGGCTGGTGACATTCGGGCCAACGCCAACCGTGCAGGCAATATGCTCAAAGGCGTCTTTTACGTTTGCCCTATCTGCGGAAACGTTGTGCACGCGCTAGGAGAAGGCAGCTTTAGCTGCTGTGGCTCCACGATGTTTCCCCAGGAGGCCGAAGAGCCGGACGCGGACCACGCCTTTTCCATCGAGCGCATCGAGGACGATTGGTACGTCACGCTCGATCATCCCATGACCAAGGATCACTACATTAGCTTTGTGGCATATGCGACTATGGATGGCATCTGCTTTAAGAAGCTCTATCCAGAGCAATCGGTGCAGCCGCGCTTCCATATTACCGGGCGCGGCAGGATATATCTTTACTGCAACCAACACGGACTCTTTACGTCGCTGACGCCTCGCAAATAACGGCTGTCTATCCGCCCTCCTCATGCGTTCCCAGGGGACCCAAAATGAGCGTGGATAATCTCCCGGTTTTGGCCTGTGCGCGGGCTCAAAGTGGGAGATTATCCACGCTCGTTAGGTTAGTGTCCGAAAATCCACGCTCGTCGCTACTTGAGCCCGGGCAGGCGGGTGTAGGGAAACGACCGCTCTAAGAACTCGGAGCAGCGGGCGTAATCTTTGGCAAAGTAGCTGCTGTAGAGCGAATCGAGCACGTATTGCACGGCGATGTGGCTGGCGAACTGTGTGATGCGATGCGTCATGCTCTCGTGATCGCTCACCGTGAGATAGGCGGCAAAGCCGGGGTGAATGCGGGCGCAGTGCGGTGTGCCGATGACGATGACCGGGACATGTCGACTGCTGAGGATTGGCAAGATCTCCCTGAGGTTGGGGGCAAGGCCGCTATAGGAGATAACGATTGCCACATGGTCGGGGCCCGAGGCGAGCGCCGTACGCACCTGCGCCTCGACACTGTCGTGGCACGTCGCGCTTTTGCCGGCGGAAAGCAGGCGATCGCGGAACATTCCCGCTGGATACAGATTGTGCGAGCCCGTGTAGACGTCCACGGTGCCGGCGCGCACGATAAGCTTGGCGGCCTGGTCGAGCTGTGTGGGGTCGAGCAGCTCCTGCGTTTCGGCCAAAGTGGTCTGATAGAGCCCCTCCATACGCTCCATCACCTGCGCAGGAGTGGAGGTGGCATCGAAGGGAAAGTTGATGTCCACGTCGCGCCGGTTACCCGTCTCGGCTGCCTGACGGATGAGCTCGACCTTGAGGTCTTTGAATCCCTCGAGGCCGAGCTTTTTGCAAAAACGGTGCACGCTCGCAACGGAAACGTTGGTGCGCGCGGCAAATTCCTTAATAGAGAGCCCGCGGACGTCTTCGCCCATGGCAAGGGCCGAGATGCCGAGCTGTTGCTCGGTAGGGGTAAGGCCCTGCGCCTCGGAAATCTTGCGTTTGATATCCATGCGAACTCCCACACTCAACAAACCTGCCAAAAAAGGACAGGTTTATTTTGGCAGGTTTTGCCCGCAAAGGGTAACGGGACCGAGGATGCCGCTCGGGGCGACGGGTTCGGTGAGGGCGAAGATGTCGGGAATCGCATGATCGAGCGTGTTGATGACGTCGACGGTGAGTTCGTGCGTGCCGGCGGCAAGCGGGTCGATGGCAAAGCGATAGGGCGGACAGATGCGTGTGCCGAGTGGGTGTCCATCGAGCGTAAGTGTCGCGACTTCGTAGACATCTCCCAGGTCGATTGTGGCATCGGCAAGGTCGTTCGCCAGCTCGAACAACGTGCGATAGCGGAACGTCCCGCAGGCATTGGGGAATCGCTCGGCCGTGAGATCGCACAAGTGCTCGAGTTCCCGCGGGGCGCCAAAGGTTCCGCCGCCGGCAGGGGAGAGGGCGACGTTCCAAGGGCCGTTGATGTCGAGGGCGAGCGCATCGCTCGAGCCCATGTCCGCGCCGCCCCCGGACTCAAGCTCGCCGTCCGTCTCCAAGGCAACGAAGCAGCTCTCGAAGGGTGCGAGCTCAAGCGTTCCGTCAAACGCAACGGGATCGGTGCCATTCAACAGGTCGAGGAGCGTGCCGCAAAGTCGCTCGCCTTGCGCGAGTTTAACTGTGCAGCCGATGCACTCGCGCGGGTGCTCGTTGACCAGCATGACGTAGGTCTCGCCGGCATACTCGTAGCGAAGCGCGCGCAGCCAGGGCTGGGGCGTGTCGGTGACAACCGTCTGCAGCCCAACGCTCGCCAGCACGCCCGCCATATCGGCAAGCGGAGTCGCTGCAAGTTCACCCAGTTCAACCACGCCATCGGCGTCGTAAAGCGCGCTCGGCACCTCGTCGACGGCGAGGGCCATAACTCCCGCATCCATCATGCGCCTTACGGCCCGCGCCGTCGCCGAACCAATAAATGAAGCTCCTGGCATAACAAACGCCTGGTAACGACAATCGTTTACGGTAAGCATTCCATCAGCAATTGAAACCTCGTAACGGTCCTCATCCTCAAAAGCCTCGGCGGGCACAAAATCAAAGTCGATCTGCGCGCGCGTGAGCTCGGCAGCCACGCGCTCGATAGGCATGGCGCTGCCGGCCCACTCGGCATCGGCGTGGTACAGGATGGCGACGGGACGCGTGGCGCTGCCTCCCGAAAGCAGCGTTGCCGTACGGTTCATATAGCTCATGAGCTGGCCAAAGTGCGGCCATTGCGGATTGTTGCCGTGTGCGTAAAAGTGCGGCGGGCAGTCCCAATCGGGGAAGGGCGCCATGCTAAATGCGTGCGGCGTAAACCAGTTAATACCGCGGACGAGCATGTGGTCGGCGATCCATTTCATCTCGCGAAGGCCCTCGTGCCAGCCGAAGGCGCCAAAGACCTCGGCCATACAGCGCCCCTGCTTTTTTGGGTCGAGACGCGCGGCCGAAGAGCCCAGCTTGGCAAGCGCGTAGGTAAAGAACTCCATGTTCCACGCGCCGTGGAAGTAGCTGTAGCGCCCGTGGTCGATGCCGGGGGCAAGCTGGTTGATGACAACGTCGATGCCCGCCATATCTTGTCCGGCGACCGCGCGGAAGTAGTGCCCGGCGCCCTGGCCCAGGCGCGTGTGGCAGCTTTTGTCCTCAATCACATGTCCGATGTGCATGACGCCGCGCTCGCGGCACCAGTCGCCAATCTGCTCGTCAAAGCATGCGCGGTAGAGTTGCGTGGCAATGTCCATGTAGGCGTGACGGGCTCGGGCACCATCTGCCTCGCGTGTCCAAAGGCCGTGTAGCTTGGTGAGCCAGTCCTCGCCAAGTGCATTGCACAGGCGGCTGGCAAGCTCGTCCGACCAGGGCAGTGACATATCGCCGCGTCCAATAAAGCTGCTGGTAGAAGCATCGTCGAGAGCCGTGCCCTTCTCGTTCATAAAGCCCGGCTCATCGGTAAAGAACCCCAGTATGGTGCAGCCGAACTCGTCGCCCAGGTGCTCAAACGTGGGCTCGTAGACGGCATCGATGAGCACACGGCACGAATCGGCGTCAACCATGTTGATGTACTCATCGCGAAAGCCGGTCTTTTGGCTGGTGACGAAGAGCTCGACGGTGGTGATGCCGGCGGGCGCGTCAAAACGCAGGCGAGCGGGGGTGCCGTCGGCCTGCTCAACGGAGAGCTCAAGGTCGAGCGGTGCGCCGGCGGCGTCGAAAGTCGCCGCGCCCACAAAGCGCTCCGTGTGATCCATAAGATTGCCGAGCTTGATGACCGTGGACGGCTGGGGACCGACGACCGTAACCGTGCGATGTTTGAGCACGGTCTTCTTAAGCGCGGGGTCGACGTTCTCGCCCGCAAGCGCGCCGTTGGCGTAGCCCGTGGGGAAATGGGCGTCGTCGAGCAGCCAGATCTTCAACCCTAAGCGCTTGCACTCGCCGATGATAAAACGCAGGTCAGCCCACCAGCCGTTGCGACAAAACTCGGGATGCGTGCGCGATTCGAGGCAGACCTCGCGGATGTTCGCACCGGCGATCTGCTCCAGGTATTCGGTAATCGTCTCGTGCGCCTCGCCCTTGAGCCACAAGAACGGAAGCACATGGTTGTCGTGTGCCGCCATATCCACTCCTCTAAAACCAACCTTTTAAATCGATTGAAGTCAGAGTACGCCGAGCGCGCCGTCCTGCTAATATCAAAACCACAGCAGAATATGACCGAATCAACGATTGTAATGCCATGGATCTTGCACGTTTAGACAGCCTTCTGCTCGAGCTGACCGACAGCGAGCGTGCTTACCACGCGGGCGCCCGCTATGACTGGAATGATGCGTTCAGCTGGGGTCATCAACAGAATATCGGTGAAAAACATATCCATAAAATCGGTGACCCGACGCGAGCCTTGCACCAAGAAGGCATGCCTGAGGGCCTATCAATCGTGCGCAACTCGCGCTTCAACCCTGTACCGGAGCATGTGCACGATTATGTCGAAATCAGCTATGTCTATCGCGGGCATGCGCCGCAGACCGTCAACGGCGAACAGCTCATGCTTGCCCAAAACGAGGTGCTCTTACTCGACGCCGCCTGTCCACATGCCGTAGGCGAGCTCGGCGAGCATGACATTATGCTGAGCATCGTCATCTCGCGGCCGATGTTGCACCGCAGCCTAGAGCAGAGCCTGTCGCCGTCAAGCACCGTCTCGCAGTTCCTCATTAATGCCCTCAATGACGAAACCGACCACCGCGGTCATGTGCATTTCCGCACGGGCAACAGCCGCCGCGTGCGCCGATATATGCAGGAGATGCTGTGCGAGCTTCTGGAGCCGACGGCTGCGAGTCCCCAGATCGTGTCGAAGCTGTTTGAGTTGCTGCTGGTCGAACTTATGCAAAGCTATGAGACATCGCTGCTGCAGGCGGACATGCCCAGGCTGCCTTCGGCGCAGGTCGCGGCCGCCGTGGGCTACATCGAGCGCCATGCCTGCGATTGTACGCTCGAGGACGTAGCTCGCCACCTCCATCTGAGTCCCAACTACGCAAGCGCACTGCTCAAGCGGCAGACGGGCCACACGTTTATGCAGCTCGTGCAGGAGAGCCGCCTGGCACGCGCGGCAACACTGCTCGACGCCGGTGCCACTGCCGAAACCGCGGCGCGCGAGGCCGGCTACGCCAACATGAGCTTCTTCTACAAAAAGTTTGCCGAGCGCTATGGCTGCACGCCGGCAGCGTATCGCCAGCGTTTGCCCAGATAAAACCGACCAAAATAAACCTGTCCCTTTTTGGCAGTCCCTTTTTGGCAGGTGTCAGGAAGTGTCAGGGGCGGGGTGGCGGCGGGGTGCCGCTGCGAAAAGAAGTGTCGGGTTTGGCACCCCTGCCCCTGTCTGTCGCGTGCGTGGGCGATACTCGGCTTATCGAACCGCGATGCAAAGGAGATGCTCATGGCAAACATCAAGTTCCCCGAGGGCTTCTATTGGGGTGGCGCCACCGCCGCCAACCAGTTTGAGGGTGCTTGGAACGTGGACGGCCGCGGCCCTTCCGTCGACGACCACTTCCTGGGCGGCAGCTACAAGGAGCCGCGTCAGATTACGATCGACATCGACCCCGACCGCTTCTACCCCAATCATGACGGTATCGACTTCTACCATCACTACGAGGAGGATATCGCGCTGTTCGCCGAGATGGGCTTTACCATGTTCCGCATGTCCATCTCTTGGAGCCGCATCTTCCCCAACGGCGACGACGCCGAGCCCAACGAGGCCGGCCTCGCCTTCTACGACCGCGTCTTCGACTGCCTGCGCGCTCACAATATCGAGCCGCTCGTGACCCTGTCGCACTACGAGATGCCCTATCATCTGGTCGAGAAGTACAACGGCTGGGCGAGCCGCGAGCTCATCGGCTTCTTTGAGAAGTACTGCCAGACCGTCTTCGACCGCTATCAGGACAAGGTCAAGTTCTGGCTCACCTTCAACGAGATCAACTGCGGCACCCAGGACATGGGCAACCTCTTTGGGACCAGCATGATCCAGGGCTTTGAGGGCCCGGCTTCGGCGGTCCACACCACGCCGCAGGAGCGTATGCAGGCGCTGCATCACCAGTTTGTTGCCAGCGGCCGTGTCGTGCGCTATGCCCACGAGCACTACCCGCAGTTTAAGATGGGCAACATGGATTGCTTCATCCTTTCCTATGCCGCCACGTGCGATCCGGCCGACGTGTTCGCAACGCAGCAGGAGATGAATACCATGAACTGGTACTGCTCCGACGTGCAGGTGCGCGGCAAGTACCCGTTCTATGCCAAGCGCTTCTGGGCCGAGAACGATGTCGAGCTCGTGATGGAGGACGGCGACCTGCAGGATATCGCCGACGGCAAGGTCGATTTCTACACCTTTAGCTACTACATGTCCGGCACCGTGGGCACCCACAAGGACCACGAGATGACCGAGGGCAATATGACCTTTGGCGGCAAGAACCCCTATCTGGAGTCCACCGATTGGGGCTGGCAGATCGATCCGCTGGGCCTGCGCATCGCGCTCAACGAGATTTACGCCCGCTACGAGATTCCGCTGATGGTGGTCGAGAACGGCATGGGCGCCTACGATGAGGTCGAGGAGGACGGCTCCATCCACGACCCGTATCGTATCGCTTACTTGCGCAGCCACATCAAGGCCATGGGCGAGGCCATTGCCGACGGCGTCGACCTGATCGCCTACACCTGGTGGGGCCCCATCGACCTGGTTTCCGCCGGTACCGGCGAGATGCGCAAGCGCTACGGCTTCATTCACGTCGATAAGTACGACGACGGCACCGGTACCTACGAGCGCCGCCGCAAGGACAGCTTCTACGCCTACCAGAAGATCATCCAGAGTAACGGCACGGAAGGCCTGGAGTAATTAGGGTCCGGCGTTCTACCGAACGCCGGACCTGCCGACGCTGCGCCGGCCCCAAGCACCCCATCTCGCCGCTCAAACCGTCGCTCGCGTACAGAAGTACGCGTCGCTCCTCTTTCGCGGCGACCTGGGGCACTTGGAGCCGGCTCGCTGACGTGGGCTCAACCTGAGGGTTTATCACTGCTGTCGCGTCCTGTTTCCATGTAAGAAGTTTTTTCTCGAAGGGAGTTGCCATGTCCGCCGCCAAGGTCATCTTTCTTGATGTTGATGGCACCATCACCAATTACAGCAACGAGGTGCCCCAAAGCGCCATGGCTGCTATCCGTGCGGCGCGCGCAAACGGACACCGCGTGTACATGTGCACCGGCCGCAGCAAGGCCGAAAACCCGCCCGAGATCACCAACATCGGCTTCGATGGCATGATCGGCGGCAACGGCAGCTATGTGGAGAGCGACGGCGAGGTCGTGATGCACCAGCTCATCACGGTTGACCAGTGCCGCCATATCGTCGACTGGCTGCACGGCCGTGGCCTCGAGTTTTATCTCGAGAGCAACAACGGCCTGTTTGCGAGCGAGAACTTTCGCGAGGCCGCGCGCCCGGTGCTGAGGACCTATGCCGGTCGCAAGGGCGTGGAGGGCGCCGACGAGCTCGAGACCGACGACGTCATGCATGGCATGGTCTACGGCGCTCCGCTCTACCGCGACGATCTCAACAAGGTGAGCTTTATCCTGTCGAGCTATCAGGACCATCTGGATAGCATCGAGGAGTTCCCCGACCTTGAGTGCCACACCTGGGGCGGCGCGGGCGAGACGGCGCTGTTTGGTGATATGGGCGTGCGCGGTATCACCAAGGCGCACGCTGTCGACACACTGCTCGAGCACCTGGGCGCCGACCGCGCCGATACCGTGGCCTTTGGCGATGCCAAGATCGATATCCCGATGTTCGAGGCGTGCGCGACGAGCGTGGCCATGGGGTCGGGCGGCGACGAGTGCAAGGCCGCGGCCGATTACGTGACCACCGACGTCGACGACGATGGCATCTGGAATGCCTTTGTGCATCTGGGGCTTATCGAGGGGTAATCGGCAATATGAGTGCCGCCGGGGCAAAGGCTTTGGGGAGGGCTTGCGATTCGAGCCCTCACCTTAGCATTTGAGCCATTTGGCACTATAATCACTATAGGCATGCGCAAAACGTTGCGCTTAATCATGAGGAGAAAACGTATGGGTCTGTTTGACATGTTCAAGAAGAAGGCTGAGCCCGCGGCTGCCGCTGCTCCGTCCTCCATCTCTGCTTCTGCCGGCGCCGACGTACTGTGCTCGCCCGTCAAGGGCAAGGTCATCAAGATGGCCGACGTGCCCGATCCCGTCTTTGGTGGCGAGGTCCTGGGCAAGGGCTGCGCCGTGTGGCCCGAGGACGACCTGGTCTACGCCCCCTGCGACGGCAAGGTGACCGTCACCATGGGTCACGCCGTGGGCCTGCAGTCCGATAGCGGCATCGAGGTCCTGGTGCACGTTGGCGTCGATACCGTCAACATGAACGGCGATGGCTTCGAGGGCTTCGTCAAGGCCGACGACGTCGTAAAGGCTGGCCAGCCCATGCTCAAGATCGACCGCGCCAAGATCGCCGCTGCCGGCTACAAGGACTGCGTCGTCGTTGCTGTGTCCAACACCGCCGAGTTTGCCGATGTCGAACTCGCCGTCGAGGCCGACTCCGCTGTCGCCGCCGGTGACGCCATCGTTAAGGTCGTCCGCAAGTAAACTGCGACATCCAAAGGATGTGCAAAGGTGGTCGGGTTTTCCGGCCACCTTTTTTATTGCACCGTGGGGAAGCGTTTTATTGCACGTTGGGCGGGCTTGCAAACCGTTCGGACGCTAAAACGAACCGACCGCGCCTTCGTGCCGTCGAGGGTGTTAATAAGTGGATAGTATGGGCTTACTTATTACAACGTGCGCCGCGTCTGGGAAGCGCGGTGCCGCTCATTGGGAGGAACAACATGAAAAAGAAGCTGCTGCTTGCGCCCCTCATGGCCGTTTTGGTTGCATGCGTGGTCGTGCTTTCCGGTTGTGGAGGCCCTTCGATCGAGGAACTCATCACCGAGGATCTTACGACTCAGTTTGACGAGGTCAAGAACGGTGGCGACGAGTTCCTTTCTGGTCTGGAGGAGGCTTCGGGCGACGAGTTCGAGCAGTTGGGTATCGATCCCAAGGAGTATGCCAAGACCTATCTCGAAGGCTTTGACTACGAGATCGGCGACGTGACGGTCGACGAGGACAAGGGTGTCGCGACCGCCGAGGTCTCCATCACCTGCAAGTCCATGAACAAGATCGTCGAGGACTTCTCCACCCAGTATCAGGAGAAGGTCGCCGCGCTTGATACGGTTCCTTCCGATGACGAGCTGTACAAGATGGCAGGTCAGGTTATGGTCGATGTGACCAAGGCCACCGAGCCCAGGAAGACCACGGTTATCTTCAAGTACACCTGCAACGACGACGGCGAGTGGTCTGCCGATGACTCCGTCAACTCCGAGATGATGGATGCAATGCTGAGCTAGGGGAGTTACGCGGTTCTACGAACCGCGTAACCAGTTGACGCTGCGCGCCGCCCAGGACGACAATTTGTCATTCAAAAGGCGAGGCATGACCAGAAGGTCTATGCCTCGCCTTTTTCATGCCAACTTGTTCGTCCTGGACGTCGCTCGCTCATATGACCCAATCCGCTGTCAAGAGCCACAATGGCCCCGCCGACCGCTTGCAATCGGTCGGCGGGGCCTGCCGTTGAACCCGTCCCGGTCCGCCCCCGGCATGTCGTCGACGCCTTCGGCTCAGTCTCATATCCGCGGATACCGCTCCGGCGGCCCGCAATCCTCTCCTTCGGCGGGGGTTCCCCAAGTCTGTCGACGCGAATGCGGCGACCGCCGCGCGCACAGCGAGAACGGGGGTATCCCCGAAGGCTGCCCGGCTCGCCGGGACGGGGGCTATGTCTATTCGCCGGCCTCCCGGCACATCATGCCGAGGGCCCACAGCCACCTCACGAGCTCGGCGGCGGTGGCGGCGTTCGCCTTCGCCTGGGGCATGCCCCTCTCGAGCATCTCCTCGCGTCGCCGGAGCAGGCGCTCGGACCCCTTCCTCCCGTGCATCCTTATCTCGAGCGGGACTCCGGAGCCCTTGGGCATCAGCTTGGGCTGGTGCCCGGCCTGGGCGTAGCGCCAGGACCCCTCGACCGCCAGCCTCCTGACGAGCGCGTTGCCGGCCCCGCTGATTCCGCCGAGTCGCACGGAGTCGGCGCTCGACCTCTGCTTCGGGGCGAGGCCGAAGTAGGCCGTCACCTGCCTGCCGGAGCGGAACCTCGAGAAGTCGCCGACCTCGGACGCGAAGGCGGCGGCGAGCACGAACCCGCACCCCTTGATGGACTGGAGCGCCTCGACCTCGGCCGAGAGGGGGCCCGCCGCGACAGCGGCCCTGTACTCGGCGAGGAGGGCCTCCCTTGCCTCGTCGGCCGCCTCGACCTCGTTCCTCAGCGCCGCCAGCGCCCGGATGCCGCCGTCGTCGGCGGGCCGCACCTTGTCGAGCCACCTGAGGAAGCCGTACGTCCAGTACTTCCGGGGGTTTCCGGCCGGCGTCGTGCCGCCGTAGACGTAGCCCCGGCGGGCGAGGAACGCTAGGAGCCGCTGCTTCGCCGCCGCGAGCCTGGCGGTCGCCGCGTCGTGGGCGGCGGCGAGGTCCCTGAGCCCCTCGATCTCGGGGGACGGCACCCATACCGGGGTGACGTCGTGCGACAGTATCGCCTTGGCCATCCTGGCCGCGTCGTTGCGGTCGTTCTTGGACGAGAGGTCGGCCGCCGACCTCGGGACCTTGGAGACGGCCGCGACGACGCAGTCGACGCCGAGGGCCGACAGCTCCCTCTGCGGCGCGAAGCCGAGGTAGCCGCTCTCGTAGGCGGCGAGCGACGGGCCCGGGAAGCCCGACATCCACTCCGCGACCTCGCCCCACGGGTTGCCGCGGAACCTCCTCGCCACGGCCTCGCCCGTCTCCGCGTTGAGCGCGCAGACGGTGGTGGACCTGAGGTGTACGTCCATTCCGAAGGCGGTAGAATATCTAGGCACGGGAGCCTCCCAACCTCGTTGCGGCGCGGCTGCGCCTCTGGCACTTCAACAACATTGTCGCAGCCCCGACCCGCGGTCACGAGCGGGGGCTCCTGTCGTTTCCGTGCCCTCGGATTGGGTCATAGTGTCTGTCCGTCCTCTACCCGCGACGTTACCGTTGCTGGAGTAGTCATTGGGGACGTTCTTGTTTGGGGCACTTGGGGACGTTCCTTTTCTGCCGGCAGTTGGGGACACTCCTTTGGTGCAGGGGGGGGCAGCTAAAAGAGCCCCGTCCTACATTAGCTACCCGTGGGAGGGATGAGCGGTTACTCGCCCAGGATTAGCGCCGAGAGCTCGTCCTGGGTGTCCACCACGTAGTCGGCGCCAGCGGCCTCCAACTCTGCGCGGCCGCGGAAGCCCCAGCTGACGCCCGCGCTCTTGAGGCCGGCGTTGTGACCGGTCAGAACATCGACATTGGAATCGCCCACATAGAGTGTGGTCGACGGATCGGCGCCCAGCGCTTCCATCACATGCAGCGTAACAGGCGCCTCGGGCTTGGGAGGAAACGCATCGACGCGGCCCTGCACCAGCGCAAAGCGCTCGGAACCAAAATACTTCTCGATAAGCGGAGCGGCCGAGACATGGTCCTTGTTGGTGAGCACGGCAAGCTGAACGCCCGCGGCGCGTAGGCGGTCGAGCATCTCGATCGTGCCGGCATAGGGGGCGGTGTGGTCCTCCTTGTGCTCGCCGTAGTAAGCCCTAAACTCGGCAAGCGTCTGCTCAAACATGCGACCGTCGCCCGCATACTCGGCAGGCATAAAGCGTTCGACCAGCTTGAGCATGCCGTTTCCCACCTTGTAGCGGTACTCGTCTACGGCAAACGTGGGCCAGCCGTGCATCTCGCAGGTATGGTTGCTGGCGGCCGCCAGGTCCTCGAGCGTGTTGAGGATGGTGCCATCCAGATCAAAGATCACATGGGAAAAAGCTGCTGCCATGGGTGCTCCTGCCGCTTGAGTTGTAAAACGCACCCCATGATACTGGGCATGCGTGCCGGGCATGTTTGGAATCTGAATATCTTTAATAGCCCTGGGCCTTTGTCGTTAGCAAATCCTTGGCAGCTGCTCTCCCACGAGCATGTCGAGGATGCGGGTCGAGCCCCAGCCGGTGCGTACGCGCACGGCGGGTCGAGCGTCCGATCCAAGCGGCAGCACGCGGCCGATAATCGCGGCATTCTCGCCGTAGCGGGCGGCGCGCATGGCGGCCAGTGCCGCATCTGCCTGTTCGGCCGGCACCACGGCGACCATCTTGCCCTCGTTTGCCACCTGCAACACATCGTAGCCGAGCATCTCGCAGGCTGCCTGCACGTCGGGGCGTACGGGCACGGCATCCTTGTCGACCTCCATGGCAACGCCGCTGGCCTGGGCAAACTCGTTGAGCGTGGACGCCAGGCCACCGCGCGTGGGGTCGCGGAAGCAACGTGTGTCGGGTGCTGCGGCAAGCACATCGGCAATCAGGTGGTTGAGCGGCGCGGCATCGCTTTCGATGGTGCTCGAAAACGCCAGGCCCTCGCGTTGGCTCATGATGGCGATGCCGTGGTCGCCGAGTGTACCCGACACCAGGATGACGTCGCCGGGCTTGCAGTTTGCGCCGCTGAGCGCCACGCCCGCGGGTACCTCGCCCACGCCGGCGGTATTGATATAGACGCCGTCGGCCCCGCCGCGCTCGACCACCTTGGTGTCGCCGGTGATGATCGCCACGCCCGCCTCGCGTGCCGTCTCGGCCATGGTCTGGACGATCTGGCGCAGCTTGTCCATGGGGTAGCCCTCTTCGAGGATGAAGCCGCACGACAGGTAGCGCACGTTAGCGCCCGAGGTCGCGACGTCGTTAACGGTTCCGCACACGGCGAGTCGGCCGATATTACCGCCGGGGAAGAACTGCGGCGAGACTACAAAGCTGTCGGTCGACATGGCGATGCGCCCGCTCGCGGGCAGCGCAGCGACGCCGGCATCGTTGCCCTCGAGCAGTTCGGGCGACCCAAAGGCATCCAAAAAGACCTCATCGATGATGCGTTTCATCATCTGGCCGCCAGAGCCGTGGCCCAGCAGGACAGTGCTATCGGTGGCAGTGCGGGACATATCGAAAACTCCAATCGAGGACGGAATTATATGGGTGAGGTGCAGCGTCAACCGGCCCGCCGTTCGTTAGAGCGGCGGAACCCATTAGCCTCGGTAGCGGAAATATGCTGCACAGCTGCCCTCGGAACTCACCATGCAGGGGCCGACGGGATGCTCGGGTGTACAAGCGTGGCCGAACAGTGGGCAGTCGCTCGGCGTAATGGCTCCGCGCAACACGTCGCCGCAGCGGCATCCGCGCGGCTCGACCGTCGGCTCGATGGACACGTCAAAGCGCATGCTGGCATCGAAGTGCGAAAACTCGGGACGAATGGCGAGCCCCGAGCCGGCAATCGGCCCCAGACCGCGCCATGTGGTGTCGCACGGCTCAAACACCTGCTCGACCAGCTGGCGCGCCACGGGGTTGCCGTTCGCATTGACACCGCGGCGGTAGGCGTTGTCGATCGCCGGCTTGCTCTCGACAACCATCTGGACCAGCATGCAGATGCCCTGCAAGATGTCGACCGGCTCAAATCCCGTGACCACGCCTGGGGTCTTAAACTCGTCGACCAAAAAGCCAAAGGGCGTTAAGCCCGTGATGGTGGCGACGTGCCCCGGAAGGATAAAGCCGTCGATAGTGGTCTCGGGATCGTTGGCGATGGCGCGTAGCGCCGGCGGCGTGGTCTTATGGGCGCAGTAGACCGAGAAGTTCTGCAGCCCGCGCGCGTCTGCCTCCAGGATAGCGGCGGCGATGGTGGGAGTGGTGGTCTCAAAGCCCACACCCATAAAGATGACCGGGCGGTCGGGGTTTTGCTCAGCGATGTCGAGCGCGTCGAGCGGGGAGTAGACGATGCGAATGTCGCACCCTGCTGCCTTTTGCGCGGCGAGCGAGGTGGACGATCCGGGCACGCGCATCATGTCGCCAAAGGTGGTGATGATGGCGCCGTCTATGTTGGCGAGCGCGATTGCATGGTCGATATCGCGGTTGGCGGTAACGCAGACGGGGCAACCTGGGCCGCTCAGCAGCTTGAGTCCCGCCGGCATAATGGAGCGAAAGCCATAGCGACCGATGCTCACGGTGTGCGTGCCGCAGACTTCCATAAGGTTGATGGCGCGGTCGCCGACGAGTTCACGGATGCGCTCGATGAGCTCGCGGGCCAGCTTGGAATCGCGAAATGCCGAAAAGTCGATACCGGAGCGAGCCGGCTGTCCGGCCGCCACTAGTAAGCCTCCGCCGGGTTGGTGGCCGGCTGGTCTTCTTCGACCAGTTCGGTCATGGTGTTGACCAGGTCGAGCGTCTCCTGCGCCTCCTGCTCGTCGACAATCTGAATGCCAAAGCCGGCGTGCACGAGAATATAGTCGCCTACCTGTGCCGTCGGCACGAGGCGCAGCGAAACGGGGCGCTCGATGCCCATCATGTCGACGGTCGCCTTAAGGTCGTCGTCGCGTTTGACCACTTTACCGGGAACGGCAAGGCACATAATGTTCCCCTTTTATACGTTTTGCGCTGGATAGGCGCCTAATTACCCATCAGTTGATGGTAGCGCTCGCGGGAGTCACGAGCAAACGCGTTACACCTGTGAGACGGCGGCGCGTAGGCTGGCAAAACAGCCTATCGCGATGCTGTCTGCGCGAGGCGAGCGCGAGCGATGGCGGCCTGACCGTAGGCGATGCAGCCGTCGTTGACGGGCACGGCGTGGGGGACCAAGACGGCAAGACCGGCGTCTTTGAGTTCGTGGGTAAGAAGCTGAAGCAAAAGCCGGTTCATGAACACACCGCCCGAGAGTGCGACGGTATCGAGGCCTTCGCGCGCGCAGATTTCGCGTGCGATTCGTGCCGAAGAGCGTGCGATGGCGATGTGAAACTCGAGGGCGAGCCTATCGGCCGGCGCGCCTGCCTCGATTCCATTCAGAAGAGCTTCGATGAGTGGTTGGGGGTCCAAGATGGGGGAGTCATCGGCAGACGTGAATACGCCTGTATGATTGCCGCCGAGACGAACGGTCTTACCGCCGAGCGCGCGCCAGGCGGCGGCTTCAAGCTCGATGGCGGGTTCGCCCTCGTAGGTTGCCTGGCCGCAAATGCCCAGGATCGCGGCTGAGGCATCAAACAAGCGACCCATGCTGCTGGTACGCGGGCTGTTGATGCCGCGCTCGATCATGGTGGCTGTCACGCTGCGCGTTTGCTCGTCGAGGCTGTCCAAAAGCCGAGCGGCGCCTGGGTGCTCGAGTAGGCCGAGCTCACTGAGCAGGGCAAAGGCGTTGCGGCGGGCGTCGCGCACGGAGGCCGCCCCGCCGGGGAGCGCCCAGGTGCGCAAATGCGCGGCGCGCTCAAAGCCGCCAAGGCTGGCAACAAGAAACTCGCCGCCCCAAATGGTCCCATCGGTACCGGCGCCGGTGCCGTCAAAGGCGATGCCAAGGACGCGCGCGTCGGTTGTAAGCTGGCCCGCGGCGATAGCCTCGGCCATTACGCTCGCGATATGCGCATGATGGTGCTGCACCTCGACGAGCGGCAGATTGCATTTTCGCGCCTGCTCGCGCGCCCACTGGCTCGATAGATAGCTGGGATGTACATCGCAGGCTAAGGCGGCGGGCACCAAGTCAAAGAGATCTTCCAAGCGCGTGCGCGCGGCGTTCCAGGCATCGAAGGTCCCGCCGTTTTCAACATCGCCGATATGCTGCGACACAAAACAGGTTGCCTCGCCGTTCGCCCCTTCACGCGTGAGCGCAATCGTGGCCTTTTGTTGTGGCCCACAGGCGAGCACGCAGGACGGAGTGCCGTCGAGCGCCGGCAACGGCAGCGGCTGGGGTGCATATCCGCGAGCGCGGCGCACGGGCATAACGGCGCCGTCGACCACGCGCGCTACAGAGTCGTCGTAGCGCGAGAGGATCGCGCGGTCGTTGCCGAGCAACGCATCGGCGATGCCGGCGGCAACGAGGTGTTCCCAGGCAAGATCGTCGTCGGTCTCGATGGGCTCTTCGCTCAGGTTTCCGCTGGTCATGACGAGCGCGTGCATACCGCGGGCTTCTGCCGCGGCAAGCAGCAGATGCTGAAGCGGGGTGTAGGGGAGCATAACGCCGAGCTCGGGCAGGTCGCGCGCGACGGACGGTGCGAGCGCGAGGGCGTCGGGAGAATCACCGCTCTCGCAAACGGCACGTCGGCGCAGCAGCACAATGGGGCGAATGCTGCCGGCCAGCAAGCCGCGCTCAACGTCGCTGATATGGCACAGGCGTTCAGCGTCGGCAAGGCTGCGCACCATAACGGCAAGTGGCTTGTTGCTGCGGCGTTTACGGCGGCGAAGCTCGGCTACCGCCTGCTCGTTGGAGGCGTCACAGGATAGATGGAATCCGCCCAGGCCCTTGATGGCGACGATGCCACCAACGGCCAGCAGCTCAACGCAGCGGTCGATAATGGCGTCGCTGGTCTCGCGCGTGGTGCCGACGGCCGGCGGCGCGGCGGCTTCGCCCGGCTCATCGCCCACGCCCACTTCGCGCCACATGATATGCGGCCCGCAATCAAAGCAGGCATCGGGCTGCGCGTGAAAGCGACGGTCGAGCGGATTGGCATACTCCGCGGCACACTCAGGGCACATGGGAAAACGGTCCATCGAGGTAGCCGCTCGGTCATAAGGCAGCGATCGGATGATGGTAAAGCGTGGGCCGCAGTTAGTGCAGTTGATAAAGGGGTAGTGATAGCGTCGGTCGGCGGGATCGAACAGCTCGCGCAGGCAATCGTCGCAGGTGGCGATATCGGGCGAGACGAGCGTCGTGTGCGCGGTCTGGTCCTGCGATGCTACGATGCGAAAACCCTCTTCATTGGCGGCATCCCAACCGTTGGCTGCCAGGTCCACAACCTCGACATGCTCTACGCGGGCTGCCGCAGGCGCATGCTCAGAAAGCGCGGCAACAAAAGCATCGAGCGCACCGGCCAGAGCATGCGCTTCGATATGCACGCCGTCGCCCGCGTTGAGCACCCATCCGCAAATGCCATACGCCATGGCCTCGCGATACACAAACGGTCGCATGCCAACGCCCTGCACAATGCCCGTCACATGAATATGCACATGCCGCATGCGACACCCCTCATCAAAACCGACCAAATAGGGACAGGTGCGCTACAGCCCCAGGCTCTGCTTGGTGGCGGCGCACGTGAGCTCGCCGTGCTTAACGCCGCGCAGGCCCAGCAGACGGTCGGCTAGTTCGTAGACGCGCTCGCCGCGACCCTTGAGCGCCAGAATCTCCAAGCAGTTGTGGTGATCCAGATGCACGTGCATGGTCGATACGATCTCGTCGGTGTAGTCGTGCTGCACTTCGTCCAGACGGCGCGTCAGGTCGCCGGTATGGTGGTCGTAGATCATGGTGAGCGACCCGATAACATGCTCATCGGGCGTGCGCATCTGCTCCTTGGCGATCGAGGCGCGAATCAGGTCGCGCACGGCCTCGGAGCGGTTGGCCACGTCGCCGCGGCGCGCGATCTGTTCGTCAAAACGGCGCAGCAGGTCGTCCGGTGCGGTAACCGAAAAACGGACCAGCTCGGAGCCGGAACCACTACAGTGGCAGCCCGTGTCACCGTCCGCCCCGTGCGGATGGTCGTGCTCGTACCCGCAGCCGTGCTCGTGTTCGGCCACGTTACACCAACTTCACGGAGCCGACGGAGTTGTGGTCGGCCTCGATGGCTTCCTCGTAGCCCTCGAGTGCGTCGTGGGCCTCGTGCAGCGCGGCCATGGCTGCCTCGAGCTTGGCGCCGATGCGCTCCATGTCAAAATTCTCGGTCGCATGCAGCAGCTGATGGCTCCACTCGTGAGCGAGCTCGATGGTGTCGTCGACCTGCTTGACGCTCATGGCAAGCTGGCTCATGTTCATTCCAACGTCATGCATGGGAAATCTCCTTTTGTATGGGGCAGTTCAGTGGTTCAGATTTTACTACGCCCACTCTGTGCGCAGCTGCATAAGAAAACGGGTGCGAGTCTGTGCGACTCGCACCCGTTCACTGGGGGCTGTTTGTAACTACCATACTATCCGTGGTCACACGCGCCGCACCCGGCAGTCCGGCGAGCGGTGCAAAACCGCTCATGGACGGCGGGTAAGTAACAAGCGTATTACAGATGCTTCTCCAGCAGCGCCTGCAGCCTCGCCTTGGGCAGAGCGCCAACCGAGCGGTCAATCTCTTCGCCGTTCTTAAACACAATCAGCGTGGGGATGCTCATGACGCCATACTTCATGGCCAGGTCCTGGTTGTCGTCGACGTTGCATTTGGCAACGGCAAGCTTGCCCGCCAGCTCATCGGCAACCTCGTCAACGATGGGCGAGAGCGATCGGCAGGGCCCGCACCACGGTGCCCAAAAATCGACCAGCACGGGCAGGCTGCCGTTAACGATGGAATCGAAGTTCTCGGGGGTAATCTGCTTAATGTCAGCCATGGTGACCTCCATAATGTGACGCGGCTCAGCCGCGTAAAACTCAGTACGACCGTGCTTATACCCAGCCGCCCGCAAAGCAACCACTCGCAGGCGGCTCTTTTATATAATGGTGGGCACGCAAACGATTGGAGAGCGCATGTCCACGTCACAAAGCCAGAAAAAAGAAGCCATCGCCCAGGCGGCCGAGCAGGAGCTCACATCGCTTGCGGTCCGTGGCGTGCGCATCGTGGGCAACGCGTGCTCGCCGATCGTTCTGGTCAAAGGCGATTTGGACGAGGCCGAGCGTTCGGGTGGCGAGCTTGCCGCCGGCCCGGATGGCGCGGCGTTGCGCAAGGCGCTTGGGGCCATCGGCTACGCGCCCGAGGATTTTTGCGTGCTGGCAAGCGTCACCGGCGCAGGCGACGGAGCGGTCACGGTGGGCGAGGCTCTGCCGTGCGAGCTGTTCCGCGAGGCGCTTGAGGCCTTGGACCCCGAGGCGGTGCTACTGCTCGACAACAACGCGGCCGATGCCATGCGCGAGGCCTACGCCGATATGCTCGTGGCGATCGATGACTTCGACACCGCCATGCTCAAGCCCGGCCTGGTCGCCCATGTGCAGGGCCGCCGCGTGCTCGCGCTCGACGGCTTTGAGGCGGCACTCACCGACAAGGCCGCTAAGCAGCGCATGTGGGCCTACATCAAGCAGCTGACCCCGGCGGCCGCGCCGCTGTAGCGAGCCCGCGTCGACAAACGACCCCGAGCGGGCGAGCCGTACCCGCGGAACGCAAATCCGTCGCGCCCGCGCCCTTACATCACAGCGCGCAGCTCAAACCGATCGCCGTTAATGCGGAACTGGCAGTTGCCGTTCATACGCTCCACGGCAAGTTTGATGCTTTTGGTGCCAAAGCCGTGGCCCGCATGCCGGGTCACGGGCATGCCGTCGACCATGCGCGGCGCGCGGTCAAACGTGTTGGAAACTAACAGCAGCAGCTGGCCATCCTCAAGTCGCAGGTCAAGGTCGACGAATCGCTTTCCTTGGGGTGCGGCGCTTGCGGCGGTGATAGCGTTTTCCAAGGCATTTGAGAGCACGCTAAACAGGTCGGCGTCACCTACGTGGACGGTTTCGGGTACGGCGGCGCGCAGGTTGGCGGTAATGCCGTTTCTATTGATATCCGAGTTGAATGACGAAAGCGCGATGTTTACGGTCTCGTTGGCGCAGAAGCGGCGTACGGCGGTGCGGTCGCCGGCTTCGCAGAGTTCGTCGATGCGTTTGAGCGCCTCGTCGGTGTGGCCCTCCTCAATTAAAGCGGCCAGGCTGCGTAGGAAGTGGCGCATATCGTGGCGAAGAATCGACAGCTCGCGCCCAGATTGACGCCAAGCCTCGAGCTCTTTGATGGCGGCGCTGTCGCGGGTTTCGAGCATCCAACGCTCTCGCTCGGCGGCTTCCTTTTCTTCGTATTCGCGCAGGTAGACGGCAAGAAACATAAGATAGAAGGCACAGAGCGCAAATGCCAAAAACTCAACTGTCACCACCGAGCCCGAGTGGAACAGCGTGGTGTAGACGTTGGTGGCGTAGTCAAAGATGTAATAGACGAGCGGCAGGATTAAAAGGATGCCCAGCTCGGTGGGGCTTTTAATCGCCAGGCGGGGTCCAATGTCGCCGGCCCAATGCAGCAGGACGGCAAAGACGGCGAGCGTGGTAGCGATGCGTGCCAGATAGTACGCGATCTGAGAATCGGTTGCGGCAAAGGCGGCGATGCCCATCCAGTTGCTGAACTGACAGCTCAGATAGGCGCTGGTGACGCCCAATGCCGCGAGCAGCGGGCTCAGGCGGTAGCGCGCACACAGGTAGACGGTAAGCGGCAGGTGCACGACGAGCGGATAGACCTGACGGGCAAAAAGCTCTCCGCCAACGACATTGGCGATCGAAAAGGCAGCGCCGGTTGCGGCTCCGACCCCCACCAACTCGAGTGCATGGCGTCGATTGATTTCGATACCGCACAGCGCCGCCGAAGCAAAGACGCCAAAGAGCAGCGTCGTGGCGTGGTGGATTGCCCAAAGGACCATTTCGACCGAGGGGATCATCAGCGCCTCACGCCCTCAAAGCGCACCGCAAAGTAGGCGTCTTGGAACCCCTGCTTGCTGCTGCGCGACAGCGGAATGCACGCGCCGGAGCGCATGACGATGTCCGTGCGATCGAAGTGGTCGATGTTGCGCAAGTTGACCTGGTAGCTACGGTGGCATTTAAAGAAGGTGGCATTTTGCGCCAAACGGTCCTCGACGCTGCGGAACGACTCGAGTGCCTCGATATCGCGTCCGTCGCGCAGGTGGAAGACCACGTGCTTGTTGCGCGCCTCGGCATATTCGATGTCGGACAGGCGCAGGGCGTGGTAGCCAAAGGACGTTTTGATCACGAGCTCGTCGGTTGTCGCCGGGCGCATGCTCGAAAGTTCGTCGAGTAACTGCGCCAGGCGTTCGTAAGTCACGGGCTTGAGCAAATAGTCGAAGGCGCGGACCTCGTAGGACTCCAGTGCAAACTCGGGCGACGAGGTAAGGAACACCAGGCGCACGGCGGTGTCGGCCTGGCGCAATTCGCGTGCGGTGTCCATGCCGTTGACGAGTGGCATGATCATGTCGAGCAGGATGATGTCGGCGCGCGACGCGGCATGGCGCGCCAGCAGGTCCTCGCCGCGCGTGACGAGCGCAACATCGACCGCCGTGCCCTTCTCGGTCGACCAACGGTCGATCATCCGGTGCAGTCTATCTAGAAAAGCGACGTCATCGTCGCAGGCAATAATCTTGAGCATTCGGGCCCCCTTAGTAGTTCGATTTTGCCACATTGGGCGCGTGCCGCTCGCGGGGGAGCGCCCGTTCGTGCCTCATGGTGCGCAACTCGCGCCGAGCGGTATTGCGGTGGCGAAAGATGCCTCCTGCGCTATCGAGAGCTCGGCTATCCTCAGCTTGCCAGTTCGAAAATGGACCTGCCGCATGATTGAATCTTTATTTCAACTTTACACCTAGGTTTACAGCTGTCTTGTCAGCTGTAAACCTAGGTGTCATACTAAAGCCCCAAGATTCGCCAAAAGAGAGGGGCCTTGATGGCACAGAGCGCGAACATGGATGCATCGGAGCTTGCACGCGACATTGCGGCCGGCCTGGCATCGGCAACGACGGCAACGGAGCGCGCGGCATTGGTGCCCGCAGAGCTCGTCGAGGCCATTCAGCAACTTAAAACCCAACGCGACGCGGTGATCCTGGCACACTATTACGTGGCACCCGAGGTCCAGGCTGTGGCCGATTACGTCGGCGACAGCTTCTACCTGGCTAAGCTCGCCAAGAGCCTGCCGCAGCAGACCATCGTGCTGTGCGGCGTGGAGTTTATGGGCGAGAGCGCCAAGCTGCTCAATCCCACCAAGACGGTGCTGCTGCCCGAGCCGGGCGCGGACTGTCCCATGGCTCATATGGTCAAGCGCGAGACAGTCGATGCGGCGCGCGCCGAGTACGGCGATGACCTTGCCGTGGTCTGCTACGTCAACTCCACGGTTGAGATCAAGAGCTGGAGCGACGTGTGCGTCACCAGCTCCAACGCCGTCAAGATCGTGTCCGAGCTGCCGCAGCAGCATATCCTGTTCATTCCCGACCAAAACCTCGGCCGCTTCGTAGCCGAGCAGGTGCCGCAAAAGCACGTCATTCTCAACAACGGCTACTGCCCGCGCCATCACATCATCACCGTCGAGCAGATTGTCGACGCGACGGAGGCCCACCCCGACGCGCTCGTGCTGGCGCATCCTGAGTGCAAGGCCGACGTCTTGGCCGAGGCCGACTACATCGGCTCCACCGCCGGCATCATCAAGTACGCCGAGGAGTCCGACGCGAGCGAGTTCATTATCGTGACGGTCTGTGGCGTGCTCTACGAGCTCGAGCGCCGCTGCCAGGGCACCGGCAAGAAGTTCTACTTCCCCGCGGTGCAGCCCACCTGCGTCAACATGGATCTCATCACGCTCGAAAAGCTCGTGCGCTGCCTGGAGACGGGCGAGGGCGAGGTGCAGATTGGCGTGTCGGACGAGGCCGCCGATCAGGCCAAGCTCACGCTCGACCGCATGCTCGAGTACGCAGCGCGCTAGAACAATGCGGCATGAGGGACGGTCCCTTATGTCACATTCAAGGGAGAGGATTCCTGTGGAAACCAAGCAATACCCCGATATGGAGTGCGACGTCGTTATTGCCGGCTGCGGCGTAGCGGGCCTGTATGCGGCTCTCAACCTGCCGACGAGCATGTGCGTGATCATGCTCTCCAAGGGCGCTGTCGACGAGTGCGATTCGATGCTCGCGCAGGGTGGCATTTGCGTGCTGCCCGAGGGCTCGGACTACGATGCCTTCTTTGAGGACACCATGCACGCCGGCCACTACGAGAACCGCCGCGAGAGCGTCGACATCATGATCCGCTCGAGCCGCTCGGTCATCAACGACCTGCTGGCGATGGGCGTGGACTTTGAGCGCAAGGCCGACGGCAGCCTCGACTTTACCCGCGAGGGTGCGCACAGCCGCCCCCGCATTGCCTTCCATGCCGACATTACGGGCAAGGAGATCACGACCAAGCTGCTCCAAGCCGTTCGCAAACTGGATAACGTGCAGATTTTGGAGCACGTGGCCATGACCGACATCCTGACGGGCGAGCGTGACGGCGCCACGGTGTGTGCCGGTGTCGTCGCCGTTCCCGTGGACGAGGACGATTCAGCTCGCCCCGCCGACGAGCTGGCAAATGCCGCTGAGGGCGTGCATGTCGGTAAGCCGTTTAAGATCCATGCTCGCCATACGCTGTGGGCGACGGGCGGCATCGGTGGCGTATACGACCATTCGACCAACTACCCGCAGCTCACGGGCGACGCCTGCTACATCGCGCAGGAGCATGGCATTAAGATGGAGCACCTGGACTACGTGCAGATCCACCCCACGGGACTGTTCTCGCCGCAGCCAGGCCGCACCTTCCTGATCAGCGAGAGCTGCCGCGGCGAGGGTGCGATTTTGCTCAACGCCGCCGGTGAGCGCTTTACCGACGAGCTTCAGCCGCGCGATGTGGTCGCTGCCGCTATTCGCGAGCAGATGAAGCAGGACGGTACCGAGCACGAGTGGCTGAGCTTTGCCCCCGTCGAGCGCGATGTAGTGACCGGGCACTTTGCCAACATTCGCGCACGCTGCTTGGAGGACGGCCGCGACATCTTGGACGAGCCCATCCCCGTTACGCCTACGCAGCACTACTTTATGGGCGGCGTGTGGGTCGACAAGGACGGCCGCACCTCGATGCCCGAGCTCTACGCAGCCGGTGAGACGGCCTGCAGCGGCGTGCACGGCAAGAATCGCCTGGCTTCCAACAGCCTGCTCGAGTCCCTGGTTTGGGGCCGCCGTGCCGCCTGGTGCATGCGCACCGGCGAGTCGCTCGCCGTGGAGCAGGCGGGCGAGCCCGCGCTCGACGGGCGTCATCGCGCCCTGAGCGCCGACTCCCTGGCAATCGATGATTTGGCCCGTGCCGCCGGCACGCAGGCCGTGGAGGAGTAGACCATGAATCCCATTACCATGAAGCTCGTCGTCGATGATCTGATTCTGCAGGCCCTACGCGAGGACATTACGTTTGAGGACGTGAGCACGGCGAGCGTGTGCCCCACGGCGCGTCCCGCCACGGTGGAGCTCATCGCCAAGGCCGATGGCATCATCGCCGGTCTGGACGTGTTCGCTCGCACCTTTGAGCTGCTGGATCCGCAGAGCTCGGTGCTGTTTGATGTTGCCGACGGTGACGAGGTACACGCCGGCGACCACGTGGGCCAGGTGCGCGGCGATGCGCGCGTGCTGCTTTCGGGCGAGCGCGTGGCGCTCAACTACCTGCAGCGCATGAGTGGTATCGCTACCTATACGCACAGAATGGCAGCGGCGCTCGAGGGTACCAAGACCGTGCTCGTCGACACACGCAAGACCACGCCGGGCATGCGCGTGTTTGAGAAGGCGGCGGTTGAGATCGGCGGCGGCAGCAACCATCGCTACAACCTGTCGACAGCCGTCATGCTCAAGGACAACCACATCGATGCCGCCGGTGGCGTGACGCGCGCGATCGAGATGGCGCGCGCCCACGCGTCGTTTACCACGACGGTCGAGATTGAGTGCGAGAACCTGGACATGGTACGCGAAGCCGTGGAGGCCGGTGCCGACATTATCATGTTTGACAACATGACCCATGACGACATGGTCGCCGCCATCGAGCTTATCGCCGGTCGCGCCAAGACCGAGTGCTCGGGCAATGTGGACGCCGACAACATTCGCGCCCTGGCTGATCTGGGCGTCGACTACATTAGCTCGGGCGCCCTGACGCACTCCGCGCCGATCCTCGACCTCTCGCTTAAGCACCTGCGTCTGCTGGACGGTAAATAATGAACGCCCGCGAGCGTCGCCGTGCCATCATGGCCGTGCTCGAGGGAGCCAAGGGGCCCGTATCGGGCAGCGCGCTTGCCCGCGAGGTGGGTGTGAGCCGCCAGGTCGTGGTGCAGGACATCGCCCTGCTGCGCGCCGACGGGCACGATATCGTCGCCACCAATCGCGGCTATGTACTACAGGAGGCAGCGAGCAGCCCGGCTGTGCCCACGCGTCTGGTCAAGGTTCGCCACGGCGTGGAGCAGGCAGGCGATGAGCTCACGAGTATCGTCGACGCCGGTGGTGCCGTGCTCAACGTGATCGTCAATCACCGCGTGTACGGTAAGATCACGGCCGACCTGGACATCCGCAATCGTCGCGATGTTGAGCGCTACCTGCACGATATCGAGAGCGGCAAGAGCTTCCCACTGCTGACGGTGACCAGCGGCTACCACTTCCATCGCATTGCGGCGGAAGACGAGCAGACCCTCGACGAGATCGAGGCCATACTCAAGGAGAAGGGCTACCTTGCCGATTTAATGCCTTACGAGGACGATCTATCGTAGCCGACGCTGCAAACGCCCCTAAGCGGCAATCTGACGTTCAATCGTCGGTCGCGTACCGAAGTACGCTTCCCTCCTCTTTCACGTCACCTTGCTCGCTTAGGGGCGTTTTCGCTGACGTGAGCTCAACCTGCGACGGTGCCAAATTAGTTATCACACAAAAAAGGAGGCCTCCGCGGCGATGCGGAGGCCTCCTTTTTGTGCACGGTGTACTTTTGAGTGTGCAAGTGCGGGAGTTGTTACTCCTCGACGATCTCGGTGATCGCGCCAGCGGGGCAAGCGTCCTGGCAAGCGCCACAGGCGACGCAGGAGTCCTCGTCAGCGACGGTAGCGACGTCCTGGAGCTCCAGAACGCCAGCGGGGCAGGAGTCGACGCAAACGCCACAAGCGATGCACTCGTCGGCATCAATTACGGGATGAGCCATGGTAGTTTCCTCTCTGTTGACCGACGCTACAGACGATGCGCGCCGGTTTGATTCGGGCAAAAACATACCACGGGAGCGACCGTTTGCAATACCCTCTGGCCGGCATCTTCATACCGTTCGCCGAGTATGCCAAGGTTTACTAAAAAACGTGCAGGTGGGGCCGTTGAGCTGCGCAAATGTTAGCTAAAGGTGACTTGAAATATTGAGCTATTAAGCGTGCCTGCGGAAAGGGTATCCCGTTATTTGGCCGAAAACCGGGTCGCAGTTTCCGGTTGGGCCCGCTAGCGGAAACTGCGACTCGGAATCCACGTTCAAACCGGGACGAGCTTTCCGCAAAACGGCCCCCAGGCACCCCCGGACGCAAACCTCAGCCATCTCTACATAGATCTCGATAGATTTGCCGAGAACTCAAACAGTGCATCTACCTGCGCATTTGAGAACCTAAACTCTCAGCAATAAGAAATCTTATATGAATTGACTTAGATTTTGTATATTCCGGCCCATAAGGGGATACACTACATCCTGAAAGACAAGCAGAAGCGCCGCGTGACAGACCGTCGAGGCGGCGCGAACGCAAAAGAGAGAGGGAATTTCTAATGAGTAAGATTCTTGGTATCGACCTTGGTACTACTAACTCCGCAATGGCCGTCCTCGAGGGCGGTTCTCCGACCATTATCGTGAACGCCGAGGGCGACCGCACCACCCCGTCCGTCGTGGGCTTCCGTGCCGACGGCGACCGCGTCGTGGGCAAGGCCGCTAAGAACCAGGCCGTCACCAACCCCAAGAACACCGTGTTCTCCATCAAACGCTTTATGGGCCGCAAGTACTCCGAGTGCACCTCCGAGATCAAGACCGTGCCGTATGAGGTCAAGGAGGGCCAGGGTGGCCGTGCCGTCGTCGACATCGAGGGCAAGGATTACACCGCCGAGCAGGTGAGCGCCATGACGCTCGCAAAGATGAAGGCCGACGCCGAGAAGTATCTGGGCGAGACCGTCACCGACGCCGTCATCACCGTCCCGGCCTACTTCAACGACGCCCAGCGTCAGGCCACCAAGGATGCCGGTAAGATCGCCGGCCTCAACGTCAAGCGTATCGTCAACGAGCCGACCGCTGCTGCTCTGGCCTATGGCCTGGACAAGCAGGGCACCGACCAGCGCATTCTGGTCTTCGACCTGGGCGGCGGCACCTTCGACGTCTCCATCCTTGACCTCGCCGACGGCGTGTTTGAGGTTCTGTCCACCTCGGGCGACAACCACCTGGGCGGCGACGACTGGGATCAGCGCGTCATCGACTGGATGGCCGACAAGTTCCAGCAGGAGAACGGCGTCGATTTGCGTCAGGACCCCATGGCCCTGCAGCGTCTGAAGGAGGCTGCCGAGAACGCCAAGAAGGAGCTCTCCGCGGCGCAGCAGTCCACCATTAACCTGCCGTTCATTACCATGAACCAGTCCGGCCCGCTGCACCTCAACTACACGCTGACCCGCGCCGAGTTCGAGAAGATCACCCGCGACCTGCTCGAGCGCTGCAAGCAGCCTGTCACCAACGCCCTGCGCGACGCTAAGCTCAAGCTCTCCGATCTGACCGAGGTCATCCTCGTCGGCGGCTCCACCCGTATGCCCGCTGTCCAGGATCTGGTCAAGACCATGACCGGCAAGCAGCCCAACATGTCCGTGAACCCCGACGAGGTCGTTGCCGACGGCGCTGCCGTCCAGGGCGGCGTGCTCACCGGCGACGTCGAGGGCATCCTGCTGCTCGACGTTACCCCGCTGTCGCTGGGCGTCGAGACCATGGGCGGCATCATGACCAAGATGATCGACCGCAACACCACGATCCCGACCTCCAAGACCGAGGTCTACTCCACCGCTGCCGACAACCAGACCAGCGTCGAGATCAACGTGCTCCAGGGCGAGCGCGAGCTTGCCCGCGACAACAAGTCGCTCGGTAAGTTCCAGCTGACCGGCATCCCGGCTGCCCGCCGCGGCGTGCCGCAGATCGAGGTCACCTTCGACATCGACGCCAACGGCATCGTCAAGGTCTCCGCTAAGGACAAGGGCACCGGCAAGGAGCAACAGATCACCATTTCTGGCTCCACCGCTCTGTCCGACGACGAAGTCGATCGTATGGTCAAGGACGCCGAGGCTCATGCCGAGGAGGACAAGAAGCAGAAGGAAGAGGTCGAGGTCCGCAACCAGACCGACAGCCTGTGCTACTCCACCGAGCAGACCCTCAACGAGCTGGGCGACAAGGTTTCCGCCGACGTGAAGTCCAAGGCCGAGGCCGCTATCGCCGACGCCAAGAAGGCGCTCGAGGGCTCTGACGTCGAGGCCATCAAGGCCGCTGGCGAGTCCCTGCAGTCCGTGGCCTACGAGCTGGCTCAGGTTGTCTACGCCGACGCTCAGCAGCAGACCGACGGTGCCGCCGGTGCCCAGCCTGCCGACGATGACGTTGTCGACGCCGACTACGAGGTTGTGGACGACGAGGACAAGTAATCATGTCCGCCCGTAAAGCTCGCACGGAGGCGGCCGCCGCTGGCGCCGCCCCCGTTGACTCTGAGGAGAAGGACGTGAAGATTCCCGTAGAGGCCGTCGACGATACCGAGGCCAACGAGGCCGAGGCCGCCGAGGCTGCCGAGAACCAGGTAGAGGATTCCAACAAGGAGGCGACGATGACCGAGGACGAGATGGTGGAAGCCGCTATCCGCGCCGGTGAGGAAGCCGCCGACAACGACTTTAAGCTCAAGTTCGAGCAGGCCCAAAAGGAGCTTGCCGACGTGCGTCATGAGCTCGAAGCTGCGGCAGAGGCTCAGAAGGCTGCCGAGGACAAGGCGAAGGACGCCACCGAGCGCACCGCCCGTCTGCAGGCCGACTGGGAGAACTTCCGTCGCCGCACCGCCAGCGAGCGTATCGCCGAGCGCGAGCGCGCGACCGAGAAACTCGTCACTGCGCTGCTGCCAGTGATCGACGATATCGAGCGTGCAATCGACCATGCCCGTAGCCAGGAGCTTTCCGACGATTTTAAGCAGTTCGTCGATGGCGTCGATGCGGTGCATGCCAAGCTGCTCGATGTGTTTGCGCACGAGGGCGTTGAGCCCATCGACCCCAAGGGCGAGGCGTTCGATCCGCTCGAGCACCAGGCCGTGGGGCGTGTCGAGGACGCATCGCAGTACGACGAGACCGTCAACGACGTGTACCAGAAGGGCTACCGCATGGCGGACCGCATCCTGCGCTCCGCGATGGTGACGGTGACCTACGGTGGCGAGAAGCGCCCCGCACCGGAGCCCGAAGCGGCGCCCGAGGATGCCGCGGCCGATACGGCCGAGAGCACCGAGGAGTAATTGAGAAGGGCCCCGGGGCAACACCCGGGGCCCTTTCTGGCCTAGTGCCATATGAAAGCATGAGCCGTCGTCTGCATGGACGGCGGACGTAACAGGAGAGGAGCTACGATGGCTGCAGGCAAAACCTTCTATGACATCCTGGGCGTATCCAAGAGCGCCTCCGACAAAGAGATCAAGAGCGCGTTTCGCAAGCTCGCGCAAAAATATCACCCCGATGCCGGCGGCGACGAGGCCAAGTTCAAGGAGATCAGCGAGGCCTACGAGACGCTTTCGGACGAGAAGAAGCGCAAAGAGTACGACCAGATGCTCATGTTTGGCGGCATGCCGGGCGCGGGCGGCGCGTATAGCGGCGGCTACGGCGCCGGTGCCGGCGCGAGCGGCTGGGGCGATATCTTCGACAGCATCTTTAGTGGCAACGGCGCCTGGGGCAGCGATTGGGGCTCGGGCTTTGCCGGGGCTGCGGGCGCTGCCGGTGCGGGCGCGGGCCGCAACCGCGCGCGCAAGGGCGGCGACCTGTCGCTGACTGTCGACGTAACGGCCGAGGACGCGTTCCGCGGCGTGACGCACAAGGTCACCTACCGTATTCCCTCGACGGGCGAGCAGCAGACCATCACAGTCTCGGTGCCTGCGGGTGCGGTCGACGGCGGCAAATTGCGCTACAAGCGCCGCGGCGAGTACGGCGTTGCCGGAGGCGAGCGCGGCGACCTGGTCGTGACCACGCATGTAGAGGAGCACCCGCTGTTTAAGCGCAAAGGTGCCGACGTGACCATGGAGGTACCGGTATCGGTCTACGAGGCGGCGCTCGGCTGCACGGTGGATGTGCCCACGCCCGGCGGCGCGACGGTTCGTCTGAAGGTGCCCGCTGGCACCCAGACGGGGAAGAAGTTCCGCTTTAAGGAGATGGGCGCGCCCGATGTTAAGCATCGCGGGCGCACGGGTGCGCTGCTCGTCGAGATCAAGGTGCAGGTTCCCACGAGCCTGTCCGACGATGAGCGCGATGCCATGACCAAGCTGCGCGAGGCCGACACGCGCGATTATCGCGAGAAGGTCAACCGTTACAAGGCGACGTTCTAGTTTGGTTGCGTGGCCCACGGGCTGGCCGCAGGCTTATGATGGAGATGTGCGAGACGGAAAGGGGTCAGGTAGCATGGCCGAGGACAATAGGAACAAACCGCTGTATATGATCAGCGTGGCGGCCGAGCTGACCGGCATGCATCCGCAGACTCTGCGCGTCTACGAGTCCAAGGGCCTGGTGAATCCTCAGCGCTCGGGCGGTAACACGCGCCTGTATTCGCGTGCCGATATCGAGCGCCTGGAGCTCATCAACCAACTGACCGACGAGGGCATCAACCTCGCCGGCGTGGTGCGCATCCTCGATATGAAGGAGCGTGCTGAGGAGCGCGAGCGCGAGAACGAGAAGCTCCGCGCCCGCGTACGTCAGCTCGAGGACGAGCTGCACGAGTACAAGATGCAAAAGAAGATCACCGCCCTGGCCCCGCGCGACGGCTCGGTCAACCCCGAGCAAGTCATGCGCAAGCTTTTGGGCGCCGGCGGGGATTTGTAGTTACGCGGTTCTACGAACCGCGTAACGGCTCGACGCTGCAAGCCCGCCAGAGCGGCAATCTGCCTTTCAACTTCGGCGGCATGACCAGAAGGTCAATGCCGCCTTGTTTTAAGGCACCTTGCTCGCTCTGGCGGGCTTTCGCTGTCCGCGCCAAAACATCGGCGTTGCCGGAGTAGGGTAGTTTGGCACTTGGGGACGTTCCTTTTGTGCCGGAACTTTGGGACACTCCTTGCACCAAGTCTGATGTCACTACACCGGGCTCGTCTTATGCTTTACTGAGATAAAGTGAACGTGTAGATTCGTAACCCACTCGCAACCGTTCTATGGCACGATATTGAACGAATGTATGCTATGCGCCCGAGCCTTTCGGGCAGAGTGGGAGACAGTATGGTCAAGCTGTATGAGGATGGCATCTACCTGCGCGGCGGCAGCGAGGTTGTGCCTGCGGCCGAGGCCGCTGAGCGCGGCATTACGCAGACGCCCGAGGATGCCAAGCGCGGCACCATCGCGTATTCGATCCTCCAGGCACACAATACGTCCGGCGACCCCGAGGCGCTCAAGATTCGCTTCGATGCCATGGCGAGCCACGATATTACCTTTGTCGGCATCATCCAGACGGCGCGCGCCTCGGGCATGGAGCAGTTCCCGCTGCCTTACGTGCTCACCAACTGCCACAACTCGCTGTGCGCCGTGGGCGGCACCATCAACGAGGACGACCACGTCTTTGGCCTTTCCGCGGCCAAGAAGTACGGCGGCATCTTCGTCCCGCCGCACATCGCCGTTATCCACTCCTTTATGCGCGAGAACTTTGCCGGTTGCGGCAAGATGATCCTGGGTTCCGACTCGCACACCCGTTACGGCGCCCTGGGCACCATGGCCGTGGGCGAGGGCGGCGGCGAGCTGGCAAAGCAGCTGCTGCGTGACACCTACGATGTCGCCTATCCCGGCGTCGTCGCCATCTACCTCACGGGTTCCCCGCGCCCCGGCGTCGGCCCGCACGACGTGGCGCTCGCCATCATCCGTGCCGTCTTTGCCAAGGGCTACGTCAAGAACAAGGTCATGGAGTTTGTGGGCCCCGGCATCGCGAGCATGACGACTGACTATCGCAACGGCGTCGACGTCATGACCACCGAGACCACCTGCCTTTCCTCCATCTGGGCAACCGACGAGGATACGCACGCGTTTTTGACCATGCACGGCCGCGGCGACGACTACCGCGAGCTCAAGCCCGCTGATGTCGCCTACTACGACGGCTGCGTCGAGGTCGACCTGTCGAGCATCAAACCCATGATCGCGTTGCCGTTCCATCCTTCCAACGGCTTTGAGATCGACGAGCTCAATGAGAACCTCGAGGACATCCTTCACGAGGTGGAGCTCGAGGCCGCCAAGATCGGCGAGGGTAAGACGCACTTTAGCCTGCTCGACAAGATCGTCGACGGCAAACTGCACGTGCAGCAGGGCGTTATCGCCGGCTGCTCGGGCGGCAACTACGACTCCGTGGTTCAGGCTGCCCGCGTACTCAAGGGCGCCAACACCGGCTGCGGCGAGTTCTCGCTGTCGGTCTATCCCACGAGCCAGCCCGTGGCGCTCGAGCTTACGCGCCGCGGCTACATCTACGACCTTATGGAGGCCGGCGCGATCGTGCGCACGGCATTCTGCGGCCCGTGCTTTGGCGCCGGCGACACGCCTGCCAACAACGGCCTGTCCATCCGCCACACTACGCGCAATTTCCCCAACCGCGAGGGTTCCAAGCCGGGTAATGGCCAGCTGAGCGCCGTGGCCCTGATGGACGCCCGCTCCATCGCGGCGACGGCTGCCAACGGCGGCGTCCTGACGCCGGCGACCGACCTGCCCGAGGACACCTGGGACGAGGCCTGCGAGTACACCTTCGATGACGCTCCCTACAAGAAGCGCGTGTACTGGGGCTTTGGCAAGGCCGAGCCGGCAGACGAGCTGGTCGAGGGTCCCAACATCAAGCCGTGGCCCGCGATGGAGCCGCTCGGCGACGACATCCTGCTCAAGGTGTGCTCCAAGATCATGGACCCGGTCACCACGACCGACGAGCTCATTCCCTCGGGCGAGACGAGTTCCTTCCGCTCCAACCCGCTGGGCCTGGCCGAGTTTACGCTGAGCCGTCGCGATCCGGCCTACGTGGGCCGCTCCAAGGAGGTCGACGCGGTGGAAAAGCGCCGCGTTGCCGGTGAGTCCGCAGGCGACCTGGCGGCGCTCGATGCCGAGCTTGCCGGCGTGTTCGAGGCGCTGGCCGGCGCGGGCGTCGCGGCCGATGCCAAGGCGACCGAGTTTGGCTCCATGCTCTACGCCAAGAAGCCGGGCGACGGTTCTGCCCGCGAGCAGGCTGCGAGCTGCCAGCGCGTGATCGGCGGCCTGGCCAACATCGTCCACGAGTACGCCACCAAGCGCTATCGCTCCAACGTCATGAACTGGGGCATGGTGCCCTTCCAGATGGAGGCCGAGCCCAACTTTGAGGTGGGCGACTACGTATTTGTGCCGGGTATCCGTGCCGCGCTCGATGGCGACCTCAAGAACATCGCCGCCTACGTGGTGCGTGCCGACGGTGCGGTCGAGCAGATTGAGCTCTATATTGCCGATATGACGGCAGAGGAGCGCGCCATCGTCAAGGCCGGCTGCCTGATCAACTACAACAAGTTCAAGGCCGCTGCCGAGTAACGCACTTAATTGTCCGCCCGGGGCTTACCCTTTCCCGCCCGCTCACGCGCTTCGCGAGGGTCGCGTTCGGGAAAGGGTAAGCCCCGTGCTACATTTTTGCGTTCTCGTTGGGTCTTGAGGGACGCTAATAAATAGACTTGCTTGATGCCGCCTCTGATATCGGGGCGGTTTCTTTTTTGGACCACCATAAAGGGGACAGACACCTTTGTGGTGGTGGGGACGAGCTCGATGTTGTTGTGATCGGTGAGCGGCATGTTAATGGGCGGCTCTACAGAATTTCATCCAGGCCGGGAGTCTTGGTTGTTTTGGGGATGCCGAGTTTGGATGACGCGAAATCGTCAACATTGTCCTTAATTCCGTCTTTGGTGTAGACAGTGACCATATAGGTGCTGTGTCCGAATTCGCCCTTGTCGCGTGTTGCCCAGGCATCCCAGTAGGCGGCCCCGTTTCGCCCTTTGATTTTTCCGACACGGCGGAGTTCTGTTCGCTTTAATTTCTGGTTGCTATAGATGGTTCGACCGGCCTCCTCGGTGAGCCCGCACTGTCCAAGCATCTTGTCGAGGACTTGGTTCATGTGGCGCTCGTCGGCGTTTGGCATGTAGTCGTAGGCGAGGGAGACGGAGGAAAGCGGCTGGTCGTCGATCAAATAATTCATCGTCTGAGGTTCAAAGCAGAAATAAGGAGACTGTCCGTCGATTTGACCGAGCAGCGGTAACTTTGACCGCCAACTTCCGGTGGGAATTGCGTCTTCGTAGAACACACCACGGCAGATAAAGGAGAGCGAGGTGGCACGCGAGCCGGCGTCGACCATCCCGCACAAATCGAAGGGCGAGGCGATACCAAGGGAAAAGGGCGTGATGGCGATAAGGAAGAGCATCACGATGGGTACGGCGAGAATGGCGATGATGTTGCGACCGGTGGAATGAGGCGGCTTCATATGCGCTCCTCGAGACAAAGATCTGTTGAGGATAGGCAGAAATGGATATGTTCAGAGAACAATTCAAGTTTAATCTCATGGCGCGAGATGGTCGACCGTTAGCGTCGAAAACCACCACAAAGGTGCCTGTCCCCTTTGTGGTGGTGAGGAGCGCGCGGCTTCTTTTGGTAATAGTGTTAGCTGGCGGTATCATTAGTGCAGGTGGCGAAGGTTTGCATTGTGGGGTGTTTTGCCGTGAGCCGTTCTGCCCGTATTGGATTGATTGTCTTGGCGCTTGCGATCGCTGTGGTTGGCGCGGGCGCTGTCGGTATGGCATTTCTACCTGCTGCGGTGACGGAGCCGGTGGTCAAGCCTGTGACTCAATCTGTCGAACTTCTGACCGGCGACGACAAGCCCGAGACCATTACCGTTGATTTTGATGAGCAACCGGCTGCGCTGGGCATTAGTAATTATCCACGTATTCAGCTTGGGGCTATGCGCTATACCACGGATTCTAGTCTGATCGACAGGGCGTCCGAGCTGCTCAGGGGCAAAACCTTTAAGCGCTGGTATGGATATGCGTCCTATCGGGCAAAAGCGAATGACATGGTTGGCGGATGCCGCTCGTCCATCGAGTTGGACACCGCGAATGGCGCCAAGTTATGTGATGTTTCGTACGATCCCGGCTACGAGGGCAATGAGGGTCCGGGCATCTACATCATGGACGGTGATGTCGCCTATGTCATGGAGGGCGACCAGACCGAGCTCAACGATTTTATGGGTCAGTGTATCCAAGATGCCTATAAACAGACCTGCTTGCCTGACCCGCAGACTGCACGCGATAGTGGGTCTGCCCGTACATGGCTGTTCGAGGATGAGATGCCCTGGACCGTCGAATCGGGAAGTACGGGTTCGGCGAAGGAGTAGAGACCGCGACCACCACAAAGGTGCCTGTCCTCTTTGTGGTGGTTTTCGGTCTGTCTCGATCTGTAACATCTTGGCCGCTAAAAGTGGGCCTGGTGTTACAGATTTAGATTTTTGATCCGGGTGTTTTCTGTTCGTCTCGATTTGTAACAGATAGAGCTCTATTTGCTGACTAGATGTTACAGATTTAGATAAACGGGTGCCGCTGGTCATTTCATCTCGATCTGTAACATCTAGAGCCATAAACAGCCGCTAGATGTTGCAGATTGAGATAGTAAGGGGACGAGGCCGCAGCGGGCGAGCGTGCCTGCTCCCTATCACTTAATCACTCAGAAAATCTTATATATAGAGACTTAGATTTGTGTATAAGATCGTACAAAGCTGGCAACAATACTTCTCGAACAACGTGAAGCCGCCCCGTAGGGCGGCCGCCCCAAGAGAGGTGATTCCATGAGAATCGATAAGCTAGCAATGACGTCGCGCGAGGCGTTACAGACCGCCATGAGCACGGCTGCCGACGCGCAGGCCGGCGCGGTGGAGCCGATTCACCTGCTGTCTGCCCTGCTCGGTGCCGGCGAGCGCAATATCTCCGTGATCATCGAACGCATCGGTGCCGACCCGGCCCAGCTCGCACGTTCCACACAGGATGCCATCGACCATGCGCCCAAGGTTTCGGGCGAGGGTCAGCAGATGGGCCTGTCCAACGAGCTTGTCCGCGTCATCGAAAAGGCCGAGAAGAAGGCCACCAAGATGGGCGACAGCTTTGTGGTGACCGAGCATCTGCTGATGGCGCTTGCCGAGGACAAGGGCGAGGCTGGCCGCGTGCTGCGCGACGCAGGCGTCACCAAGGAGCGCATCGAGCAGGTCTACGAGGAGCTGCGCGGCGATGATCGCGTGACGTCTGCCGAGGACAAGACGCAGTTTGAGGCGCTGGAGCAGTACGGTCGCAACATCTGCGACCTAGCCCGCGCCGGCAAGCTCGACCCGGTCATCGGCCGTACCGATGAGATTCGCCGTACCATCCAGGTCCTGTCCCGCCGCACCAAGAACAACCCCGTGCTCATTGGCGAGCCGGGCGTCGGCAAGACGGCCATCGTCGAGGGCATCGCCCAGCGTATCGTGGCCGGCGACGTGCCGAGCACGCTGCGCGACCGCGACCTCATCGAGCTCGACATGAGCGCGCTGGTCGCCGGCGCCAAGTACCGCGGCGAGTTCGAGGACCGCTTGAAGGCTGTGCTCAAGGAAGTGCAAAAATCCGAGGGCAAGGTCATCCTGTTCATCGATGAGCTACACACCATCGTGGGCGCGGGTGCCACCGAGGGCTCCATGGACGCCGGCAACATCCTCAAGCCGGCGCTCGCCCGTGGCGACTTGCACGCGATCGGCGCGACTACGCTTGACGAATACCGCATGTACATTGAGAAGGACGCGGCGCTCGCGCGTCGTTTCCAAACCGTGATGGTCTCCGAGCCTACCGTCGAAGACACCATCTCGATTCTGCGTGGCCTCAAGGAGAAGTACGAGATCTTCCACGGCGTGCACATCACCGATAGCGCGCTCGTGGCCGCCGCCGACCTCTCCGATCGCTACATCGCTGACCGCTTCCTGCCCGATAAGGCCATCGACCTGGTCGATGAGGCCGCAAGCCGCCTGCGCATGGAGCTCGACAGCATGCCGGTCGAGATCGACGCCACCACGCGTCAGCTCACCCAGCTGCAGATTGAGGAGCAGGCGCTCATGAAGGAGACCGACGAGGCCTCCAAGGAGCGTCTGGAGGCCCTGCGCCAAGAGATCGCCGAGGTCCAAGAAAAGCTCAACGTGCAAAAGGCCGGCTGGCTCAACCAAAAGAACGCCATCGACCACGTGCAGGAGCTCAAAGGCCAGCTCGACGAGGCCAAGAGCGAAGAGGAGCGCGCGACGCGCAACGGAGATTTGGGCCGTGCGTCCGAGCTGCGCTACTCCGTGATTCCGGGTTTGCAGCAGCAGATTCAGGATTCCGAGGCTGCGCTCGAGGCACAAAAGCAGCAGGACGGCGAGGGCCTCAACGAGCAGGTGACCTCCGACGAGATCGCCGAGGTCGTGAGCGCCTGGACCGGCGTGCCCGTGTCCAAGATGATGCAGGGCGAGCTCGACAAGCTCAAGGGCTTGGAGGGTGAGCTGCATAAGCGCGTCATCGGTCAGGACGAGGCCGTCTCCGCCGTCGCCGCAGCTGTGCGCCGCAGCCGCGCGGGCCTCTCCGATCCGGACAAGCCCATCGGCAGCTTCTTCTTCTTGGGCCCCACCGGCGTGGGCAAGACCGAGCTCGCCAAGGCGCTGGCCGAGTGCCTGTTCGACGACGAGCGCGCACTTGTGCGTATCGACATGTCCGAGTACATGGAGAAGTTCAGCGTCCAGCGTCTGATCGGTGCGCCCCCGGGATACGTGGGTTACGACGAGGGCGGCCAGCTCACCGAGGCCGTGCGCCGTCGTCCGTACTCCGTGATCTTGCTCGACGAGATGGAGAAGGCTCATCCGGATGTCTTTAACGTGCTGCTGCAGGTGCTTGATGACGGCCGTCTGACCGATGGCCAGGGTCGTCAGGTGTCCTTCAAGAACACGATCATCATCATGACGTCTAATGTGGGCTCCAAGGCTATCGCCGAGCTTTCCGGCAAGGACGAGGAGGGGATGCGCCATCAGGTCGACGCGGCCATGGCTCAGACCTTCCGCCCCGAGTTCCTCAACCGTATCGACGATATCGTGGTGTTCCATCCGCTCGGCATGGCGCAGATCGAGAAGATCGTCGACATCCAGCTTGCCGACGTCCGCGCGCGTCTGGCCAAGGAGCGCATGACGCTTGCCATCACCCCGGCGGCCAAGCAGATGCTCGCCGTGGGTGGCCTGGACCCCGTGTTCGGTGCCCGTCCGCTCAAGCGCCTGGTCCAGCGCGAGGTCGTGGACGCCATCGCCGCCGCCATCATCGACGGCACGGTGCGCGAGGGCGATCAGGTGACGGTCGATGCCGACAAGGACGGCGGCTTTACCGTCGTGTGCGACAACACGCCGGCGGCCACCTACGAGGTCCCCGACGCCGAGTAGATTTATGGGACATGCCTTAAAATCTGCCAGCCGTCTCTAAACGCCAAGGGCGGCGGATCCAATGGGGTCCGCCGCCCTTTTTCGTGCGACAATCGATGATGTTGAACACGATTGCACGGCAAGGAGATATGCAGATGATAGACAAGAACAAGACGAACACGTCGACGACCGATGCCGCACCCAAGCCTGCGCCTAAGCCGGCACCCAAGCCGCGCGACCCCTACATCCGTGCCGAGAACGAGGATGACGACGGCTACGATCCTTATAGCGATCGTCGCCCCGAGCGCGAGCCCCTCTTCGAAGCCGACCCCTGGCGTTAAGTAGCTCATTTGGGACGGGGTTTTTAGCTACTTTGTTTTCGGCTAGAGGCGTTCATGCCTGCCCCCTCGGCCGCTCGATATCCTCCGGGAGGGGCCACTAATAGAAAAACTTGCTTATCCATTAATCAAGATACGCATAATCTTGCTCTCCTGCTAATCAAGAATCGTTATAATCTTGATTAGCAGGAGAGCAAGATTGGAGAATTATGGCATTCAACGACTTGGTGGCTCAAAAAATAAAGGACTTTGAGCAACAGGGGATTCCGCAGGTCTTTGAGCGCGACCTTGATCTAGGCAACCCGCAGGAGCCAAAGCGCGACAACATCGTATATGTGATTGTGGGCGCCCGTCGTTGTGGAAAGACGTATCGCCTGTATCAGGAGATGCGGCGGCTTCAGGGCCAAGGCGTCGAGCTTGACCGGATGCTATATTTCAATTTTGAGGATGAGCGCTTGCGTCCGTATGAGCCATCGCTACTAGCGGACGTGCTCGATACATTCTATGCACTATATCCTGCTGCTCGAGGCGAGGGCGCCTACCTTTTCTTTGACGAGATCCAGGAAATACCCGAATGGGGTGCGTTTCTGCGACGCGTGGTCGATACGGAGAAGGCGACCGTTTACGTGACGGGATCTTCTTCTAAGATGCTGTCCTCAGAACTTAAGAGCGAGTTCAGGGCCCGTTCTCTTGTGCGAGAGCTTTTTCCGTTGAGTTTTTCGGAATACGTCCGATATAAGACGGGGAGCGTTCCTGAGTCGAACGCACCCTTCTCCTCGAGCGATGCGGCGTTGCTCCGACACCATCTGGTCGGATATCTCGAGCGAGGGGGATTCATCGCGACACTTGAGCAGACGCCCGCAGACGCGATTCAGCTGCTACAGGAATATGCGTCGCGAACGGTCGCCATGGACGTCGTTGAACGTTACGACGTCAAGAACCCCCGTTTGGCCTCGCTGTTTCTGGCGCGGTGCATGGCATCTTCGGGACGAGAGCTGTCAGTGAACAAAGTGTACAACGAGTTCAAGAGCAGACAGATACCCGTCAGTCGAAATACGCTCAGCGACTTACTTGAGTATTACGAGGACGCCTACCTGCTGTTTTCGGTGCCGGAGTTCACGCGTTCGCTTGCAAATAATACGCGGTCTGCGTCTAAGGTCTACGCCGTCGATCCCGCGATGTTCGGTGCGTTCTCCCCCGCATCGGCATTGGATCAGGGTCAGAGGCTCGAGACCGCGGTGTTCAATGCGCTCAGAAGAAGGACCCCCGCCGTGCGGCCCGGTTCGGTTTGCCGCCTGCTGATTAAAGATAAGAATAAAAGCCATGAGGTGGACTTTGTGGCTGGGGATGCACTGCTCATGCAGGCTTACGGCCTGATTCAGGTAAGTGTGGATATGACAAGCGAGAAAACGCGCGAGCGCGAAATTGCCGCGCTCGATGTCGCGATGGCCCAGTTTGATCTTGGCGAGTCGGCAATCGTTACCATGGATGAGCAGGCCGATATTCCATGCAAACACGGCGTGGTACATGCTGCGCCCGCATGGAAGTGGCTCCTTTCCTAATCGTCTATGGATTTGCGAGGCCAGGACTCAGGTGTCATGGTCCGCTAGTCCTGGGCCTTGATGCTCGGCAGGAGAATCTGGGCGAGGTAGTCGGTCTCGAGCTTGGTCGCGGCGTCTGCCTTGCCGTCTTTGCCGACCAGTACGTTCTTGATCTGGCTATAGGTGTAGCGGTTGCCGGTCGTGAGCTCGACAAGCTCAATCGCCGTATCCATGGGGTAGGTTGACACGGGATTCTGCGTCCGTCCGTTGATGGTCTGGGGCACCACGTACGGATAGACGGGGCCGCTGGCGTAGACGGTATAACCGTTGCCTAGATTGGCCGCACCCAAAACCGTATCGCCCTCATCGGGCGTAAAGCTCTCGCCCTCGCGCACCGCGACGAGCGTCACAATCGGCGTATCGCTGTCGTCGGCAAGATAGATGCATAGCGTGCTGCCATTTTGCCAAGTCTCGACCTTGCCGTACCACTCGACGGGGATATCGAGCTGGTAGAGGTCGGTTGCCTTGTGACGGGCGTCGGCATCACGGGCCGCCTGTGCCTTTTGCGCGCTCACGGCATTGACGGCGGCGTCGCGCCGCGCGGTTGCCGCCTGCTGGAGCACCTTGGCGGTGGCGGCGGAGCTCGCGCCTCCCTCCTCGGCATATTTGGCGGCGGCATCGATCTGGTCGTCGGTTACCGTGTCGGCCGAAGGCACCTTGAGCTTAAAGGCGGCCTGGCTGCTTAGGTCCTGTCCGTCGCTCTTGATCGTGACCTGCGCCTTGGTGGTCGGCACGGTATAGACGGTGCCGTCGGATGCGATGGGGGAAGCGGCAATGGAGAGCGTGTAGTCACCGGGTAGCAGTTTGATGCCACGGCCGTGCTCGTCAACATAGAGTGTTTCGCTCACAGAGGAGCCGTCAGAATCCTGGCCGCTCACCTGTACGGGAATCTTGGAGCCGGTGGAACAGTCGAGGCCCGCGGCATGTACGCCAATCTGCACCGACATCATCGTGTGGGCATTGGCGGCGGCGATGGCAGCCTGCTCTTGCCGGTATCCGTTCCAGGCTGCGTAGCCTGCGCCGCCGGCGACGAGCGCGACGGCCACAGCGCCGGCGACCATTAGATTGCGGCGCTTGGGCGACATCTTGCGATGGCGGACCTCGGCCTCATGTGCCGAAGGAACGGACGGTAGGGGAATATCGCCCATGGCGATGGTCTCGTCCACGGCAGGCGCGGAGCCTAAGCCAGGGAGCTCGCGGGTCAGCGAATCTTCGGCCGGCAAGCTGTCGAGCAAGATGGTTTCCTCGCTCGTGTCGGATTCGGGCTGGTCGTCGGCCTCGCATTCGGATTCCTCGTGCCCAGCCTCATCTTCGGTGGGCGCGGCGCCATCGTCTTTTGCATCCTGATCATCGGGCTGCGCCTCGATTTCCGGCTCATCCTGCACATCAACGCTCGAATCGTCAAACGCAATCTCGGCCAGCGCGATCTGGTCTAGGCTCTCCAGGGCCTCGGCACACGCTTCTGCATCTTGGGCCGCATCCTCTTGGCCCGTCGTCTCATCTTTCATATATCCCCCAAGCTCGATATCGGGACAACACTGTACCCAAAAACGGGGCTCCATAGAGCCGCCGCATGATTTGAAATCCGATTTTATATATGCGCGTGTTTTTGAATAGATGAATAGAGGCGCAACGACAAAAAGCCCCCGGAAAGCGAGCGAAACGCTTTTCGGGGGCTCTGCGAGACATTGGATTGAAAGGCCTGGTGAGCGGGCCTATGCCCAAGTGCCAACAGCGGCCAACATGTTACTCGGCGTGCGCGTAGTCAACCTTGGCGCGGCGAGCGGTGGCCTTCTCCCAATCGCTGGTGCCCTCAAAGACATCCTGCTTGTAGGGATTGCGGCCGAGCTTCTTGGCGCGGTAGGCGATGTAGATGATCGCGGCGACGTTGGCGACCAGTGCGGCGATCGAGACCGCGGTAGCGGCGCCGGGGTCGAGCGTGGAGTGGGTCACAAAGATGGACTCCTCCTGGAAGTAGGGGAACACCTGGGCAAACATGCACCAAATAGCCAGCGTAAAGGCGCGGTTCTGGATCCAGCCGCCCTTGTTCCAGATAAAGGCGGCGACGGTGGGCGCCAGCAGCAGCGCAAAGCCGCAGAACCAGGAGTGGGTGGGCAGGCAGTTGTAGGTGTAGCAGAAGTTCCAGATGTCGTAGGCGATGATGTAGACCCAGGTCATGTCGGGCCACAGCATGTCGGTCTGATCCTCGGAGGCGTAGACGCTCCACCAACCGGTCATGCAGAAGATGTTGATGATACCGGCGATGCCGTTGAACACGTTGTTCCAGCCGGCAAGCTGCGTGGCGCCCTCGGAGGTGACCCAGGTGGACTCGCCCAGGACAAAGAAGTGATAGGCGCTCTCGAAGTCGGATACGACGGCGATCATGATGTTGATGGCAACGATCACAAACGGCCACGCGCGGAACCAATGCGCCTTGCCGATCTTGCCCCACTGGTACTTAATGGCAATGAAGCCCCAGCAACCGGCCAGCGCCGCGTATACCTTGGCGTAGTGGAACCAGCTGTTCTGGTACACATGGGTGGGGTTGGTGAGCGCCCACTCGGCGCCCTGCGAAACGCCGATGGCGATGGCGACGCAGTAGATGGTCATGGCCAGCGGAGCCACGCCAAAGATGATTGCCGCGCCGAGCTTAGTGCGGCGGCCGACCTCGTTGAGCACGATGAGGCCAATAAAGACCATCGCCCAGCCGACCCAGTGGATAAGGGTATCGCTACCCCAAACATCGAACAGCATGCTGCTCTCCTTTCACACGCCCGCGGCCCCTCTTCCGATCGCGGGCAGTTTGGCCAAATGTCGTCAGTTCTGGGGCTTGCGCTCCGGATACTTGGCGGTATAGCCCTCGATGTGGAGTGTCGAGGCGATGATTTCCTTGACCGTCTCGTCGGGTACATCGGGGTGCGTGCGGATATACATCAACAGTCCCATGATGAGGGTGTAGAACGTCTCGTAGACATGGTCGATGCGTAGCTCATGATGGGCGACAAAATCCACCACGGTGGTGTCGCAGATATACTGCGCCACGCGTTGGACCACGTTGTGCAGAAAGCCGCCGTAGAGTGCGCCGCTGCTCGAGGTGAGCGTACTCGGCAGCTCGTGGCCGCTGGCGACCAGGCGCTTAAAGAGCGGGGCGACGGTGTCGAGCGCCCCCTCGATGTCGCCAACCGTGCGGCTGGCATTCCACTGCTCGAGCTCGGTAATGAAGCCGTCGATTGCCTCGTCCATGACGGCGGTGACGGCGGCGTCCATATCGGCAAAGTAGTGGTAGAACAGCGAGCGCGTGCAGCCGGCGCGTTTGGTCACGGCCGATACCGATAGGTGGGACACGCCTAGCTCGGAGCTTACGGTGCGCACGGCATCGAGGATCTCGCGACGGCGTTCGTCGCCCGTCAGACGCTTGGCCGCGCTATCGGGCGCGGGGACGGCGTCAGCCACAGAGGTGTTCGATGCGTTATCGCTCATGCGCTTGCCGCCTTTCATCCGTTTGAGCCCGACCGTTCACCTAACAGTCTTGAATATTGTTGACGGTTCGTCAATACTGTTTTTGACACAATGTCAACAATGGCGGGTGAACGGCATGGGGGCATGCCCGGCCTGCAAAAAAGAGGGGCGCCGTGGTCTCGCCGGGCTGCGGCAAGAGAAGGGACAACCATGATTCTCAACGGACCGGGGATTAGCTACACCGAGCCCGATATCGGCGCGGAGTTCGTGCCGCCGCTGCCGGAGCATCCGCGCGAGGCCATTGTCAAGCTGTGCGAGCATTGCACCAACCGTCTTCTGCATCGCGACGAGCTGCTGGGCTACGAGTACTGGTCGTTTGCCGAGGCCGCAACCGACGAGCAGGCCGAGGTACTCTGCAAGATGAAGATGCGCCGTCCCTACACGTTGCCCGAGATGGTCAAGCTCACCGGCATGCCCGAGGCCGATATCGAGAAGATGCTCGACGACATGAGCTACACGGGTCTGCTCGAGTACAACTGGGAAAATCCCGAGCGCGCCAAGCAGTGGGTACTGCCCATGCTGGTGCCGGGTTCCGCCGAGTTCCTCAACATGCGCGTGAGTCAGCTCGAGGAGCACCCGGTCTATGCCAAGTTCTTTGAGCAGGCATCCAAAGGCCCGCTGTCCAAGGCTACGCCGATGGTGCCGCCCGGTGGTGCCGGCATCGGCATGCATGTCATTCCGGTCGAGAAGGCCATCGATGCCGCGAGCACGTCGGTGCCTATTGAGCATATCGAGCATTGGCTCGACAAATACGATGGCAAATATGCTGCTAGCACCTGCAGCTGCCGCGCGAGCCGTCGCGTGATGGGTGAGGGCTGCGCCGACGACCCGGCAGATTGGTGCATCGCCGTGGGCGATATGGCCGACTACGTGGTCGAGACCGATCGTGGCCACTATGTGACGCGTGACGAGGTTTACGACATCTTGCGCCAGGCCGAGGACAACGGCTTTGTGCACCAGATCACCAACATCGACGGCGAGAACAAGATCTTCGCCATCTGCAACTGCAACGTCAACGTGTGCTACGCCCTGCGCACCTCGCAGCTGTTCAACACACCCAACCTGTCGCGCTCGGCCTATGTCGCCAAGGTCGAGAAGGACAAGTGCGTGGCCTGCGGTCGCTGCGTTGAGGTGTGTCCGGCCGGCGCCGCCAAGCTGGGCCAAAAGCTTTGCAGCAAAAAGGCGGGAGGACGGGTGCCCGAGTATCCGCGCCAGGAGCTGCCCGATGCCACCAAGTGGGACCACACCAAGTGGTCGCCCAACTACCGCAACGACAACCGCATCGAGACGCATGAGTCCGGCACCGCTCCCTGCAAGACGGCCTGCCCCGCGCACGTTGCCGTTCAGGGCTATTTGAAGCTCGCGGCGCAGGGCCGCTATGACGAGGCGCTGGCGCTCATCAAGCGCGAGAACCCGCTGCCCGCTATCTGCGGCCGTGTGTGCAACCGCCGCTGTGAGGATGCCTGCACCCGCGGTCGTGTGGACGCCGCCGTGGCTATCGACGAAGTCAAGAAGTTCATCGCCCAGCGCGATCTGGACGCAGCGACCCGCTATGTCCCACCTGTGGTGACCCCGACGCGTGCCGGCGGCTTCGACCAGAAGATTGCCATCATCGGTGCCGGTCCGGCCGGCCTGTCCTGCGCTTTCTACCTGGCCGAGAAGGGCTACAAGCCCGTCGTGTTCGAGAAAAACGAGCGCCCGGGCGGCATGCTCACTTACGGTATTCCCAGCTTTAAGCTGCAGAAGGACGTCATCGAGGCCGAGGTTGAGGTTATTCGCCTGATGGGTGCCGAGTTCCGCTATGGCGTGGAGGTCGGTCGTGATGTGACGCTCGACGAGCTGCGCGAGCAGGGCTTTAAGGCCTTCTACGTGGCTATTGGCTGCCAGGGCGGCCGCCTTGCCGGCATTCCGGGCGAGGATGCCGAGGACGTGACCGTGGCCGTCGACTTCTTGCGCGAGGTCAACAGCGGCAAGATTGACGCGCTGCCCGGCCGCACCATCGTGGTGGGCGGCGGCAACGTTGCTATCGATGTCGCGCGCAACGCCTGCCGTCTGGGCTCTGAGCATGTTGAGATGTTCTGCCTGGAGAGCGAGGCCCAGATGCCCGCCAGCGAGGAGGAGCGTCGCGAGGCCATCGAGGACGGCGCGCACATCAGCTGCGGTTGGGGCCCCAAGCAGGTCCATCTGGACGAGGCCGGTCATGTGCGCGGCATCACCTTTAAGCGCTGCACGCGCGTCTACGATGACGAGGGGCGTTTTGCGCCCGAGTACGACGAGAACGACCTGCGCCGCGTCGATGCCGACCGCGTGGTCATGTCCATCGGCCAGTCCATTGTGTGGGGCGACCTGCTGGCTGGCTCCAAGGTGGAGCTTGGCCGCGGTCAGGGTGCCCTTGCCGATCCTCAGACCTACCAGACCGCCGAGCCAGACATCTTTGTGGGCGGCGACGTCTACACCGGTCCGAGTTTTGCCATCGATGCCATCGCCGCCGGCCACGAGGCCGCCGTGTCCATCCATCGCTATGTGCAGCCGGGGTCCACGCTCACCATCGGCCGCAACCAGCGCCGCTACACCGCGCTCGACCGCGACGATGTCGTGATCGAGAGCTACGACAACGCGAGCCGCGAGGTTGCCCACGTGGACCGCGAGCGCGAGAAGGCCGCGCCGTTTAGCGAGTACGTCGAGACCTTTACCGAAGAGCAGGTGCGCGCCGAGACCGCCCGCTGCCTGGGCTGCGGTGCCTCGATCGTCGACCCCAACAAGTGCATCGGCTGTGGCCTGTGCACCACCAAGTGCGCGTTTGACGCCATCCATCTGGATCGCGACCGCCCCGAGTGCTCAACGATGGTCAAATACGAGCAAAAGCTCCCCAGCCTGGGCAAGTACGCACTCAAGCGTGCCATCAAGATCAAATTCGGTCGCAAGTAAGTAGTCATAACGGGAACGGCGGAAGGAATATAAAAGTGCACGAGCTCGGAATCGTCTATCACATCATTCGCGATGTCGAGAATGTGGCGCGCGCCAATGGCGTGCGTCGCGTTTCGAGCGTGACGTTGCTGCTGGGCGAGGTCTCGGGCGTCGTTCCCGACTTGCTGCTCGACGCTTGGCGCTGGGCAGCAGATAAAAAGCCTATCACCGAGGGCTCGGAGCTTATCGTGGAGCCCGTTGAGGCCGTGACACATTGCGAGGCGTGCGGCCGCGACTACGCGACGGTCGAGTACGGAAAGACCTGTCCCCATTGCGGTAGCGGCGAGACTTATCTGCTGCAGGGCCAGGATGTCATGATCAAGCAGATCGAGACCCCCGACGAGAACCTGGCAGACGCTACCCCTGATGGTCCCGCTGCTCCTGACGCCGTCGACGCCGCCAACCCCCTCCACATCGCCTAACTTAGTCATTGGGGACGTTCTTAAACGACTAGTCATTAAAGAACGTCCCCAATGACTATTCTTTTTTGACGGTTTGCTAGAGCATAACTAACGAAATTAGTCAAGTCACGTCTGTTTAAACAAAATATCGAAGAGTCAAGCAGGTTCTTATCCGATTTAAATCGGTATTAGTGAATGCTGTGCCTGTATCTGTTTTCTAAGATGGTCAAACTAATTATGTTTAGCGAGGAATAGCTGAAAACCAGCGATGTAACCAACTTGTAACAAAAGCATGACGTTTAAACAAATAATCCAACCATTCACATTTTTTCCTATAATTTTGCCACACTTGCGGCTATACTCTTTTTTGTCGTGTAGGAAATACGTAGACAAAAAGGAGGTTATGTGATGGTAAGTATTGTTCTTGCTAGCCATGGTGACTTGGCGGCTGGAATCAAGCAGACGGGCTCGATGGTCTTTGGCGATCAGCCGTCTGTAGCCGTGGTCTCGCTCGAGCCGAGCATGGGCCCCGACGACTTCCGTGCCAAGGTCGAGGAAGCAGTCGCTTCCTTCGAGGACCAGGAGCAGGTGCTCTTCCTCGTTGATCTGTGGGGCGGTACGCCGTTCAACCAGATCAGCGGGCTCATCGAGGGCCACGATTCCTGGGCTATCGTCACCGGTGTCAACCTGCCTATGCTCATCGAGGCATATTCGCAGCGCTTTGACGCAAAGAACACTGCACATGCGATCGCAAAACATCTCGTGACTGAGGCTAAGGCTGGCGTGCGCGTCAAGCCCGAGTCTCTGGAGCCCGAGGAGAAGAAGCCGGCTGCGGCCGCCGCTGCTCCTGCAGGCGCCATCCCTCCGGGAACGGTCATCGGCGACGGGCACATCAAGATCGCCCACGTCCGTATCGACACCCGTCTGCTTCATGGTCAGGTGGCCACCACGTGGACCAAGCAGGTCAACCCCAACCGCATCATCGTGGTTTCCGACGGCGTTGCTCACGACGAGCTCCGCAAGACCATGATCGAGCAGGCTGCCCCTCCGGGAGTCCATGCCAACGTCGTGCCCATCAAGAAGATGGCCGAGGTCGTCAAGGACACGCGCTTTGGTGACACCAAGGCCATGCTGCTCTTCGAGAACCCGCAGGATCTGCTCAAGGCCATCGAGGCCGGCGTCGACATCAAGGAAGTCAACATCGGTTCCATGGCTCACTCCAAGGGCAAGGTCGTCGTCACCAACGCCGTCGCTATGGGCGATGACGACGTTAAGACTCTCGAGGCCCTCAAGGCCAAGGGCGTCAAGTTCGAGGTCCGCAAGGTTCCTTCGGATTCCTCCGAGGATCTCGACGCCATGTTGAAGAAAGCTAAGGCCGAACTGGCCGCTCAAGCATAGTAAAGGAGGGTCCGATACATGTCTGCAATCACTATTCTGCTTGTTGCGATTGTCGCGTTGCTTGCCGGTATGGAAGGCATTCTGGATGAGTTCCAGTTCCATCAGCCGCTCGTGGCATGCACGCTTATCGGTCTCGTAACCGGTCACCTTCAGGAGGGCATCCTCCTGGGCGGTTCGCTCCAGATGATGGCCCTTGGCTGGGCTAACGTCGGCGCCGCCGTCGCGCCTGACGCCGCCCTGGCCTCGGTCGCTTCTTCGATCATCATGGTGCTCGCCCTCAACGGTGGCGCCACCGATTCGGCCAAGGCCGTTACCGCCGCTATCGCCGTCGCCGTGCCTCTGTCGGTCGCTGGTCTGTTCCTGACCATGATCTGCCGTACCCTGGCTACCGCTATCGCTCACGCCATGGACGGTTGCGCCGAGAAGGGCGACTTCGCCGGCATCGAGCGCTGGCAGTACGCTGCTATCCTCATGCAGGGTCTTCGTATCGCCATCCCGGCAGTGCTTCTGTGCATCATCCCGGCCGAGGCTGTTACCAACGCGCTTAACGCTATGCCCGACTGGCTGTCCGGCGGCATGGCTGTCGGCGGCGGCATGGTCGCTTCCGTCGGTTACGCCATGGTCATCAACATGATGGCCACCAAGGAGACCTGGCCGTTCTTCATCCTCGGCTTTGTCCTTGCTGCCATCCCTCAGCTCACGCTGATCGCCCTTGGCCTCATCGGCATCTCCCTTGCCCTCATCTACCTTGGCCTTAAGGATCTGGCTAAGCAGGGTGGCGGCATGGGCGGTGGCTCCGGCGACCCGCTCGGCGACATTCTGAACGATTACGAGTAGGAGGGGAGTGATACATATGGCAGAGAACAAGATTCAGCTCACCAAGGCTGACCGCAAGAAGGTTTGCTTCCGTCATCAGTTCCTTCAGGGCTCGTGGAACTACGAGCGTATGCAGAACGGCGGCTGGTGCTTCGCAATGATCCCTGCGATCAAGAAGCTCTACACCAGCAAGGATGACCAGATTGCCGCTCTTAAGCGCCACCTGGAGTTCTATAACACCCATCCTTATGTTTCCGCCCCCGTCATTGGCGTTACCCTCGCTCTCGAGGAGGAGCGCGCCAACGGTGCTCCGATTGACGACGTCGCCATTCAGGGCGTCAAGGTCGGTATGATGGGCCCGCTCGCCGGCGTCGGCGACCCCGCCTTCTGGTTCACCCTTCGCCCGATTCTGGGCGCTCTGGGCGCTTCCCTGGCCCTGTCCGGCAGCATCGCCGGTCCGCTGCTGTTCTTCTTCGCGTGGAACATCATCCGTTACGCCTTCCTGTGGTACACGCAGGAGTTTGGCTACAAGGTCGGCTCCTCCATCGCCAAGGACCTCTCCGGCGGTCTGATGGGCAAGGTCACCGAGGGTGCTTCCATCCTGGGTATGTTCATCATCGGCGCCCTGGTCGAGCGCTGGGTGTCCATCTCCTTCACCCCGGTCGTCTCCAAGGTCACGCAGTCTGCTGGCGCCTTTATCGACTGGGCTAACCTGCCCTCCGGTTCTGAGGGCGTCAAGGAAGCACTGACGATGTATAACTCCATCGGTGCTAACGCCCTTGATCAGGTGAAGGTCACCACGCTTCAGGCTAACCTCGATCAGCTCATCCCCGGCCTTGCCGCCGTGTGCCTGACCCTGCTGGTCTGCAAGCTCCTCAAGAAGAAGGTCAGCCCGATCGTCATCATCCTGGCTCTCTTCGCCATCGGCATCATCGGTCGCGTCTGCGGCTTCATGTAAGCACGTTTCGGCTTAAGACCGAGAATTGCTAGGCAAGGGCTTTTGAGCCATTGAAACGGACCGCACCCGGTGGGTACACTGGATGCGGTCCGATTGTTTTATTTGGAGGGCGAGGCGCGCATGGCGCAATCTCAGAACAGCACGGTCGATCTGGCAACGCCGGCAACCTGCCTGATGGGGCTTACCAGTCACGGTAACGTAATGGTGGGCAATAAGGCGTTTGAGTACTATAACGAGCGCAATCCCGAGGATTTTATTCAGATCCCGTGGGATGAGGTCGACTATATTGCCGCTGAGGTTTTGCGCGGCACCAAGAAGATTACGCGTTTTGCCATCTTCACCAAGGACAATGGTCACTTTACGTTTTCGACGCGCGATGACAAAGAGACGCTTCGTGCGGTCCGCAAGTACGTTGACGAGGATAAGCTCGTGCGTTCGCCTGATTTTATCGATGTGACGGCTAAGGGCGCCAAGAGCATCCCCTCCGTTATCAAAAACCTCTTCCACAAAGGCAACTAGTCGTTGGGTAGTTATTAGGGACGTTCTTAAACGACTTGTCATTAAAGAACGTCGCAGATGACTATCTCGAAGAGCGGTCGTGCGCTGCATGTTAGTGGCGCAAATCTGCTACACTAATACGACATGCCTCCGTAGCTCAGGGGATAGAGCACCGCTCTCCTAAAGCGGGTGTCGACGGTTCGAATCCGCCCGGGGGCACCAGAGGAATATCGAGCCCGGTACCGCTATGGTGCCGGGCTCTTCTGGTCTTAGGGCAGGATTCGGACCGTCGACACCCGCGTCACCAATTTCCCCGCGGGGGGAGTTTTCGAATCCGCCCGGGGGCACCAGAGATTTGCCGAGCCCGGTACCACCACGGTGCCGGACTCTTCTGGTTTAAAGGTATGCCGTGGTTTTCGCTACTTCAGATGAAGAAAGCGCCCGTTTGCAGGGGGAGCAAACGGGCGCAATTGAGCGAATGTATTTGCGTCAGCAGCCGCTGTGGGCAACGTCTTGATGACTAGTTGGTCGTACCGGAATCGTCGCCTGAATCAGTACCAGAGCCAGAAATCGAAACCGTCAGCGTAATCGTGTTGTCGGTGGACTGCTTGCCGGTGGGGGAGACGCCCGTAACGGTGGCGTTTTCGTTGCCGCTCACGGGGTTGCCGTTCTGGTCGCAGAACGCGATGTTGTAGAACCCGGCGTTGTTGAGCGCGGTGACGGCGGCGGAGATGCTCTTGCCGTACAGGTTACCCGGAACGCTGGCCTTGCCGGACTTCTTGGCAATGACGACGGTAATCGTGGCGCCGGGCTTCTGCTTACCGCTGGGGTTCCAGCTGATCACGGTGCCCTCGGTAACCGAGTCGTTCTCCTGGTAGCTCACGTCGACGCCGAAGCCTGCCATATCGAGGGCATTGCGCGCTTGGGCCTCGGTCATGTCGGTCAGATCGGGGACGGACATGGTATCCGGGCCGCTCGAGACCTTGTACGAGATGGTCGTGCCCTTCGCGACTTCCTTACCGGCATCGGTGCCCTGCTCAAAGACCTGGCCCTCATCGGCCTCGTTGGCCTCCTCCGAAGCGCTGCCCTTCAGGCCCACGCTTGCCAGTGCGGCCTCGGCCTGGTCCTTGGTCAGGCCGAGGAGCTGCGGAACCTCAACCTTTTCGGAGGGCTTAGGGCCCTTGGAGATTACCAGGTTCACCCTCGTGCCCTTGGCCTTCTTGGTGTTACCGTTGGGGGTCTGCTCGGCGACCTTTCCCTCGTCGACATCGTCGTTGTAGCTCTGATCGACGGTGCCTACCTCAAGGCCGGCTTCCTTGATCAGCTCAATAGCGGTTTCCTGGTCCTTGCCCAGCACGTCGGGCACCGTGACCTGTTCGCCGCTGAACATGCCCGTGGCAAAGGCCACTACAACGCCAATCACGGCGACGGCGGCAATCACGGCGGCGATGATCTTGTTCTTGTTGGACTTGGGTTTCTCGACCTCGTAGGAGCCCGTGGAGCCCGAGACAGCGCTGCGGGCGGTGTTCTGACCGCTCACGCCCGAGACGGGACGAACCATAGCGCGCGTTGAGTCGGAAAGCTCGCGGGTCTTGGTGGCACCCAGGTCGCCGGCGGCACCGATGATGCGCGTGGGCTCCGAGACGTTGACGGCACGGCCGGACAGGTAGCTGTTGAGCACCTGGCGCAGCTCGTCGGCCGTCTGGAAGCGGTTTGCCGGGTCCTTCTCCATGCACTTGAGGATGATGCGCTCCAGGTCGGCATCGACGCCGGAGTTGATCTGGCTCGGCGGGATGGGCAGCTCGTTGACCTGCTTGAGCGCGACCGAGATGGCGTCGTCGCCGTCAAAGGGCACGCGGCCGGTGGCGCACTCGTACATGACGACACCCAGCGAGTAGATATCCGAGGTGGGGCCGAGGTCCTGGCCGCGGGTCTGCTCGGGGCTTACATAGTGGGCGGTGCCCAGAACGTTGTTATCCTGCGTGAGGTGGCTGTTCTTGGCGCGCGCGATGCCAAAATCCATTACCTTGATGTTGCCGTCGGGCAGCACCATGATGTTTTGCGGCTTGATGTCGCGGTGGATGATCTCGTGCTTATGTGCGACCGAAAGCGCGGAGCTGATCTGCGAGCCGATCTGCGCGACCTTCTTGGGATCGAGGGCGCCGTGGCTCTTGATGCCGCTCTTAAGGTCGGTACCGCGCAGGTACTCCATGACGATGTAATAGGTGTCGCCGTCCTTGCCCCAGTCGTAGACGCCCACGATATAGGGGGAGGACAGGCCGGCAGCTGCCTGGGCCTCCTGCTTAAAGCGGGCGGCGAAGGTGGCGTCGCCGGCATACTGCGGCAGCATGATCTTGACAGCAACCGTGCGGTCGAGGACCTGATCCTGTGCACGGAAGACGGTCGCCATACCGCCCGTTCCCACCTTATCCTTGAGGAGGTATCTTCCCCCGAGGACCCTCTGTTCCATTCCTGCTCCTAACATAACTATTCGCTCAACGATGTGTGTAGTACCAAATGTGTGGCCGCTGGGGCCGTGTGGCGCGTTGCCGCTAGCTCATCGCCCGCGGCGCGCCCCAAGTATCCGCTTTGATCACGGGCATCACGCTCCCTGTGCGGCGAGCGCCGCGGTCAGGACGATGCCGGCAATCTTGGCCGCCTCGACGTCGTGTTTGTCGAAATCCTCCAGGGCCACCGAGATGGCAACCGTGGGTGAATCGTAAGGTGCAAAGCCAACAAACATAGAGTTGACGTTGGTGCCGCCGGTCTCGGCCGAACCGGTCTTGCCGGCAACCTTGACGCCCGGAATCTGGGCATCGGTGCCGGTACCGGACTGGACGACGGCGAGCATGGCCTGCTTGACCTGGTCGGCCGTGGCAGAACTGACAGCCTGGCCCAGCGAGCGGGACTGCGTGGTCTTGACCACGGTTCCGTCCGGGGCGAGTATCTGGGACACAAAGAACGGGTCCATGACCACACCGCTGTTGGCGATAGCGGCAGCGATCACGCAATTCTGCATAACGGTGGTCTGCGGGCCAGGCGTGTGGTCCATGCCGACGGGCTGGCCGGCGCCTGCCCAAGCGGTCTCCCACTCGGTCATAAGCGACGGGTCGGCCATGATGGAAGCCGCGGTGGTCAGATCCTGACCGAGCTTTTGACCGTAGCCAAAGGCGTTGGCAAACTGGACGAGCGAGCTGGCGCCAATCTCGTTGGCCACCTGGCCAAAGACGACGTTGGACGACACGGCGAAGGCCTGCTGCAGGCTGATGGTGCCGTAGCTCTCGTTGGCAGAGTTGGTGACCGGCGCGTTTCCGATGTCCATGGAGCCGGGCGCCTGGTACGTGCTGGTAAGGCTGGCGGTGCCGGTTTCGAGCGCCGCGGAGAGTGTGACGACCTTAAAGGTAGAGCCCGGGGTGTACAGTGCGTCCATGGCGCGGTCGTACATGGAGCCGTCCTCGCCGCCGCCCGACTGGAGCAGCGCATCGATGTTGGTGTTGTCGTAGGTGGGCGAGCTCGCGCACGCAAGGACCGCACCTGTGCGCGGATCCATGACCACCACGGCGCCCTTAAAGCCCTTGAGCGCCTGCTCGGCAGCCGTCTGGATGCGCGAGTCGATGGTGAGCTTGGCGGTATTGCCCGGCTGGGTCTGCCCCGCGAGCGACGCGATGGCGTTGTTCCAGCTGGAGTAATCCTTGGAGCCGGTGAGCGTATCGTTCATGACGCTCTCGATGCCGGCGGTGCCGTATTGCTGGCTCACGTAGCCCACCACGTGCGCGGCCATATTGCCGTTGGGGTAGGAACGGGCGTAGGTGCCGTCCTCCTGCTGCAGCGACTCGGCTAGCGTCACGCCGTCGGACGTGATGATGGAGCCACGCTGGATGTACTTGGAGCGGGCGATGGTGTGGTTGTTGGTCGGCATGTCCTGGTAGTCCTTCGCCTTGATGACCTGGACATAGGTAAGGTTGCCGATAAGGATGGCGAACAGCGCCGTAAAGGCAAACACGGCACGAGTCAGACGGTTGGCAAGTGCAACGCGGCCGAGCACGCCGGACTCGGGCGTGTCGAGCAGGCGACGACGCATGCGAGAACCCGCGGAGTGGCTGCCGTTGCCGTAGGAAGGTGCGTTGGCAAAACGCGTACCGGTCAGGGCAGCGGATGCGACCTGGTCATCGGTGATGGCGGCCATGGTGCCGGTGCCGGTGAGCTCGGCTTCGCGTCCGGTTGCCTCGTCGCCGGCGCGCAGCAGCAGCGCGACGATGATAAAACTCGCCAGCAGCGAGGAGCCGCCCTGGCTCATAAAGGGCAGGGTGACGCCGGTCAGCGGGATTAGGCGGGTTACGCCGCCAACGATTAAGAATGCCTGGAAGCTGATGGCCGCCGTAAGGCCGGTCGCGCTAAAGGCGGCAAGGTCGGACTTGGCGCGGGCTGCCGTGGTGAGGCCACGCACGGCAAATAGCATAAACAGGATGAGCACGGCGCCGCCGCCCAAAAGGCCCATCTCCTCGCCGATAGCCGAGAAGATAAAGTCGGACTCGACGACAGGGATGTTGTTGGCCATGCCGTTGCCGATGCCAACGCCGACCAGACCGCCATCGGCAAGCGAGAAGAGCGACTGGACGATCTGGTAGCCCTGGCCCTGGGCGTCCTTAAACGGATCGACCCAAACCTGGAAACGCACCTGGACATGAGACAGGAGCTTGTAGGCGCCCACGGCTCCAACGGCTAAGAGCGCAAGGCCGATAACGACATACGAAAAGCGTCCCGTGGCAACGTAGAGCATTAGCAAGAAGATGGTGTAGAACAGCACGGCCGAACCCAGGTCGCGTTCGAAGACGACGACGAGCAGGCACACACCCCACACGGCAAACAGCGGCAGCAGCAGTCGCAGGCGAGGGATCTTAAAGCCCAGGATCTTGCGGTTGGAGATGGAGAGCAGCTCGCGGTTCTCGGCCAGGTACCCGGCCAGGAACAGCACGATAAAGACTTTGGCGAACTCGCCGGGCTGGATGGTAAAGCCTGCGATGCGAATCCACAGCTTGGAGCCCGAGATCGTGGTGCCGATAAAGATAGGCAGCATCAGCAGAATGATGCCGATAATGCCAAAGGTGTACTTGTAGCGCATGACCACGTCGAGGTTCTTAACCAACGCGAGCGTTCCCACCATCAGGGCCACCGAGACAAACAGGATGATGAGCTGTGAGATGGCGAGAGCGGGGGCGAGACGCGTCACGAACGTGATGCCGATGCCCGAAAGCACAAAGACAATGGGCAGGATAGCGGGGTCGGCACCGGGCGCCAAGATGCGCACGGCAATGTGGGCCGCGGCAAAGGCGGCAAAGAGGCCGATCGGTACGGCGAGCGTCTCAAAGGAGATGGCAGCGCCCGCGGTGAGGACGTACATCGCATACAGCAGGATGACGGGGAACGCCGAGGCGATGAGCAAGAGCAGCTCGGTGTTGCGGCGACTCATAAGCGGCACTCCCTTTCTAGTTCTTTTCGGAGGCTTCGGCCTCGGCGGACTGTTCGGCGGTTTTCTCGGAATCTGATTCGGAGGTCGATCCCTGATTGGTGTTGTCGCGAATCGTTTGCGCGTCGATCACCTGGCGGGTCTGCTCCTCGTCGATCTGGTGGCGGTACTTGGATATCGTGTCCTGCGCATCGTCGACGCTTGTTTGCGGAATGCCCACCTTGAGGCGGTTTTGCGTGTCTTCGGGCAGGTCGGACAGCTTAATGCTGGTTTCGCTCTCGAGCCAGTGGAGCTTGAGTCCGAGCGGCTTGCCGGGTATGCCGCGCCAGACTGCGACATTGCCCTGGTAGGTACCCAGGTAGTACGAGCCGGTGACACCCGTGTAGGCCCAGATGCCAGCTGCCAGCACAAAGACGAGGGCCAGGATGGCGGCGATAGTAATGTTGCGGCGACGCACGCGTTGCGCCTCGCGCATAACGCCATCGTCAACCAGGTCAACGACTACTACGGTCACGTTGTCGTGGCCGCCGGCGGCAAGCGCCGCGTCCACTAGGTTGTCGACGCAGATTTGCGCGGTTGAGGACTGCGTGGCGATGTTCTCGATATCGCTATCGGGAATCATGCTCGAAAGGCCGTCGGAGCACAGGATCAGACGGTCGCCTTCCTCGATATGCAGAGTGAAGTGGTCGGCATACATAGCGGGGTCCGAGCCCAGCGCGCGGGTGATGACCGAACGGTTGGGGTGGACGCGAGCCTCATCTGCCGTGATCTCGCCGGCGTCCACGAGCTCCTCCACGTAGGAGTGGTCGCGGGTCACGCGGATGAGCGTGCCCTCGTGGAGCAGGTAGGCGCGAGAGTCACCCACGTGGGCGATGGCGAGCGTGTCGTTTTCGATATAGGCGCAGGTGGCCGTGCAGCCCATGCCGGGCTTGCCCAGGCCGTTCAGGGCCGCCTCGATTACGGCGGCGTTGGCTGCCTCGACGGCTGCGGCCAGGCGCGCTGCGTCGGCGGACTGCGGGGCCGTCTTGGCAATAGTCTCGACGGCGATGGAAGAGGCTACCTCGCCGGCGGCGTGACCGCCCATGCCGTCGCATACGCAAAAGAGCGGCGACTGCACCAGGTAGGAATCCTCATTGTGCGGGCGCACACAGCCAACGTCGGAGCGGGCGCCCCACATGAGTTGCGTGGTGGTGCCGGCATCATAGGTCGAGTCGGTCTCGATGCGCTCTTCGGTCAGGGGCTCAAAGCTCATGGTCGAGCCGGGGTCTTTGAGCTTGGCCTCAACGGCGGCAACGTCGATCTCGGCTGTGTCACCGGGAGAGACGGTGTCGGTCTCGGCGTTTGATTCGGAATCGCCGGTGTCCGGGGAGCCGGGCTCCTCGGACACGCGGGCGGTCGACTCGTCGTCTTGCGGGCTGACGTCTATAGGCTCGGGCGTCGCAAAGTGCGACGGCGCGGGCATGCTTTGCGACTGGGCGGCGGGTTCGGCCACGGCATCGGACTCGCTTGCGGGCGCAGGCTGCGGGGTCTTGGGTGCAGGGCCGTCCTCGGGGGATGGCTCCGCTTCGGGCGCCGGCGTAGACACGGGCGCAACTTCGGATGCCGGAGCTATGGGAAACGCCGGCGCGGCGGGCTCGGGTGCCGCAAACACCGCAGCGCTCTCGTTGATTGCCGCGGCGACGGGCTCTGCAAAGTGAGCTGGCGCCGAGGTTGCTTCGGGCGCTGTGGGCTGTTCCGCAGCATGTGCGCCGATGGGCGCCGCTACGGCATCCTCTTCGTCCTCGTTATCGGCAAGATCCGAAATATCATGCGTTACATGCGAAAGAGGCAGGGAGAACACGGTGTCCTCGGGTTCCACGGGTGCGGAGCCCGCCGGAGCGGCGTGGGCCGGCGCAGCTGTGGCGGCAGCCGGTGCCTCGGTCATAGTCGCGGACTTGTTCTCCTCGTCGATCATCGACGGTTCACCTTCATGACCACATCGCCGATCTGGACTTCGTCGCCCTCGCGCAGCGTTGCGGGCTCCACAAGCTGGCGGCCGTTGACGAGCGTGCCGTTAAGCGAGTTGAGGTCCTCGATGATGAGCGCCGGGCCCTGCAGCGAAAAGCGCGCATGTGAGGCCGAGACGAATGGTTCGTTGATGCAGATGTCCGAAGATGGCGAGCGACCGACGATGACGGGGCCGAGCATATCTACGTGGATGCCGCGGATACCGCGCGGACCCTTGTCCACATCGATCGTCCAGATAGCCGAGTCGCGGCGCTGTCCGCGCACAAGTCCCACGCCGGTCTTCATGACGGCGAACAGGAAGATATAGAGCAGGGCGACCAGGACGATGCGGCCTGCAAAAAGGACGATATCGATGTTCATAAGCGACTATCCCCTAAATTCAAAGGTGCTCAGGCCAAACGTCAGCAGATCGCCGTTGCGCAGCGGGCAGCGCGTAATGCGGCGGTTGTTGACGAGTGTGCCGTTGGTGGAATTGAGGTCCTCGATCGACCAATCCGAGCCCGTAAAGGTGAGCTGGGCGTGGCGGCGCGACACGTTGGGGTCGCGCAGGGCAATGTCGGAAACTGAGCGCTCGCGACCGATGGTCACCTGTGCGGAGGTGATGCTATGGCTCTCGCCGCTCACGACGTCGACGAGCTGGGCGAGCGGGCGCTGCGGGGCGCGAGTGCTCGCCATGTTGGAGGCGATGCCGGCTGCGGCGCCTAGGCCCACGGCGGCACCGGTCGCGGCGGCTCCGCCCATGCCGGCAAGCGCGTCGCGCGAGACGGTCTGCGGCACCGGGATGGGTGCGGCGGCGGGGTCGGGGACGCTAGGCGCGAAGGGGTCTGCCACGGCAAGCGGGTCGGGAGCGGCGGCGCGAGGCGTCGGCTGCTGCTGGGGCATGGCGGCGGGGCGCTGCTGCTGCGGGGCAGCAAACTGCTGCTGGCCGGCGCGCGGGGCGCTGGCGGCACGGCTTGCCGCGGAGTTGTTCTGGCCCAGGCCGTTTTGATAGGCGCGCTCTTCTTCGTACAGGCGGCCGAGCGTGGGGGCATCGACGTTCTCGGCAAAGACCGAGAACTTGCCGGCGCGCAGCTGCGGATCGATCATAAAGCGCACGAGGGGCTCGCCGACAAAGACATAGCGGCGCTTTTCGGCCTGCGCCTTCACGAACTCGCGGACCTCGCGCGAAAGCTCGGGGTAGAACGGGGCGAGCATGGGATCGTCGTCGGCGGCGATCAGGATGGTATAGAGTGCCGGCGCCGTGTTGACGCCGTTAATCACCAGAGTCTGATCCTCCATGTCGCGAGCGGCCTGCTTGGCAAGCTTCTTAAAGGAGAACGGGGCACGGGTGGCACCGAAGATGCCGGCCACGTGGTCCTCGAAGATGTTCAGGAAGTTCACGAAAGATCACTCTCCGTATAGGTTCTTTGGTATCCGAGCAAATATAGGCATATCCCAACGATTATAGAGGATAGGGTTCCCGCAACCGCCGCCTTGGCGGCGACCGCGGCTGCAAGGCTGGCAATTTCCATATGGTGTGCAAGACAGGATGCCGCTGCGCAGCCGATGCCGGTGACGGCGATGGCGGCGATTGCGACAAGGTTTGAGCCCTGGTCGGCACGCTTGGCATGGGTATTGAGCAGCGCGGATGACGCTGCGGCAGTTGCCGCGACCAGCACAAAGGCAGCCCAAAGGAGCGGGTCTCCCAGCGCCGCGGCAACGTTACCGAGCCCCAGCACGCCTCCGGCTGAAAGCGCGACCGTGGCCAGACGGGCAAAAAGCGCGCCCATGCCCGTTGCCGCGGCGGCGCTTGCCGGGCCGAGCCAAAATGACGCGACGCCGGCGGCGACCCCAGCTGCCAGGAAGGTATTGCCAGTCAGACAGCCAAGCGCGAGTGCACAGGTGAGCGCGGCGCTCGCGGCGGCCTCGGTGCGACCCCAGGCGATCCACCAACCGGACATGGCGGCGGCAAAGATCACCGCGACGGGCAACATCGACAGGATGCCCTGCGCCTGCATGGTGGCGTTGGCCATGAGCACCAAAAAGCCCACAGCCGAGATGGCCGAGCCGATCTGGGGGGCCAGGCCAGCCGCCGCTCCGATCGCGATAGCCGCAATGACCAGGCCGGGAAGCGCCGCGACCCCGGCCGTTTGCATCAGCAAAAAGCTAAAGGCGCCGCACGTTAGCGCCGAGATAGCGTGCATGGTGTAGTCGCGCGCATGGCTCCAGCGCGTGCCCGCCCAGCCGAGCGCGGGGTCGACCTCGATGGCGTCGTCCTCGTAGTACGACGGCTCGATATCGTCGAGCTCCTGCTCGTCATCCGAAAGCTCGCCAACCATTTGCTCCAGACTGCGACGGCCCTCGCGCACGCTGCCCAGACCGGCAAGGAGTTGGTCGCAAAATGCCTCGATGCTGTTGGGGCGGTCCTGCGGCATGGGGGAGAGCGCGCTCATGAGCGCGGCCTCGGCTCCCGGGGGAAAGTGTGGTATCAGCTCGCTGGGATAGGTGGCGCCGCCGATGATGCGGTCGAGCGAGTCGGCGGGCGTGGCCGCCATAAAGGGAGCGCTGCCGCACAAGCCCTCATAGATAACGCAGGCAAGGGCAAAGACATCGGCGCGTTCGTCGACCGTGCCGGTCTCGATATCGAGCTGCTCGGGCGGCATGTAGCCGATGGTGCCGCCGCGCGAGCCGCCAAAGCCACCGGCGGACGACAGTCGCGCCATGCCAAAGTCGGTGAGCTTTACATTGCCCGAGTGGTCGATGAGCACGTTGGCGGGCTTAATGTCCAGGTGGAGTACGCCATTGCTATGGGCGAAGGTGAGCGCCTGGCCCAGGGCATCGGCAATGGCCGCGGCCTCGTCAAAGGTGAGCGAGTGGCCGTCCACGCGATGCAAAAACTCGGCCAGCGACATACCGTCGACATACTCCATGACCAGGTAGGCATAGGCGGTGTCATGCGTAAAGTCGATGACCTGCACGATATTGGGATGTTGAAGCATGGCGGCAGTGTGCGCCTCGCGCAGGACATCCATGATGTCGCTGGCGGGCATGCCGGCGCCGTTGATAAGGGGGATGCGCTTAATGGCGACGCGGCGGCGCAGGTGCGTGTCGCGGCAAATCTCGATGGAGCCAAAACCGCCGGTCGCAAGTGTCTCGAGCGGCTGGTACCGCTTGAGCAGCTCGCGAGAGCTGGTGCCCTCCAAAGGAACGTCCGGCGAGAACCGGGCGGTATGTTGCGAGAAAAGCGGCATGGCCAACCCTCGTGCGTTTAAAGTTCGTTTGCGAGTGGCGGGCGCGGAGCCGAGCCGTTCGCGGTGGCATAGATGCTGCTAGTGTAGCACGCTCGGGCGGATGGCGAGGATAACGGGATGTGAGGCTGCCTGTCTGGCTTGGCCTTAGTGCTTCTTCTTGTTCTTCTTCTGCTTGCGCTGCTTGCCCTTGGTCTCCTGGGGCTTGTCGCCCTGCTTGGCCTCGGCGGCGGCCTTCTCGGCCTTCATCTTCTTGCGTTTGGTCTCGATGCGGAGTTTTTTGTTGATGCGCGCCTTGAGGAAGGTGCCAAACTGCTCGGCATCGCCGCGAACAAAGGTGTCCTTGGGGATCGTCACGCCCTGGTCGGCGAACATGGCCACAAAGATGCGCTCGCCGTCGAGTACGTGGTCGAGCTTCTCAAACGGGAAGAACTGCGACTTGCCGCTCTTGCCCCAGACCATCAGACCGTCTTCGTTGGCGGCGACGCGGCGATAGCGGCCGCCCATGGACTCGTCGGCCTCGACGGCATCGATAAAGTCGCGGGCGAGCGTGTGGTGCAGGTTTTTGCTCCACCAGGCCAAAAAGGCGCCGAACACGATCAAGACGACGCCGAACTTGATCCAGCTGCCGCCGGCCACCAGCATGCCGATGCCGAGCAGCGCGGCAATCGCGGCGGCGACGTACAGGGAGCCACGGCGCCTGGGCGAGGCGACCAGGCGGGCGAAGTCGGTGACCAGGTCGTTTTCGTACTGATACTCGTTGAGGTACAGGATGCCGTCGTCGGCTGCTGCCTGCGCCTCGAGCGCGACCTCGACCTGGTCGGCTGCTTCGGAGGGAACGAGGTTGCTCTCTGCGTCTGCCATGCTCTTTGGACTCCTATCGCGGCGGGCTCGCCGTACGGGTTATTATGGAATGCAGTATGCCGTGCGACCGCATGGCCGCCGCGGCAACAAGACTCAGTATACCCGGGGGAGCACCCATGGAATCGTTGTACCGAAAGTATCGCCCGCTCACCTTCGACTCCGTGGTGGGCCAGCAGCATATCGTCTCGACGCTCGAGCACGCTATCACCGAGGGACGCCTGTCCCACGCCTACCTGTTCTGCGGACCGCGCGGCACGGGCAAGACCACCATGGCGCGCATTCTGGCCAAGGCGCTGCTGTGCCGCAATGCCGAGGTGGCGCGCGCCGAGGGTGCAAGCGGCTGCATGCCCGACGGTACCTGTGAGGAGTGCGAGCTCATTGCCGAGGGCAACCACCCGGATGTCTACGAGCTCGATGCCGCAAGCCGTACCGGCGTGGACAACGTGCGCGAGGAGATCATCAACTCCGTCAACTTTGCCCCGGTGCGCGGCAAGTACAAGATCTATATCATCGACGAGGTCCACATGCTCACGACGGCGGCGTTCAACGCGCTGCTCAAGACGCTCGAGGAGCCGCCGGCACACGTGATCTTTGTGCTGTGCACCACCGACCCGCAAAAGATTCTGGAGACCATCCTCTCGCGCTGCCAGCGTTTCGATTTCCATCGCATCGGCAACGAGGATATTGAGCATCGCCTGGCATACGTGTGCGAGCAGGAGGGCTTCGATTACGACGACGAGGCGCTGGCTATCGTGGCGCGCCATGCCAAGGGTGGCATGCGCGACGCATTGTCCACGCTGGAGCAGCTGAGCGTCTTTGGTAACGGTTCTGTGCATGCGGACGACGCCCGCTCGCTTTTAGGCGAGGTTTCGGACCAGATTCTGGGCGAGTTTTCCCGCGCCATTGCCGATCGCGATGTTGCCGAGCTCTATGGACTGATTCGTGCGCAGGTCGAGGAAGGAAACGACCTGCTGGAGCTGACGCGCGATCTGGTGGCGCATGTGCGTGACGTGTACGTTGCCTGCGTTGCCGGTGCCCGCGCCGAGCTGTTTGAGGGCGGCTCCGAGCAGGCCGAGGCGCTTGCTGCCGAGGCCGCTGCCTTTGGCGAGCATCCTGCCGACCGCCTGGCCCGTGTGCTGACAGTGCTCGACGATGCCGCACTGGAGATGAGGGGCGCGAGCGACGTGCGCCTGGTGCTCGAGATTGCCTGCACGCGTCTGACACGTCCCGAGGCTGATTTAACGATTGAGGCGTTGGCCGAGCGCGTGGCACGTCTGGAGGCCATGGTTGCCAACGGCGCCGTGCCGGCGAGTGTGGCCGCTGCTCAGGCCGCCGCGCCTGCAGCATCCGTACCCGCTGCTGCCCAGCAGCCAACGCTCATTTCGGGCGCCCGTGCTGCCGCTCCGGCGGCATCCGCTGCCCCCGCTGCTACGTCCGCGCATCAGGGCGGCATGCCTTGGGACCGTGGTGCTGCCGCTCCGGCGGCTCAGCCTGGCCCCCGTTCTGCGTCCGTGTCGGCTTCCAAGCCTGTAGCGCCTGCACCTCAGCCTGCGCCGGCTCCGACGCCTCAGCCCGTTGCGGCCCCCGCGCCTGCCACCGCTCCGGCACCTAAGCCCCAGTCCAACAATGCCGCCCAGGTTGCCGCCGCCGGCGCCGCCGAGACCCCCGCGGTCGAGGATGCCGGTGAGCTCCAGCGCAAATGGGCCGAGGTCGTCGAACGCGTCAAGGCTCGTCAGGCCTCCTACGCAGGGCTTTTGCTCAATGCCCGCGCCACGGCCGACGACGGCTCCAAGCTCACGGTCTCGTTCCCCGCGGGCTCGACCTTTGCCATCAAAATGCTCGGTCGCGCCGATACGCAGTCGGTGGTCCTGCCGACGGTCTGCGCGGTCTTCGGTCGTCGCACCGTCGACTACGTCCTGGATGGAGGTGGCACGCCGGCTCCTCAACACGAGGAGCATTCTCCATCTGCACGGGCTGCGGCATCTGCGGACCCGCAGCCCGTGTCCTCGGCGGCCCCTGTATCCTCGAGCGCCAGCGCGCCGCAGCAGCAAGCGGCACCGGTAGCGGCATCGACCCCGTCGGCGCCTAAGCCAGCCGCGGCCAAATCGGCTGCTTCGGTCCCCACGCCCAAGCCTGCCGCTGCGCCTGCGCCCAAGTCATCTGACCTGGGCAAGGCCCCCTGGCTGCGCTCGGACAACCTTGCCGGCGCTCCCGCCACGGGCAAGCTCCCGACTGAGCCCGCACCCCGAGCGCCCGAGCGCGCGTCCGCTCCCAAGGCTCAGCCGTCTGCGCAGTCTGCACCGTGGGAATCCGAGCAGGTGCCCTACGATGACGCCATGGTCGGCGGCTTTGCAGGCGATGCGAGCGGGGACGATCTGCCTCCGTTCGACGTGCCGGGTGCGACGCCCGCGCCCAAGCCCGCTGCAACTGCCCCCAAAGAGGAGGACGCTCCTGCAGCTCCCTGGGAGTCCAACCCCGGCGCGGGCAGTCCCTTCGGCCATCAGGGCGCAGCCCCGAGCATCCCGCAGACCGAGGACGAGGCCAAAGCCCTCATCCGCAGCGTCTTCGGTCAGTCCACCATCTTCAAGCCGGTGGAGTAGCTGCGCAGGCGGGTATACTGCTCAAGAAGAGAACCCTTTGAACGGAGCGAGCTTATGATGTGGGAATATGTCCGCCTTGAGGACGATACGCAGGTTTCGTATTCCGAAGTCCGGGAGGACAACACGGTGAAGGTTGTTGTGGAGCGCCCACGCGATTGGGGTTTTGACATGGCGGAGTGTATCTTGCCGGCATTCAATTGGGTGTCACACGAGGGCTTTAGCGAAGCGGACCTCAAAGAACTCGATGATTTCGTGCGCAACAATGCCCCGCTCATCCTGCGTTTTGCCTACGAAGGCGGACGAGTCTATGCCTAGTCTGTTTCGACTCGGGCCGTACATCATCTTCTTCAGGACGGGGGAGAACGGCGAACCTGTCCATGTTCACGTTGCGGTCAAGCGCCCCACTGCCGAGGCAACCAAGATATGGCTTACCCGCTCCGGCGGATGCAAGCTGGCCCATAACAAGGGCGATATTCCTGCTCGGGATTTACGCGATATCATGCAGTTTGTTTCATCTAACCATGCGCTGATTTGCAAACGCTGGAAAGAAACAACCGGTGGGCTGTCGTTTTACTGTTGAGAATCGCTTGCTGGGCTTAGGACCCCTAGCTCTTTAGGGGCTTTTTATCCGGGCGCATTTGTATTTCGGACATGTGTAGTGTGGTGCCGCGTATGTCGCATTCGAGCAGACAGGTACGTGACGGTCGGCCTAGGATGCTGAGGTCGATGCGATACGTCGCATGGCTGTCCGTGTACTCGACTTGTTCGGCGTTGACGGTTGCTCCGATTGCCAAATAAACGCCTGGCTCGGCATCGACAATCTTGGCGTCCTCTATCTTGACCTTGAACTCCTGGTAGAGGGACGGGCTGTTGTAGTAAATGGTTCGGGTTCCGTCGGTGCACTCATCGGTCGCTTCCCATTTGACGGCGGGCTGGTCCGAGCTGGCTACTAACAGTTCTGCTCCAAAGGCTATAGCGTGGGCGACGACAACCAGCAATGCCCAGCCGGCAAAGAGATAGATAACCAAATATAGAGCGGGGTGTTTTGAGCGGATGTTTTGGAGCGCGTCGGGGGCATTCATGGGGCACCTCCAAATTGCTATCTATGACAATCAAATTATACCCTGCCGCCATGTGCGCCGCCTCGAGCAGCGGTTCGGCATTTAGCTATTTAGTGGCACACATGAAATGCCGGATTCGGCTCTACTAGATTGAGTGTGCGATATTATGCAGCCTTGCATAATTCGACCTTGCATAATCTTTGCGTGCGGTTTGTATTGGAGGACATGTATATCGACTGAGGTGGCGTGTCCGCCCCGCTCGCTGGCCTCGCGCCGTGGTACGATTTTTGAGTTTGAAAGTCCCGCCGTGCTCCGGCTGCCCTTGCAGCTCGGCGTGCGGCCGCACGTAAAGGAGCCATCATGGCCGGTATGAACATGCAGCAGATGATGAAGCAGGCTCGCAAGATGCAGGAGCAGCTTGCCGCCGCGCAGGAGAACCTCAAGTCCCAGACCGTCGACGCCTCTGCCGGCGGCGGCATGGTCAAGGTGACCGTTAACGGCGAGATGGAACTCGTCAACCTTACCATCGATCCCGATGCCCTCGATCCCGAGGACGTCGATATGCTGCAGGACATGATCATGGCTGCCGTCAACGAGGCCGTCCGCGGCGTCAACGAGCTCGCCAACAAGCAGATGGGCGCCATCACCGGCGGCCTCAACATCCCGGGCATGCCGTTCTAAGACACGCATATATATGAGTGCGAACCACAGTCTGCAAAAACTGCTCGATGAGCTGGGCCGTCTGCCGGGCATTGGTCCCAAGTCGGCCCAGCGCATCGCCTATTACCTGTTGGAGGCTGACGCCGAGGAGGCGCGCCGCCTGGCCGAGGCCATCCTGGAGGTTAAGCAGGAGGTCCACTTTTGCAGCCGCTGCTTTAACTACGCCACGGCCGACGAGTGCTCCATCTGCCAGGATTCGATGCGCGACACCACTCGCATTTGCGTGGTGGGCGAGCCGCGCGACGTCCAGGCAATCGAGCGCACGGGCAGCTACCATGGCCTGTACCATGTGCTAGGCGGCGTGATCAGCCCCATGGACAAGATCGGTCCCGAGCAGTTGCACATCCGCGAGCTGCTGGCGCGTTTGGGCCACGAGGATATCCATGAGGTCATCATCGCCACCAACCCCAACATCGAGGGCGAGACCACGGCGAGCTACCTGGCCCGCACTATCAAGCCACTGGGCGTTGAGGTGTCGCGTCTGGCGAGCGGCCTGCCCGTGGGCGGCGACCTGGAGTATGCCGACGAGCTTACGCTCGGGCGCGCCATCGAGGCCCGTCGCACGATTTAGGTGGCGAGCCTGCTCCTGCCGTATGTTTTCCTCGCGACGCACGGGGTAGTCATAATTTTCCCGTGCGACTGTAAGTTTGTTGTGCAACAAAGATGCTTTGTATCCGCTTATCGCATGGATGCTTCCACTCGCATCCTTAATTTGCCCATTCGTTGCGCAACCTTTTGGGTTCGCTGATACACTCAAATATGGATTCGAATGAATGCGCCGCTCCCGAGCGGCGTGTTTTTGTTGGAGGAGAACGCATGCGGCCCGGTGGCACTCAGACAAAGCGCGGCGCCGCGGTGCGCATGCGACGCCGACTGGGCTTGGCGCCGCGGGCGTACGCACTGCTGTCTTGCTCGCTGGTGCTGGTCATAGCTGGCGTTTCTGCCTATGGCATGACCGTGCCGTCCATGATGCAGGCACATGCCGCACGCGAACCGCGCGTGGGGCATGAGGTCAAAAGTGACCTGGGCACCACGACTGGATATGCTTGGGCAAGTGTGGTCGCGCATATTGTGTTTGGCACTGACGACGCGGACGGCGCCGAGGCCCCGGACAACGAAGTCACGCTTGCCAATGGCAAAACCATCGTGCTCACCAACACCAAGATCATCGATCGGTTGTCCAACAATAGCGTGGCGGCAACGGTGAATAAGGTCGAGCAGCAGAAGGAGCAGGACGCCCAGCAGTCCGGAAAGCCCGGTAGCTCGGATACTTCTGGCTCCGGCTCGGATTCGTCGAGTTCGGGCGGCGGCTCTGGGTCGGGTTCCTCTGCCGGAGGGTCTGGAAACGGCGGCTCGACGGGCGGCAACACTGACAACGATGCAAACTCCGGTGGCCTTTCCGTTGCTGAGGAAGAGAGCATTCACAGTTGGCTTGTGACCAAGTACAACATGCTCGACGGCTATGTTTCTCGTGCCAATGACGTGGTTTCGACCTATAACTCTACGGGAGATCCCAGGCCGTGCGACAGCCTAGTCGGGGAGATGTTTGTCATTCGAGCCGAGTTCGGTCGTCAGACATTCTCGCCCCGGTCAAAGTGGTATCAGCAGTATGCCAATCTGTGGGGCTGTTACACCAACCTATGTCAATGGGTCGGCCATTACGGCGATGATGACGTCGCGCTCGGTAACTTCAACAATAACGTGGCGGCGCTTGCCCTATGATGACCGATCTTGCATCCACCACACCACAATCGCTCGGTCGCGATCCCATGGTCGGCCTGCGCCTGGCGCGTGTCGACGGGTTTGAGCCGGCCATTGCGCTCGGTCAGGACGAACTGCCTGCCTATCTGCGTCGTTTTACGATACTGTTTGCCGACGATGCCACCATGCGCCGTGGCGGTATCGGCCGCGTGACGCGTGCTGTCAACGCCCAAGGCGAGGCCGTAGCACTCAAACAGCTCATCTTGCCGACGCGCGATGAGTTTGACGACGATGCCGCCCATGAGTCGCTGGTCGCCAAGTTCAAAGCGGCATTTCGCGAGGAATATGAATGCCATCGCGCCCTTTCGGGCCTTAAGGGCTTTCCCCGCCTCTATGGCTGGGGCGAGGTTGACGGTGTGCCTGCAATTGTCATGGAATGGGTCGAGGGCGAGACGCTCGCCCGCTTGCGCTCGCGCTTTGCCGTGGACGATGCCGGCCGCCTATCGCCGCTTGTGGCGGCGCGCTTGGGGCGCGACCTGTTCGACCTGCTCTGCCGCATGAGCCTGGTGGGGGAGGGCTTTGTCCATCGCGATATCTCGCCCGCTAATATTATGGTGCGTACGGCGCGCCTGCCGCTTGACCGGCAGCTTGCCGAGGGCACCTTTGACCTGTGCCTGGTCGACTTTGGCTCGTCGCTGGCGCTCGAGCCTGCGTCGGCCGTGGCCGGTACCGGCGGCAAGGCATCCTTTACCGAGCGCTATGCCACGCTGCGTCGAGCGACGGTGGCCTACGCTCCGCCCGAGATGCTCACCGACGATATTCCCGACCTGCGCGCTTTGCGTATGTCGCCGGCGATCGACGTCTATGCCGCGGCAAGCACGGTTTACGAGCTCATTGCCGGCGTCGCGCCATACGAAGCCGCGCCGAGCACTTCGGGCACCTCGGGTTCGCGCAAAAAGACGCGCGACATCGCCAGCCCCTACCGTCTCAAGATGGACACGCGGCCCGACTATCCCATTGGTGCCCATGCGCCCGGTTGCGATTTGACTCAGCTGCTTCGTCGTGAGCCCGATGTGGCGCTCGCCGCGGCCGAGCAGGCCCAGCAGCTAGGGCTTGAGCCGGATTCCGAAGAGCTACGCGATGCGCTGGCGTTTGTCGATGCCCAGCTGTTCGACGTGGTGATGGCCTGTCTGTCCAGCCATCAAAAAGATCGTCCCGAGCCGGCGGCGGTCGAGGCGGCGCTCTCGGCGTTTTGTGACCACTATGCGCAAAATGTCGGTCGTTCGCTCCGCGGCGAGCCGCTCACGCCGTGCCCCATGGATGCGTCTGGCCGCGCGGTTCGCCGCGCGCTGATGGTCGGCGCGACGGTCGTCTGTGGCGTGGTTTGGGCTGTGGTCGTGGTTTCGGCCGCGCTGCTGGCGTCGGGCGCTCGCGTGACGGCGACTTTGGGATCGCTCGTGTGGTCTGGGTCGCTACCGGGTATTATTGCCGCACTGGCGTTGGCGCTACCAGGCATAGCCGGCGTTGCCGCGGGGGCACTTGCGCGCGATCGGCGCTCGGGGTTCCTGCAGGGTGTGCTTGCGCTTTCTGCCTGCGAGGCTCCGGTGCTGGTTGTGGCTGCATGTAGCGTATTTTCCCAACGCGCCGTGATGGGCGGCCTTGTTGCCGCTCTGGTTGCAACCTATACGCTTACGTGGTTTTTGCTTGCGATGGGCTTTGCCTTTGAACTTCCCGTTTCGGCACCGCGACGCACAAAAGCCCAGATGGCGACTCCGCTTGCCGGTGGAGCCGCAGCTGCCCGTACTTTTGGCGGACCTGTCGAAGTATCGCCCGATTCTATTTCTACGACCAAGGAGGCCTAGGTCATGGCATCTCAAGTTGAGCTCACCCCATGCGGGGCCATGTTTGACATCTTTAAGCGCGCGGCGCATCTGAGCCATATCGAGCTGTGCGGCTTGGTGCTTTCGTCCCGTCCGCTCGCCGACGGCCGCAGCCCGCAGAGCCGAGCCGCCGATCGCTCTTGGGTTTCCCGCTTTATCGTTCGCGCGCCGGTCGGCACGCTTCAGCAGCGCTACTTTGCCGAATACGGTACCTCGGCTGCGCGTATTATGTCGCAACTGGCCCTGCGCCAGCGCAATCCCATGGACTCCACGGCTGTGATCAATATGGTGTGCGGCCCTGCAGGTGAACCGATGGTACGCGCGCTCGAAGAGTGCCACCAGGACACGAATCTCTATCGCAACGCGCTCGATCGCCTGTCCCAGGCGGCGGAACTCATGCCCGCCGAGCGCGCCGAGGCCGTGCTGGTGCTGTTTGTCGCCGTCGGTTGTTCGGCGGATGTGCGGTCCTCGGTGAACTATGCCATCGACTACGCGCACGCGACCTGTGGCGGAGGCACATCCACGCCGCGTTCGCTTGGCATGTCGATGATCGCGGGCGAACGCGAACCCGCCCCGGCGCACCCCTTGGGCTTGCTGCGCGTACAAAACAGTTTTGTCGTGAGCGCCCCGCGCTGGATTCAGCCGAGTGAGCAGGGTGTTGAGATTGGCGCGCTGGCCACTGGCGAGGGTGATATTACCGACGTCGGCGACGATGTCTCGGCCCGCCATGCCCATATCTGGTGCGATGCTCAAAATATTTGGCACGTCGAGGACTTGTCGTCCACCAACGGAACCGTGGTGGTAAACGGGGCCACGCGCGTCTGCATTCAGGTCGAGCCCGGTCGTTCCGCCCAACTCAATCCCGGCGACGAGCTCAAGCTCGGCGAATCCACTACCTACGCCATCCTCTTCGGTGCCCTCTAGCCGGCAGATAGGGACGTTCCTTTTCTGTCGACACTTGGGGACACTCCTTGGCGCGCCAGGGCCGGCCGCTTGGGACGAGGGGCCATTTCGCCCCTTGGCGGTCAGTCGGGGTAAACCTTTACCGCCCGCCTATATTTGCCGAAATTACACTTGAAGGCGGGGTACAATAAACCCGCATGCGGATTTCCGTTGCGGGCGCTTCCCATCGCCGGGGCGTGCCCGGGAGCATCCGGCATGCGGCCTTTGCGGCGCTCGGTCATGTGCAAGACGGGCGGTCGGGTCTGTGGGGCGCATCAGTTGCCCCTCGCCTCGGCATGTCTTCTCTCCACGCCACGTACCTGCTGCTGAGCCTGCCTGCCAGATGATTGGAAGCAACAGCGTAAATCCCATCACGCCAACATCCCGGCGATCGCCGGGGCCTGTATACCTATATGAGAGGAGAGGGGTATATGGCGCGTAAGTTTAAGTCTATGGACGGCAACGAGGCGGCCGCATATGTTTCGTATGCGTACACCGAGGTAGCGGGAATCTATCCCATTACGCCGTCCAGCCCGATGGCCGACCATGTCGACCAGTGGGCGGCCCAGGGTCGCAAGAACATCTTCGGCACCCCGGTCAAGGTCGTCGAGATGGAGTCCGAGGCAGGTGCAGCCGGTACCGTTCACGGTTCGCTGGGCGCCGGTGCTCTGACCACCACCTACACGGCTTCTCAGGGTCTGCTCCTGATGATCCCGAACATGTACAAGATCGCGGGCGAGCAGCTCCCGGGCGTCTTCCACGTCTCCGCGCGTTGTGTCGCTTCCCACGCCCTGAACATTTTTGGCGATCACTCCGACGTCATGGCCTGTCGTCAGACCGGCTTCGCCATGCTCGCCGAGGGCAACGTCCAGGAGGTCATGGACCTCTCGCCGGTGGCTCACCTTGCCGCCATCGAGGGTAAGACCCCGTTCCTTAACTTCTTCGACGGCTTCCGCACCAGCCACGAGATCCAGAAGGTCGCCATGTGGGACTACAAGGATCTGGCCGAGATGTGCGACATGGACGCCGTCCAGGCTTTCCGCGACCACGCGCTCAACCCTGAGCACCCGCACACCCGCGGCAGCCACGAGAACGGCGATATCTTCTTCCAGAACCGTGAGGCCTGCAACAAGGTCTACGACGAGCTTCCCGCCGTCGTCGAGGGCTATATGAAGAAGATCAACGAGAAGCTCGGCACCGATTACGGCCTGTTCAACTACTACGGCGCTCCCGATGCCGACCGCGTCGTCGTGTGCATGGGCTCCTTCTGCGACGTGCTCGAGGAAGTCATCGACTACCTCAACGCTCACGGCGAGAAGGTCGGCCTGGTCAAGGTTCGTCTGTTCCGTCCGTTCTCCATCAAGCACTTCGTCGACGTTCTCCCCGAGACCGTCCAGAAGATCGCCGTCATGGACCGTACCAAGGAGCCGGGTTCCATCGGCGAGCCGCTCTACCAGGACGTCGTCTCCGCTCTCTACGAGGCTGGCAAGACGGGCATCAAGGTTGTCGGCGGCCGTTATGGCCTGGGCAGCAAGGACACGCCTCCCGCGTCCGCGTTCGCTGTCTTCGAGGAGCTCAAGAAGGACGAGCCCAAGCGCGAGTTCACCATCGGCATTGTCGATGACGTGACCAACCTGAGCCTGCCCGAGGCCGAGGATGCGCCCAACACCGCAGCCCCCGGCACCATTGAGTGCAAGTTCTGGGGTCTGGGTGGCGACGGTACCGTCGGCGCCAACAAGAACTCGATCAAGATCATCGGCGACCACACCGACAAGTACGTCCAGGCCTACTTCCAGTACGACTCCAAGAAGACCGGCGGCGTCACCGTCTCGCACCTGCGCTTTGGTGATTCCCCGATCCGTTCGCCGTACTACGTGACCAAGGCCGACTTTGTCGCCTGCCACAACCCCAGCTACATCGTTAAGGGCTTCAAGATGGTCCGCGACGTCAAGCCGGGCGGCACCTTCCTGGTCAACTGCCAGTGGAGCGACGAGGAGTTTGCCGAGCACATGCCCGCCGTGGCCAAGCGCTACATCGCGAACAACAACGTCAACGTCTACCTGATCGACGCTATCGACCTGGCGGCCAAGGTCGGCATGGGCAAGCGCACCAACACGGTGCTCCAGTCCGCCTTCTTCGCGTTGGCCAAGGTCCTGCCCGCCGAGGATGCCCTGCAGTACATGAAGGACGCGGCTACCAAGTCCTACATGAAGAAGGGCCAGGCTATCGTCGACGCCAACCACAAGGCCATCGATGCCGGCGCTACCGCCTTCCGTAAGTTCGAGGTTCCGGCCGACTGGGCTACCGCCGAGGATGCCGCCCCCGTCGAGCTCTCCGAGGAGACCAAGTCCGCTATCGCCCAGCAGGTCAAGAACCTGCTCGAGCCCATCGATCGCATGGATGGCGACAGCCTGCCCGTTTCCGCCTTCGTCGGTTGCGCCGACGGCCAGTTTGAGCTGGGCGCCTCCGCATACGAGAAGCGCGGCGTCGCCGTGGTCGTTCCTCACTGGGACGAGACCAAGTGCATCCAGTGCAACCAGTGCGCCTACGTGTGCCCGCATGCCACCATCCGTCCGTTCGCGATGACCGAGGACGAGGCTGCCGCCGCGCCCGAGGCTACCCGCACGCTCGACGCCATGGGCCCCAAGGCCAAGGGCATGAAGTTCACCATGGCTGTGTCCCCGCTCGACTGCATGGGTTGCACCAACTGCGTCAAGGTTTGCCCCAAGGGCGCCCTCGAGATGGTTCCCACCGAGCAGGAGATGGACCAGCAGCCCGTTTGGGACTACATGGTCGAGAACGTCTCCGAGAAGAAGGAGCTCATCGCGGCCAACGTCAAGGGCAGCCAGTTTAAGCAGCCCTACCTGGAGTTCTCCGGCTCCTGCGCCGGCTGCGCCGAGACCGCCTATGCACGTCTGGTGACCCAGGTTGCCGGCGACCGCATGTTCATCTCCAACGCCACCGGCTGCTCCTCCATTTGGGGCAACCCCGCTGCCACCGCTCCTTACTGCAAGGACAAGGACGGTCACGGCCCGGCGTGGAACAACTCCCTGTTCGAGGACAATGCCGAGCATGGTCTGGGCATGGCCGTTGGCTATGAGGCCGTTCAGCACAAGCTGATCGCCGCTACCCAGGACATCATCGCTGCCGATGGTCCGTCCGATGAGCTCAAGGCCGCCGGCCAGGCTTGGATCGACTCCGTCAACGACACCGAGGCCTCCAAGACCGCTGCCGCTGCCTACGTTGCCGAGCTCGAGAAGTGCGGCTGCGACGCTTCCAAGGCGATCCTCGCCGACAAGGCTTACCTCACCAAGAAGTCCTTCTGGATCTTCGGCGGCGACGGTTGGGCCTACGACATCGGCTTCGGTGGCCTGGACCACGTCCTGGCTTCCGGCCACAACGTCAACGTCTTCGTCTTCGACACCGAGGTCTACTCCAACACCGGCGGTCAGGCCTCCAAGGCCTCGAACCTGGGCCAGGTTGCTCAGTTCGCCGCTGCCGGTAAGGTGACCAAGAAGAAGTCCCTGGCCGAGATCGCCATGAGCTACGGCTACGTCTACGTGGCGCAGGTCGCCATGGGCGCCAACCCGGCTCAGACCCTCAAGGCCATTCACGAGGCCGAGGCCTACGACGGCCCGTCCCTCATCATCGGCTACAGCCCCTGCGAGATGCACTCCATCAAGAAGGGCGGCATGCAGAACTGCCAGGCCGAGATGAAGAAGGCTGTCGAGTGCGGTTACTGGAACCTCTTCCGCTTCAACCCCGAGGCTGCTGCCGGCAAGAAGTTCTCGCTCGATTCCAAGGAGCCCGCGGGCGGTTATCAGGAGTTCCTGATGAACGAGGCCCGTTACGCTTCGCTGACGCGTTCCTTCCCCGAGCGCGCCGAGGAGCTCTTCAAGGAGAATGAGCAGGCCGCTATGGACCGCTATCAGCACCTGCTGAAGCTCAAGACGGTGTACAACGAGGCCTAGGTCTCCCACCGCAGGATCTGAGGGCTAACCTTCGCGGACGTCCTCGGACATGAAAGAACCCCCGCTGCGCACTACGTGCGGCGGGGGTTCTTTCGTCCTGCGGAGTGTCCGCGAAGGTTAGCCCTCAGATCCTGCTACGACTACGTCCTCGGATTGTGTGGGCGGATGAAGGGCGTGGTTGTGGGGGGCTTTTGTCCCCTTCGCTGTTTCGCGGCTTTGCCGCGAAACCTCGCGCCACTTTGGAGATAGATGGGGGACTTGGCTGTTGCCGTCTTTTGTCCCCGTGCATTGGGGCTGGTTGCCTTTTCGGAGCTCTTCTTTATTCCTTATGCTGGATGAAAAGCCCCATGTTTTTGCAGGGGTGCATACTCGTCTTATAAGTGCATAGAATCTCGTATAGTGCGAGTAAGATTTTGCGCTGTCCGTTTTATGTTTAGCAAAGATATAGTTTGCATAATCCGGTCTAATCCCTGCTCTATTTAAATAAAGTTGCACGTAAATGGCGTAGATATGCGTGAGCTGGGGTTCTTTACGCTGAGCGGGTAAAAACGACCGTTCACCGTTCCGTTATTTTCAAAATGAATAAAATGAGCGATAAAGAGAATATAAACCTTAATAAACTCGCGTATCGCACGGACGCGGGTTATTAATGGGTTGTAGGCCTTTTACAGAAAGGATTCCAGCAATGTCTAAGCCTCTTGGCAAGCCCGATCGTATTGTCGTCGCCCTTGGCGGCAACGCCCTCGGCAACAACCCCGTCGAGCAGATCGAGGCCGTGGGCAACACCGCCCACGCCCTCCTTGGTCTTATCGAGCAGGGTAACGAGATCATCATCACCCACGGCAACGGCCCGCAGGTCGGCATGATCCAGAACGCCTTCGCCGCTGCCCACGACGCCATCGGCACCCCCGAGATGCCGCTGCCCGAGTGCGGCGCCATGTCCCAGGGCTACATTGGTTATCACCTGCAGCAGGGCATCGGCCGCGAGATGCACAAGCGCTATAAGCGTTGGCACGCCGCTACCGTCGTCACCCAGATCGAGTGCGATCCCGACGATCCCGCGTTCAAGAACCCGACCAAGCCGATCGGCCCCTTCTACACCGAGGAGCAGGCCAAGGAGTTCATGGCCGAGGATCCTTCCAAGGTCTTCGTCGAGGATTCCGGTCGCGGCTGGCGTCGCGTCGTCGCTTCTCCCGATCCCAAGAAGATCGTCGAGGCTGACTCCATCCTCAACCTGCTCGACAACGAGTTCATCGTCATCGCCTGCGGTGGCGGCGGCATCCCCGTCGTCCGCGACTACGAGAACAAGGGCTGCTACAAGGGCGTTCCCGCCGTCATCGACAAGGACCTGGGCGGCGAGCTGCTGGCCGAGGACTGCGACGCTGACGTTCTGTTCCTGCTGACTGCCGTTGAGCATGTCGCCATCAACTTTGGCAAGCCCAACCAGGAGGAGCTCGAGGACCTCACCGCCGACGAGGCCGAGCGCCTGGCCGACGAGGGTCAGTTCGGCAAGGGTTCCATGGAGCCCAAGGTCCGCGCCGCCATCAAGTTCGCCCGTTCCCGCAAGGGCCGCACCTGCATCATCGGCGCCCTGGACAAGGCCGCCGAGACCATGGCCGGTCTCTCCGGTACCCGCATCCACGAGTAGCCTCTACTCTGTTGCCTCTCTCGTGGGCGCCAGGCAAGACGCCCACAAACTAGCCTCTCTTCATGAGCCCCGCAGTCCGCTCCGACTGCGGGGCTTTTGCTATCGGTAGTCATTGGGGACAGACTTAAATGAGTGGCACTAGTCATTGGGGACAGACTTAAATGAGTGGCACCAATCAACTGCGGAAAGTGCATCCCACAATGAGTGCCCAAAGCGGGGCACAGTTTCCTTTGAGGCCCTCAACCGGAAAATACATCCCGGAATTTGGCCGAAAAGTGGCCCCCAGCTTCCCAAACAGGCCGCTAACGGAAAGCGCACCCCGCTATCGAACTTCAAAGCGGGGTGCGCTTTCCGTGCCAGCAGTTCCTGGCAGCCTGGGGCTACTCATTTAAGTCTGTCCCCAATGACTACCCAATGACTAGTAGTAGGCCCACATGGCTTCGACTTCGTTAAGGACCTCTACGACGCCCCAGCGGCGGGCGCTGCGGCTGGCCGAGTTGGGATCGAAGACTCCAATCTGGTCGGCGTCGTCAATACCGTAAAGCACAATGTAGTGTCCAACGCTGGTAAAGGTGCCCGGCCGAACGGCGGCGATGACGGGCGCTCCCGAACGCAGCGCCTGAGTCATCGAGTCGCGATCGTTATGGAGCTCCGTTCCGTTAAGTCCCAGCTGCCACGCGCCGCTCGTCATAAACGACCATTCGGTTGCACCGGTGGGGGCGTAATTGCCCGCCTCGGAAAGCGCGCACATATCGACGGGGGTCATATCGGTGCGTCCCGTCTTAAAGATATAGACCATGGTGAGGCACGTAGGCCCGCAGGCATTTTGGCGGATGGTACCGCCGGCGTAAGGCAGCTCCGACCATGCAGGGTCGATCTGATAGATATGGGGCATCGTGCCGGCTTGCCATTGCGAGCGCGGGGTCGAAAAGGCGAAAGAATAACCGGGCGCGACGGGCGCCTTGAGCAGCTTGTCCTCGGCGGTGGGCTCGAGACCGGCCGAGCCGTGGGACATACAGGAGCTCATAAGCACAAAGACCAGACAGATGAGGATAGAGCACAGTGCGAGGCAAAGTCGACGAGCCGGCAGGGCGGGGGCATTCACGTACGATGTCGAGCGGTAGGGCTTGCCGTCGCGTCCGCCTTGGGGATGCGAAAAGAAGCGGTTGATATGGATGCCGGGCTGACGTGCGCCGTTGCAGCGCAGTTGCGGAACCTCGGCCTGGCGCTGTCGAGTGCGCGCGCCCAGGCGGCTATCTTGCTGCGCGCTTGTGCCCGTGCTCGGACGGCCACTCTGCCGTGTTCTGCTTGTTTGCTGCCGAGACGAAGGCCTGGGTTGCTCTTGAGGGCGTTGCGGATTGCTGCTCGTGGCACTTCTAGGCGTCGGCGTGGTGCGGCCAGCAAGGCGAACGCTTTGTCGCCGTTGATCACCGTCGTTGTGTCCGTATGCCATTCGTACCGCCTTGTCTCATGTATAACCTGTCTATCCTACAAAAAAGATGTGCAACAAATGGGTCTGCGCGTCAAAAGCTCGGTAAACGGTACGAAAGGCGCAAAACGCACGGCTTCAAAAACATCTCTATATGCGTCCGATGAGCGTACGCCCGTCGGACGGGCGGCAACAATGAGTGGCAAACCGCGCCGTTCGTCCCAAAAACAGCGCCGCTCGTTTTGCAGTTCTGCCTTCGGTCGAGTCGCAAGCGGCGCTGCTGTGCCAAGGCCGTATCTTAAAGCCACGAAATAAAAGCGCGCGGTAAAACAGACCGCGCAAGGGGTGACGCCAAAGAGGCGTCAATAAGGAAAGGAGGGGAACAATGGCGGACAAGAACGCAGAAGTTGCAGTCGAAGGTAACGGCGGCATGAAGAAAACGCTTTCGCTCTGGAACTTCTTCACCATCGGTTTCGGTGCCATCATCGGAACTGGCTGGGTCCTGCAGGTCGGCGACTGGATGGTCGTGGGCGGTGGTCCCGTTCCCGCTATGATCGCATTCCTCTTGGGTGCAATCTTCCTCGTGCCCGTCGGAGCTGTTTTCGGTGAGCTCACGGCTGCTATCCCCATCTCGGGCGGTATCGTCGAGTATGTCGACCGTAGCTTTGGCCGTACGCTGAGCTACATCACCGGTTGGCTCCTGGCCCTGGGCAACGGCATCCTGTGCCCGTGGGAGGCCATCGCCATTTCGACCCTCGTGTCCGAGATGTTCGGCAGCCTGCCCGGTCTTGAGTGGCTGCGCGCCGTCAAGCTCTACACCATCTTGGGCGCCGACGTTTACTTGTTCCCGACGCTAATCGCGCTCGGCTTTGCAGTCTACGTCATCTTCCTCAACTTCCGCGGTGCCAGCTCGGCCGCCAAGCTCCAGGCCTTCCTGACCAAGGCTCTGCTCTGCGGCATGCTGCTCGCCATGGGTGTCTCGCTGTTCACCGGTTCGCCGGAACACGCCATGCCCGTGTTCTCCCAGGTCACCGGTGCTGGCGGCGGCAAGCCCGCTACCGAGGGCACCAGCCTGTTCGCCGGCATCGTGTCGGTCCTGGTTTTGACCCCGTTCTTCTACGCCGGCTTCGATACCATTCCTCAGCAGGCTGAGGAAGCAGCCGAGGGTCTCAACTGGAACAAGTTCGGCAAGATCATCTCCCTGGCCCTGCTGGCCGCCGGCGGCTTCTACATGGTCTGCATCTACTCGTTCGGCACCATCCTCGACTGGCATGAGTTTGTTAAGAGCCCGGTTCCCGCGCTTGCCTGCCTCAAGGGCATCAACATGCTCCTGTACCTGGCCATGCTCGTCATCGCCACGCTTGGACCCATGGGCCCGATGAACTCCTTCTACGGCGCCACGAGCCGCATCATGCTCGCCATGGGCCGCAAGGGCCAGCTGCCCGAGAAGTTCGCCGAGGTCGATCCCAAGTCCGGCGCTCCCAAGCTCGCCTGCGCCGTTCTGGGCGTCATCACCGTCATCGGCCCGTTCCTGGGCAAGAACATGCTCATCCCTCTGACCAACGTGTCGGCTCTCGCCTTCATCTTCTCCTGCGGCATGGTCGCCCTCGCTTGCCTGCGCATGCGCTTCACCGAGCCCGACCTGCCTCGTCCCTACGAGGTGCCCGGCGGCAAGTTTGGCATCAGCCTCGCTGTCGCTGCCTGCGCCGTCATCATCGGCCTGCTCGTGGTCCCGTTCTCTCCCGCCTCCCTCAACATGGTGGAGTGGAGCATCGTGATCGGCTGGCTGGCCGTTGGCCTGGCCCTCATGGCCTTCACCAATTCCCGCAAAAAATAACGCCTAGCCGGGGCGGATCGGGTGCGCGGACCCCTCTCTTCCGCGCACCGAACCCGGCACCACTTGGGTAGCTTTGTGAGGCCATAACCCAACATGGCCTCGCCCACTATATGGATCCATAAGGAGGAACCATGTTCACTAAGTACGCAATCGTTGGCGGCAAGCTCATCGACGGTACCGGTGCCGAGCCGGTCGAGAACTCCCTCGTTCTCGTCGACGACAACGGCAAGATCGAGTATGCCGGTGCTATGCAAGACCTTCCCGAGGGCGTTGAGGTTATCGACGCCGCTGGCAAGACCGTCCTTCCCGGCCTGATCGACACCCACCTGCACTTCTCGGGCAACCTGACCGACGATGACACCGATTGGGTCATGCAGCCGCTCCTCGAGAAGCAGGCCGTCGCTGTCAAGCAGGCCTACGACTGCCTCACCCACGGCCTCACTACCGTCTGCGAGATCGGCCGCTTTGGTATCCAGATCCGTGACTGCATCGACAAGGGCGTCTTTAAGGGCCCGCGCGTTCTGGCCACCGGTCTGGGCTTCTGCCGCGTTGCCGGTCACGGCGACTCCCACCACTGCACCCAGGAGCTCAACAAGGAATCCCATCCCTGGGGCGACCAGGTCGATGGTCCTTGGGATCTGCGCAAGGCCGTCCGTCGTCGCCTGCGCGAGAACCCCGATGCCATCAAGATCTGGGCTACCGGTGGCGGCATCTGGCGTTGGGATTCCGGTCGCGACCAGCACTATTGCTCCGAGGAGATCCAGGCCGTGGTCGAAGAGGCAAAGATGGTCGGCATCCCCGTGTGGAGTCACTGCTACAACAACCACGCCGCCGCCTACGATTCCGTCCGCTTTGGCTGCGAGCAGCTGATTCACGGCTTCGATATCGATGAGCGCACCATGGACCTCATGGCCGAGCAGGGCACCTTCTTCACCCCGACGATCGCCTTCCTGCCCACCTGGTACGCCACCTATCCGCCCGTCTACGTCCCCGAGCTGCACGACAAGTACGAGGGCACCCTGGTCGAGAAGGAGCTGCAGCGCAACTACGACTGCCTGCGCGAGGCCAAGAAGCGCGGCGTCGTCATGACGATCGGCTCCGACTCCTTCTCCTTCGTCACCCCGTACGGCACCTGCTCCATCGAGGAGATGTACGAGTTCGTCGACAAGATCGGCTTCACTCCGGTCGAGACCATCACCTGCGCCACCCTCAACGGTGCCAAGATGTGCCACATCGAGGACGAGACCGGTTCCATCGAGGCCGGCAAGTGCGCCGACCTGCTGGTTGTCAACGGTGACGTCGCCGCCGACATCCACGTGCTCAACACCGACAACATGGACGTCATCATGAAGGACGGCTGGATCGTCGAGGCTGGCACTTTTGGTGAGGCTAACAAATACAGCGCCTAAGATACCGTTTGTCGATGGCTTGATGTAAAACACAGTTTTTGATTGCATAATGCAATGGAGAGGGTCGCTTGCGGCCCTCTTTATTGCTATGGGTGCTACGGACAAGAGGGGATGACGGTGGATTTAAACAGGCTGATTCTGGGCAAGAGCTACAACTCTACCAAGGTCTTTCGTACGGCCCAGCATGTGGTTCAGGCCATCCTGCTCGGTATTGTCGTTCCGGCGCTTATCCTGCTGCTTATCTGGGATTTAACCGATAATCCCAATCCCGTTCCGGGCGTTGTCGTTATTGCCGGCCTGGTCATGCTGTGCTTCTTTTTCTCGTATGTCTTTGTGGTCCCCGACGACCTCACATCGAGCGCAACCGACCGTACGCTCGCCATCGCATCAAAAATATTCGCCTACACGTCGCGCGGCCTTACGCCCGAAGCGGCCCTGGGCGCCTCTAAAATTATCCTGTCCGAGACCATCGCCTCTGCCATCTGCTTTACCGATGGCAAACAGGTGCTGGCAAGCTGGGGCGAGGACTCGGCAAAGTGCCCTGCCGGCACCCCGGTCGTGCTCAAGACCACGCTCAACGTGATCGAGTCCGGCGAACAGAGTGTATTTTCGCGCGACGCCTCCAATGAGACGGGCGGCTATTTTCCCCGTCTGCGCGCCGGCATTGTCGCGCCGCTGACCGTGCGCGGGCATTGCGTGGGCACGCTCGAGCTGTATTACCCCCGCCTGAGCAGCATCGATATGCGCCAGACGGCGTTGGCCTCGGGCTTTGCCGATCTCATTTCCACGCAGCTCGCCAGCTTTGAGCTCGAGCGCCAGGACGAGCTCACGGCCCGCGTGGAGCTTCGCGCCCTGCAGTCGCAGGTCGACCCGCATTTTCTATTCAATACCATCAGCACCATCGTGTCGCTCGTTCGAACCGAGCCCGACAAGGCGCGATCGCTGCTGATCGATTTTTCCAATTATTACCGTCAGACGCTTTCTGACTCCGATACGCTCACCACGCTCGAGCACGAGGTGGAACAGGGCACTCGTTATATCAATCTTATGCAGGCCCGGTATGGCGACGGCCGTCTGCGCGTCTCGGTCGACATCGACTTTGAGGTGCGCGACAGCCTGGTACCGCCGTTTATCTTGCAGCCGCTGCTCGAAAACTGTATCAAGCATGCGCAGCGCGAGACCGAGCCGCTTTCTATTCATGTAAGGGCTTTCGAGACCGATGACGGTTTGGAGATCATCGTCGAAGACGACGGCATCGGTATGAGCGAAGAGGTCTGCGCGCATCTGTTTGAGCAGCATCGCCGAGAGGAGCCCGAGAGCATTACCGCCGACGGCTCCATCAAGCGAGGTTGCGGTCTGGCGCTTTTCAACGTACTTCAGCGCATCCATTTCTTTTACGGAGAAGATTCCGGCATGCGCGTGAAGTCCCAGGAGGGCGTGGGAACACAGGTCATCGTTGAGTTGAACGGCGAGCCGCATGAGCCGGCGCCGCTGACGGTGTAGCGCGCGGTTGGATTGAGAGAAAAAGAGGGGAAGCGCATATGTCCGAAGGCTGGAAAATCCTGGTGGTTGATGATGAGCCTCCGATTAGGGCTGAGCTACGCTATCTGTTGGAAAAGGATGCGCGTGTGGGTCAGATTGCCGAGGCGGGCAATGTCACCGAAGCCGTGGAGTCGATTCTATCGAACAAGCCCGACGTGCTGTTTTTAGACATTACCATGCCCGGTCGCTCGGGAATTGAGCTTGCCGAGACGCTGCAGAACCTAAAGACGCCGCCGGTCGTGGTGTTTGTGACGGCATTTGCCGAGTACGCGGCCGATGCCTATAACCTCGATGCTGTCGATTACATCGTCAAACCGGTCGAGGATGCCCGCTTGTCAAAGGCACTCGACAAGATCGAGACTGCCCTGGGCGCTCGCCGTGTCGTCCATGCTCCGCGCCAGCCTTTGCGCCTGACGGTGGATCGCGGGGGCAAAAAGGTGTTCATTCCCGTGGCGGATGTCTGCTACTTTGAGGCGCGTGCCGATTTTTGCAACGCCGTTTGCGCCGAGGGAACATACCTGATCAATGAGTCGATTTCCTCGCTCGAGCGGCGCTTGGCCTCCGAGGGTTTTATTCGTGTCCACCGCAGTTATCTGGTCAATTTGGAAGACGTACATAATGTCGAGATCGGCTCCACGGGCCTGATGGAGCTCAGGCTCGACCGCGTGAGCTCGACGGTGCCCGTGTCCCGCCGTCGCGCCGCCGAGGTCAAGGCGCACCTGGGGCTTGCGTAGGCGGGCTGCACACCATCGTTTACCGCCGCAGGTTTGGCATGACCGCACGGTGGGCATAATGGGTGACATCGAATGAAATCGAAAGGATCATTATGCCCGCGCTCATTACGCATCATCTGTTTGGCGAGGAAAGCATCGACCGTCTTCCGCAGGGCGTTATCACGTCCGACGAGGAGCGCATCGCCTTTATCCTGGGAAACCAAGGTCCCGACCCGTTTTTCTTCCACATGCTCACGCCGCGCATCTCCGACTGCACGCTGCTTGCTCAGGTTATGCACCGCTCGCGCATGTCGCGCCAGTTCTCGTGCCTGCGCGACGGCGTGTCGCACCTGCAGCCGCGCGATGCCAACCTGGGTCGCGCCTTTGCGCTGGGCCTGCTGTCGCACTATGTGCTCGACCGCAATGCCCACCCCTTTGTCTACGAGCAGCAGTTTGGCATTGTTGAGTCCGACCCCGAGCTCGAGGCTTCGGGCAGTCAAGTTCACGCTGTGCTCGAAAGCGACCTGGACGTGCTGATGCTGCAGCTTAAACGTGACGGGGCCACGGTCGAGGATTATCCGCCGGCGGGCGAGATCGTCACCACCGACCGCATCAATCGCGTGGCCGGTGTGCTGATGAGCTACGTCGCCGGGCGCGTGTACGGTATCGACATCCCGGCGGGGGAGTACGCCGGCGCTGTAGCCGACATGCAGCTGCTCTACCGCACTATCGAGCCGGCCGGTTCGGCCAAGACGCGCGCGATTGCCCTGCTCGAGGGCTTGGTGCACGATTATTCGCTGCTCGACGGCCTTGCGCACCGCGTGACGACCGAGCTGCCCGAGCGTACCGGCAACCTGGGCCACTTGGCATGGAAGAACCCCTTTACTGACGAGGTCTCGAACGAGAGTTTCCCCGAGGTCTTTGACCGCGCGCTGGTCGATTACGAGTGCACGGTCGCCCGCTTTATCGAGACCGGCGATATGGAAGCCGTGACCAACCACGTCAATTACAGCGGTCGCGTGCTCGGCGCCGACGAAGAGTTCGACCGCGAGGAGTAGGGCTCGTGCGTGCCCCTTTGCCGAATCCTTACCGGCGCCTCTGGACAATTGGGGTACGATGAACTAACTGTATATCGGGCGAATACGAAGGGGCCCTGTCCATGAAATACACCAAGCTCGAGCGTAACTGGGTTATGTACGATGTGGGCAACTCGGCCCTCGTGCTGCTCAATACCTCGGTGGTGCCCATCTACTTTAACGCCATCAATACCGGTGCTTCCTCGGCAGACCTGGTGGTCGCCTGGGGCAACGCGCAGACGATTGCCTCGCTAGTCATTGCCATGCTCATGCCCATTCTGGGCGCGCTTGCCGATTACGCCGGCAACAAGATCAAGTTCTTCTTGGGCTTCTTCCTCACGGGCCTGGTTCTTTGCCTGGCGCAGGCTATCCCCATGTCCGCCATGGCATTTTTGACCGTGTACGTGCTGTGCACCATCGGCCTTAACTCTTCCATGACGTTCTACGATGCCATGCTGCCCGACATTACCACCGACGAGCGCATGGACGCCGTGTCCAGCTCGGGCTATGCCTGGGGCTACATCGGCTCCACCGTGCCGTTCATCATCTGCCTGGCGCTTATCATGGGTGGCCCCGCTCTTGGCGTCCCCACCATGCTGGCAACGCGTCTGTCGTTTATCATCACCGGTGCCTGGTGGCTCATCTTTACCCTGCCGCTCATTCGCACCTATAAGCAAAAGTACGGTCGCGAGCGCGGTCCCCAGGACACCATCGGCCACATCGTGGGCGGCGTGTTCTCCGAGGTCGGACATACCATGCGCGAAATCGCCCACAACAAGACCGTGCTGGTCTACATGATCGCGTTCTTCTTCTACATCGACGGTGTGCACACGGTCATTTCCATGGCAACCAGCTACGGATCGGCTTTGGGCATCGACTCGACCCAGCTGGTGCTGGCACTGCTCGTCACGCAGTTTGTGGCCTTCCCGTCCGCCATCATCTACGGCAAGCTCGCCGGTCGCGTGGGCACACTCAATATGATCTTGGTGGCCGTCGCCGCCTACATGGGCATCGTGCTCTTTGCCGCGTTCTTCCTAAAGACCGCCTTTGAGTTCTGGGTGCTCGCTATTTTGGTCGGCCTGTTCCAAGGCGGCGTGCAGGCGCTCAGCCGCAGCTACTTCGGCCGCATTATTCCCAAGGAAAAGTCCAACGAGTACTACGGCTTCTTCGATATCTTTGGCCGTTACGCAAGCGTTATGGGCACCTTCCTGGTGTCGGTTGTCACCTCGCTGACCGGCAACCCGTCGCTGGGCGTCCTTTCTATTGGCGTTCTGCTGGTTGTTGGCTTTGTGCTGCTGGTCCGTCTGTCCCGCATGGCTCAGGCGGCGGCGTAAGGCAACCGGGCTCAGTACAGCAATTGTGCCTATCTGCAGTACTCTTTTGGAAGTAGCCGCATAAATCATTCTGACTTCCGAGCAATGTTTAGCCCAAGTGGGTATGATGGAATCAGCTAGGTCGCGGGGCGTCGCCTGTGTTTGGCGGCGCCCCGTTTTTGTGTTGCAAGGAGGGTAAAGGTATGAACGCCACGGTTGTGATCCCAACATATTGGGCGGGCGATGATACCCAAGCAAACGCTCCCGGCACCTACGATCACTCGACGTCGCTCAATGCCGCCAACCCGGAACTCGATCGCTGCCTGACTTCACTCGAACAGGTGCGCGACATTCCGCGCATCATTCTCTTGGTGGTCTGTCCGGTTTCTGCCACGGCCGACGTATCCCATCGCGTGCACGAAATCGTTAATGCGCATCCCACACTTAAGGTCACCGTCGTTACCAATACTCAGGCTTCGCGTGTTGCCGACCGCGTGGCACAGATTGCGCCCAAAGGCTCGGGCGAGTGCGTGAGCCTGCGCGGCTACGGCGCCATCCGCAACATGGGTCTTGCCTGCGCGGCGGTGCTGGGGCACGACGCGGTTGTGTTTTTGGATGACGACGAGACCGTCATCGATGCCGACTTTATGAAGCGTGCGACCTATGCGCTGGGCCAGCAGACGCGTCAGGGCCTGCCGATTTTAGTCAAGAGCGGATACTTTTACGATCGCGACGGGTCGCCGCTGGCTCCCACGGACAAAGTGGGCATTTGCCATCGCTGGTGGACCAAGCGTATCGAGTTCAATCGCTGGATGAAAAAGGCGCTCTCGGGCACCCGCATCTCGCGCTCCAATTACGTATGCGGCGGCCTGATGGCCCTGCACGCCCGCGCCTTTACGCGTGTGGCCTTCGACCCGTTTATCACCCGCGGCGAGGATCTGGACTACCTGTTTAACATGCGCATGTTCGGCTATGACGTGTGGTTCGATAACGAGTGGGCCGTGCGCCACCTGCCGCCCGAGTCCGAGAAGCGCTCGCCGCGCTTTATGCAGGACGTGTACCGTTGGTACTACGAGCGGGCCAAGCTGACGTTCGCTGCGCACCAAAAGGAGCTCATTCCGGTTACGGCCGCATCGCTCATGCCCTATCCGGGTCCGTGGATCTCGCGCGAGCTCGACGACCGCGTGCGCAAGACCGCCATGGTTCGCAGCATGTTTACCCGCGAGCACGAGGGGTATCTGCGCATCTGGCGTCATGGTATTGACGAGGCCAAGACCTATGCCCGCCAAAACGCCGCAAGCTACCTGCGTTTTCAGAGTTTCTGGCCCAAGATCATGGACGAACTTTGGCGCGACGCACAACTGATTAGCATCCTGGAGGGGGCTGAATGATCGACCGCCGCGCCCAGCGCGATAATTCAATTTCAATCTTTCGCATCATCGCCGTTGTCTGCGCCGTTTGCGTGTTGGCGTACTTTATCTTTGCCCTGGCGACTGGCATTGAGCCGATTGCCACGGTGATTGCCTGCGCGCTGCTGTGCATCTTCCTGTGCATCTTTATCTTTTTGACGCTCAATCCCGATTCGGTACGCTCCCAGTACACCGAGGAGACGCTCTCGGTTGCCTCGGCCATGCTCGAGGACATTAAGGGCGGTCTGACGCAGGAATCGGCGCTTTTGGTGTGCCGGCGTATCCTGCCCGAGACACGTGCCATGACCGTTGCCATCACCGATGAGGGCAACGTGCTGGCCTGCGCGGGCGAGTTCGAGGAAAAGCTGCTGCCCGATTCGCCCATCCACACGCTTGCCACGCGCTACGTTATTGAGCACGGCATCGTGCAGTCGTTCAACCGCGTGGTGGACGTGGTGGGTTCGGACGGTTCGCACAACCATGTTCCCGCCGGTATCATCGCGCCCATCAAGGTGGGCGATCGCACCGTCGGCACGCTCAAGTTCTACTACAAGACCCCGCGCGCCGTAGACCGCACCCAGTATGCGCTCGCCTCGGGTTTTGCCGAGATCCTGTCCACGCAGCTCGCCATCCACGAGCTCGAGGTGCAAAAGGAGCTCACGGCCCGTGCCGAGGTTCGTGCTCTGCAAGCGCAGATCAATCCGCACTTTCTGTTTAACACGCTCAACACCATCGCGTCGTTTACACGCACCGATCCGCTGCGTGCCCGCGAGCTGCTGCGCGAGTTCTCCTCGTTCTATCGCGCCACGCTCGACAACTCGGGGTCGCTTATCCCGGTCTCGCGCGAGGTTGCCCAGACCAAGCGCTACCTGACGTTTGAGAAGGCGCGCTTTGGCGAGGACCGCGTACTGGCGACCTTCGATGTCTCCGAGGATGTCGAGGACACGTTGGTCCCGGCCTTTGTAATCCAGCCCATCGTCGAGAACGCCGTGCGGCATGGCATGGGCGATGACGATGCCCTGCGGATCGACGTGACCGTCCATCAAGACGGCGACGACGCAATCCTGATTGCCGTAGCCGACAACGGCGTGGGCATGGACGAGGGCACCGCCGCCAGGCTGTTTGATGAGCGCTCCGCCCGCCCCGATGCCAGTTCCCCGCAAGGCGGCGGCGCCGGTGTGGCCATGCACAATATTTCTGAGCGCATCCATCGCTTTTATGGACCGCACTCTTATACGCGCGTCGAATCGGCGCCGGGCAAGGGCACCAAAGTGCTCCTGCACCTTGATTTGTCAGAGAGCATCTTTGACATTCAAGAGTAAAATAAAAGGCTATGGGCTCAACGCCAAGCGGCGGATGCCCGGCGTAGTTTGTTGACGAAAGGTTTAATCCCTATGCTGCGTGCGATGATTGTGGATGATGAGGCCCCGGCCCGTTCGGAACTTCGCTTCTTGCTCGAGCAGACGGGCAAGATCGGCACGATCACTGAGGCGTCGAGCGTCCGCTCCGCCATTGAGATGTTGATGGAAAGCCGCGTCGATGTCGTATTTCTCGATATCTCGATGCCCGGTGCTTCTGGTCTGCAGCTTGCCGAGGCACTGCATAAGCTTAAGAATCCGCCGGCGATTGTGTTTGTGACTGCGTATAGCGATCATGCCGTCGAGGCGTTCGACGTAGATGCCGTCGATTACCTAATGAAGCCGGTTGAGGAGGCACGCCTGGATCGCGCGATCGAGAAGGTCATGCAGCGCGCCAAGCCCGTCACGGACAGCAAGGCCACCATCGAGCGCATTCCGGTGGAAAAGGGCGGCCGTAAGGTCCTCATTCCCGTGGATGACATTCGCTTCATCATGGCCAAGGACGATTACTCCTGTATCTATACCGTCGATGATCGTTTTCTATCGACGACTTCGCTGGCGCAGTTCGAGGCCAAGCTTTGCGACTTTGGCTTCTTTCGCGTTCATCGCCGCTATATCGTCAACTTGGCGTGCGTCACGGATGTCGAGACGGTGCCCTCGGGCGCTATCCAACTGGGCATTACGGGCGTCGACGAACGCGTGCCGGTTTCGCGCCGCCGCGTTGTGCCGCTCAAGAAGGCCCTGAGCCTCTAGCACACTGGCCCCGCAGCCCTGTAGACCAATTGTCTGCGGAGCCGTGGGGCTTTTTGTATATACGTCGAATCGGTTTTGCAGAAGGGATCCCATGAACAGTGCAAGCGCCAAGCGCATCGACATCATCTCGGACACCCACGGCTATCTTTCGCCCGCGCTTCTGGACGAGCTCAAGGGCGCAGATCTAATCATCCACGCCGGAGACCTCACGTCAGAGATGGATTACGAGCATCTATGCACCATCGCCCCCGTGCGAGCGGTCCTAGGCAACAACGACTACTACCGCGACTACGGCCCGGATGTTGACCGTCTGGCCCTCTTTACCTACGAAGGCCTCAAATTCGCTGTAGCCCACTACCGCGAAGACCTGCCCGTGGGATCCGTAGACGTAGCCATCAACGGTCACACCCACGTAACCAAAGAAGCCCAAGTGGGCCGCTGCCTGGTCCTCAATCCCGGCAGCGCCAGCTACCCCAGAGGCAGCCGAGGCCCCACCATGGCCAGAATGCTCGTCAAAGACGGCCATGTCATAAGCACCAAATTTATTGACTTAGAGTAACCGCAACAAAAACGGGGGATGCAGATCGCATCCCCCGTTTTTCTTTGAGCCAAAGGCCGAAGTTCAACAAGACCATCAGACAACCCCGCCGAGGAGAACGGGGACCTCGAGCCGCGAAGCGGCGAGCAACAAAGTCTTCGAACAAAGTGACGGCAGGGAGGGTCTCCGGGGCCGGGGGCGGGGGTTAAGTTTGTCGCGAGTTCCGCACGCAAAGGAAAGCACTTAATGTGCTTTCCG